>JBAXQV010000001.1:0-47104 GCA_037131575.1 Actinomycetota bacterium
GCTCGGTTCCGGGCGTTCCGGTCAGCTCCGGAAGCTGACAGTGCGCTTCAGGTGCTGACCAGAACGACGGGCGTGGGGTGGGGCGGCGAACAGAGTCGGGGAGTCGGTCGGTCGGTCGGTGTCGGTCGGCCATGGTGGGTCGTGGTCGGCCGTGGTGGGTCGAGGGAGGCTGGTTGGGGTACCGTCACAGCGTGGATATCACCACTGTTGCCGACGACCTGATCGTGGCCCACGACGGCCTCGATGTGTACCAACTCGATGGGCTCAGCCCCGATAGCGAGTACGAGATTCGCGGCGTGGGCGTGCGTACCCTCGCCCGCCCGGCGGGTGAACTGCTGTGCCGGTTCGGCACGGTGAACGATGTGCATTTCGGTGAGAAGGAATGCGGTCGCATCGACGACAACCCTGAAGGACCCATCCAGCGTGTGGGGCCCGACGAAACCCCCTACCCGGTCACGATGAACCAGGGTGCGGTGGCCGAGATGCTCGCCGCCGACTTGGCTGCCGTGTTCGTGAAGGGCGATCTCTCCGGCGATGGTCGGCCCGACGAATGGGCGGCGTTCGAGGCCTGCTACCGCGACCCGTTCGGCGACCGGTTGCACGTGGTGCGTGGCAACCACGACTCGTATCAACTGCAGACCGAATACGCTGGCGACACCTGGGTCGAACTTTCCGGCGTTGCCGTGGCGCTGATGGACACGGCCATCCCCGGGCAGACCACCGGCATGCTCGAGGCCGATCAACTCGAG
This sequence comes from Actinomycetota bacterium, assembly GCA_037131575.1. Lineage (GTDB taxonomy): Bacteria > Actinomycetota > Acidimicrobiia > Acidimicrobiales > Ilumatobacteraceae > VFMC01. The sequence continues at coordinate 750 of JBAXQV010000001.1, forward strand.
TGGCTCGACGCCCACGCGGCTGCCTCCACTGTGCCGGTGATCGTGATGGGGCATCACCAGCAGTGGACCCCGGGCCCCGACCCCACCGGCCATCGAAGTGAGGGGTACTTCGGGTTACATCCCGATGCCAGCGATGCACTCACCGAGGTGATGAACCGCCGCCGCTCGATCGTTGCCTACACAGCGGGGCACACCCATCGCCACCGGGTGCGCACGCTGCCGAATGGTGTGCCCACCGTGGAGATCGGCTGCGTGAAGGACTTTCCCGGCACCTGGGCCGAGTACCGGGTGTACGAGGGCGGCATCATGCAGGTGGTGCATCGCATCAGCTCCGCCGCCGCGCTCGAGTGGAGCGAACGGTGTCGGCATCTGTACAGCGATTTCGGTGTCGATTACGAGACCTACGCGCTCGGCCAACTGAGCGACCGGTGTTTCACGATCGCCCTGCGGTAAGCACGGTGCCCACCGGAACGCCACCGCTCGCCGACCTGCGCGTGCTCGACCTCTCAACCGTGCTCGCGGGCCCGAACTGCGCTCGCTATCTCGCCGATTTCGGTGCCGATGTGATCAAGATCGAGCGACCCGACACCGGCGACAGCCTGCGCAACATGGCCTGGCGCGACCCACGCGACGGTGAAGGCCTGTGGTGGAAGGTGGTGAATCGCAACAAGCGCACGGTGGCCCTCGACCTGAAACTCGAGGCCGATCTCGACGTGTTCTGGCGGCTCATCGCCGATGCCGACGTACTGGTCGAGAACTTCCGCCCCGGCACGCTCGAACGCCTCGGCCTCGGCCCCGACCAACTGCATGCCCGCAACCCGCATCTGGTGGTCACCCGTGTCACCGGGTTCGGGCAGACCGGGCCATACTCGGGGCGAGCAGGGTTCGCCACCATCGCCGAATCGATGTCGGGGCTCAGCGCCATCAGCGGCGAGCCCGATGGCCAACCACTGCTGCCGCCCATTGCGCTCACCGATGAGGTGACCGGCCTCGTGGCCGCGTTGGCAACCATGGTGGCGTTGCACAGCGGGGTGGGGCAGGTGGTCGATGTGAGCTTGCTCGAGAGCCTGTTCCAGATCATGGGCCCGCTCATCTCGCTCTACGAACTCACCGGCGAGCAGCAACCGCGTCTCGGTGCCGGCCTGCCCTACACCGTGCCCCGCGGCACCTATCGCTGCAGCGACGGCAAGTGGGTGGGTGTGAGCACCAGTGCCGACAGTGTTGCGGCGCGGGTGACCGCCCTGCTGGGCGTGGGCGACGACCCCCGCTTCACCACGTTCGCCGGACGCATGGCCAACCGTGCCGCCCTCGAAGCGATCATGGTGGCGTGGTGTGCTGAGCGCACCCAGGTCGACGTGCTCGAGGCGTTCACCACCGCCGAGGCTGCCATCGGCCCGGTGATGGACATGGCCGATATCGCCGTCGACCCGCACTACGCGGCGCGTGATGCCATCGTGGCGCTCGACGGCACTCCGATGCAGGGACTCATCGCCAAACTCAGTGCCACACCGGGCGTGCTGCGTTGGCAGGGCCGAGCGCTCGACGCCGATGGCGACGAGATCAGACGCAACGGCTGGGGCTGACCGGCCGCGTCGGGCCAGGCTGGGTGCAGCGGTTCAGGCGGTGAGGCCGATGGGGCAGCTCACGCCGGTGCCGCCGATACCGCAGTAGCCGTTGGGGTTCTTGCCCAGGTACTGCTGGTGGTACGGCTCGGCGTAATAGAAGGTACCGGCAGGGGCGATCTCGGTGGTGATGCTGCCGTAGCCAGCGGCTGCGAGGCGCTCGGCGAACATGGCTTTACTGGCCAGTGCCGCGGCGAGTTGTGCGTCGCTGGTGGCGTAGATGGCGCTGCGGTACTGCGTGCCCATGTCGTTGCCCTGGCGCATGCCCTGGGTGGGGTCGTGGTTCTCCCAGAACACCTTCAGGATGGCTTCGTAGCTCGTCTGCGCGGTGTCGAACGCAACCAAGACCGCCTCGGTGTGGCCGGTGCGTGCGGTGCACGTTTCCTCGTAGGTGGGGTTGGGGGTGTAGCCACCTGCGTACCCGACCGCCGTGGAGTACACGCCCGGGGCCTGCCAGAACATGCGCTCGGCGCCCCAGAAGCAGCCCATGCCCACGATGGCGATCTCCACACCCTCGGGCCAGGGGCCGGTGAGCGGGTTGCCGTTGATGAAGTGCGCGGCGGGCACTGGCATGGTTTGGTCGGTGCGGCCGGGAAGGGCATCGGCGGGCTCGATCATCTGGGTTTTCTTCGATCCGAACATGCACTCAGGCTAGGCCTGTCTACAGTCGTGTGTCGTGCTGATCCGCGACACTCTTCCCACCGATCTCGATGCTGCGCTGGCGCTCAACAACGCCAATGTGCCAGCGGTGAACGAACTCGACCGGGCCGAGATCGAACGGTTGGTGGGCATCAGCCACGTATCGCTCACTGCCGAGGTGGAGGGAGCCTTCGCCGGGTTCTGCATCGTGTTCGCTCCGGGCGTCGACTACGCCAGCCTCAACTACCAGTGGTTCAGCCGCAACTACATGGAGTTCGCCTACCTCGATCGCATCGCCGTCGACTCGACCTTCCGCCGATACGGCATCGGCCGCGGTTTCTACGCCACCCTGGTCGATCGGCTCACCGGCCAGTTTCCGGTGCTGTGCTGCGAGGTGAACATCAGGCCGCGCAACGACGCCTCGCTCGAGTTCCACGAGTCGATCGGGTTCCGCGAAGTAGGCCAACAAGACACCGACGGCGGCCGCAAGACGGTGAGCCTGCTCGAACTCCCCCTGCGGTAGAGGGCGTTCAGCGGCGGTCGGGAAGGAAGCGGAAGCGGTCGCGCACGGCGGCCACATGCGCGGCCGAGATATCGGCCAGCAGGATGCTCTCGGTGTGTGACGCAGTGGCGAGCAACTCGCCGAGCGGGTCGACGATGCGACTGTCGCCGCTGTAGGCGAGCCCGTTGCCGTTGCCCACCCGGTTGCAGCCCACTACATACGCCTGGTTCTCGATGGCACGGGCCTGCAACAGGGCCATCCAGTGTGTGCGCCGAGCCTCGGGCCAGTTGGCGGGTACGAGATACACGTCGGTGGTGGTGGCGAGTTGCCAGAACTCGTCGGCGAAGCGCAGGTCGTAACACACGAACAGGGTGAAGCGAAGGCCGTCGATGGTGACCTGCACGAACTGATCGCCCGCTCGGAAGTGCTTGTCTTCGCCGCCGTAGGTGAAGGGGTGGATCTTGCGGTAGCGGTGCAGTTCGCCATCGGGTCCGGCCAGCACGAAGCTGTTGTGCGGGCGTTGGTCGTGGGCGGGTGCATCGGGGGCGACTTCGGGGCACGAACCGCCCACCCACACACCGTGCTCGCGGGCCAGGGCGGCGAGGAACTGTGCCGACGGGCCACCGGTGGGTTCACCGAGGTCGTCGCGATCGGTGGCGAAGCCGGTGGAGAACGTTTCGCTGAGCAACACCAACCGGGCACCGCTGGCCACCGCACCGGCGATGAGCGGGGCGAGGTGGGCGAAGTTGGCCTCGCGATCGCACCAGGCGATGTCGTGCTGGATGGCGGCAATGCGCATCGAACCGGAGGCGGCGCCTGGACCCGCGCTCATGGTGCCATTCCGGTCAACCGCTCGGCGGCCTCGTCGAGCACCTCGAACCGCTTGCAGAAGGCGAAGCGCACCAGGTGCCTGCCCTCGCGCTTGTTCGCGTAGAACACCTCGTTGGGAATGGCCACCACCCCGCATCGATAGGGCAGGTCGCGACAGAACGCCATGCCATCGCCGTCGGCGCGCAACGGGCGGATGTCGACGGTGACGAAGTACGTGCCGCGAGTGGGGTACACCGTGAAACCGGCAGCGGTGAGGCCGGGCAGCAGGCGGTCGCGCTTGGCCTGCATATCGGCCGACAGCCCGGTGAAGAACTCGGTGGGCAGGCTGAGGCCGGCGGCGATGCCAGGTTGGAATGGTCCGCCGTTCACATAGGTGAGGAACTGCTTGGCCGTCTTCGCCACGGTGACGAGATGCGCCGGGCCGCACAGCCAGCCGATCTTCCACCCGGTGGTGTTGAAGGTCTTGCCACCGCTCGAGATGCTGATGGTGCGGTCGCGCATACCCGGCAACGTGGCCATGGCGATGTGCTGCGCGTCGTCGAACACCAGGTGCTCGTACACCTCGTCGGTGATGACGATGAGGTCGTACTCGAGGGCGAGGTCGGCGATGGCTTGCATCTCGGCACGATCGAGCACCTTGCCGGTGGGGTTGTGCGGAGTGTTGACGAGTAGCGCCTTGGTTTTCGGCGTGATGGCGGCGCGCAGTTCGTCGAGATCGAACCCGTAGCTCGGAGGTCGCAGTGTGACTGGCTTGGCGGTGGCGCCGGCGAGCGCGATACACGCCTGATAGCTGTCGTACATCGGCTCGAACAGCACCACTTCGTCGCCGGTGTCGAGTAGGCCGAGCAAGATGCCGGCCAACGCCTCAGTGGCCCCGGCGGTGACCAGTACCTCGGTGTCGGGGTCGTAAGCGAGGCCGTAGAAACGCTGCTGGTGTTCGGCGATGGCAGCACGCAGCACGGGCATGCCCAGCCCCGGTGGGTACTGGTTGAGGCCACCGTTGATGGCGGCGATGGCGGCGTCGAGCACCTCTCGCGGCCCGTCGGTGTCGGGGAAGCCCTGGCCGAGGTTGATACTGCCGGTGGCGGCAGCCAACGAAGTCATCTCGGCGAAGATGGTGGTGCCGAAACCCTGCAGCTTCGCGGTGAGATGAGGTACTCGTGCGCTCGTCACCTCACCAGCGTAGGCGTGTGTGCGCATCGCCGCATCAGCGACGATCGTCAGTTCACCGCGATGGTGCCGTGCATCGACGAGTGAATCTTGCAGTGGATCTTGTACGAACCGGCCTTGGCGATGGTGAGCGTGGCCGTGCCCCCGGCGGCCACCTTCACGTCGAACGATCCTGCATCGTCAGTAACGGTATGGGCGGCCGAATCCTTGTTCACGATGGTGATCTGTTGCCCTGCGGTGGCGGTGAGCGGACCGAAGGCAAAGCCCGCGATGGTGAGCGTTGCACCCGTCGCAGGCGTGCTCGTTGCCGGGCTGCTGGCAGCAGTGGTGGTGGCGGGGCTGGTGGCAGAGGTGGTGGCGGGGCTGGTGGCGGTGGCAGTGGAGCTTGACGAGCACCCAACGATTGCCAACGGCGCGAGAGCCACCACGACTGCGCCGACGCGAATGAACGAACGGTTCATGACTCTCCGATCAACTGACGAAGCCCTCGAGATTGTCGGGGCCGAACGAGTAGGGCAAGAGCTGATCGAGGGTGAGTGTGAGCCGAATGCCATCTGGTCCGCAGGTGTGGATGGGTGTATCGAGCGCAGCGAACTCGCGGATGCGCTGTCGGCAGCCACCGCAGCACGACGCCAACCGGTCGCCGTCGGCGACGACCAGCACCTCCACGATCTGGTGCTCACCGGCCCCCACCATGGCGCTGATGGCGCTGGCCTCGGCACAGCACCCTTGAGGGTACGCAGCGTTCTCGACGTTGCAGCCCGAATAGATGGCCCCACTGGCGGTGCGCAACGCGGCTCCCACCTTGTAGTGCGAGTACGGCGCGTGTGCCCGTTGCTGAATGGCGCGGGCGGCATCGAACAATTCCTGCTGATCGGGAGTCATGTGGCGACTGTACCTGTGGCCGTTTGCAAGTCGCGCCAAGAGCGGTCGACATGACACGATGGGTGAATGGCCGACGCCGAACCATCGACCCCCGCCGCTACCGCCGAGTCGTTCAGCGGCAGCGCGGCCCGCAAACCCACGTGGCGTCACCGCTTCCTCGGTAACCCCGTGGCGCGAACGATCTTGTCGATCTGGGCGTGGTTCATCCTCGGCCTGGTGGTGTTCATCTGGACCCCACTGGTGGCCATCACGCTGGTGGTGACGTACCCGTTCGATCGTGGTCGGTACGCGCCCGGCTATCTCTTCCGCAAGCTGGCGGTGGCGCATCAGATTTTGAACCCACTGTGGACCTTCCGCACCTCGGGCACCATGCTCGCCGACCCGCGGCGGCCATATGTGGTGGTGGCCAACCATCAGAGCTTCGTCGACATCTTGCTCATCTCGCATCTGCCGTGGGAGATGAAGTGGATGTCGAAAGAGTCGCTGATGCGCATTCCGTTCGTCGGCTGGATGATGCGCATGTCGGGCGACATCCGCGTGGTGCGTGGCCAGAAGGACAGCATCATCAAGGCCATGGCCGCGTGTCGCGATCGCCTCGACAAGAAGGTGAGCGTGATGATCTATCCCGAGGGCACACGCTCGAAGACCGGTGAGGTGGGGCCGTTCAAAGATGGTGCGTTCCGTCTGGCCATCGAGACCGGTTGCCCCATCGTGCCGATGGCGGTGAACGGTGCATATACGGCGTTGGTGAAGGGCGACTGGCGTTTCGGCGTGAGCGATGCCGAGGTGCGTGTGCTCGAACCCATCAGCACCGAGGGCCTCACCCTGGCCGACGTGCCGGTGCTGCGCGAACGAGTGCGCGACATCATCATCGCCGAAGTGAACACGATGCGCGCATGAGTGCGTCGGCAGCCGTTGCGGTGAACCCCGAGGTGGCCGATGCGCTGGCGTCGGGTGCTGCGGTGGTGGCGCTCGAAAGCACCATCATCAGCCATGGTATGCCGTACCCCACCAACGTGGAGATGGCTCGCGAGGTGGAGGGCATCGTTCGCGCCAACGGCGCTGTGCCTGCAACCATCGCCGTGCTCGACGGTCGTTGCCAGGTGGGCCTCGACGCAGCCCAACTCGAACAGCTCGCCACACAACCCGACGTGTTCAAGGCCACCACCCGCGACCTGCCGTGGCTCATGGCCGCCGGCCGTACCGGAGCCACCACGGTGGCCGCCACCATGCGGCTTGCTGCACTGGCGGGTATCCGGGTGTTTGCCACGGGTGGCATTGGCGGTGTGCACCGCGGCGCAGCAGCCAGCATGGACATCTCGGCCGATCTCACCGAGCTCGGCATCACCCCGGTGTGCGTGGTGTCGGCGGGCGTGAAGAGCATCCTCGACATCGGGCTCACCCTCGAACGGCTCGAGACGCTCGGCGTGCCCACCATCGTGCACGGCAGCGACGAGTTCCCCTCGTTCTATTCGCGTAGCAGCGGGTTCGCCGCGCCGCGTCGACTCGACAGCCCTGCCCTCATCGCCGCCCACCTGAACGCTACGTGGAATGTGCTCGGGCTCACCACAGGTGTGAGCGTTGCCAACCCCATTCCCGTTGCCGACGAGATTCCGGCGCACGAGATCGCTCGGGCCATCGATGCCGCGCTCGCCGAACTCGACGCCCTGGGCGTGACCGGCCAAGACGTCACACCCTTCCTGTTGGCCAAGGTGGTCGAGCGCACCGAGGGCCGCAGCCTCACGGCGAACCTTGCCCTGGTGCGCAACAATGCTGCGGTGGCAGCACAGATCGCCGTCGAATACGGCATCTTGCAACGCTGAGCTGGCCTCAGTGGTGGCCGGTGCTTCCGAAGCTGGCGCGCAGGTGCTCGTCGGTGAGCACATCGGCGGGCTTTCCTGAGGCGACGATGCGCCCGGCGAGCAGCAGCACGTGGTCGGCGGTGTCGGCATCGTCGATGTCGTGTGTGCTCATCACCACAGCGCACCCCCGCGCTCGCTCTTCGGCAATGGCTCGTGCGATCGTTTCACGACCCTCGATGTCGAGGCCGGCGGTGGGTTCGTCGAGCAGCAGCAGGTCGGCTCGCCGTGCCAACGCCTGGGCGAGATGAGTGCGCTGGCGTTGCCCACCCGACAACTCCATCAGGGGTCGGTTGACGAACGTTCCCACACCCATGCGGTCGATCGCTTCGGCGCACAGTGTGTGGTCGATGGGGCGCATGCGGCGCACGAGGCCGAGGTCGGCGAAGCGGCCCATCGCCACCACATCGGCGGCGCGCAACGGCAGTGTGAACGAGCGCGCCGGATGTTGCGAGAGGTACGCCACGCGGGCGGGGAGCGCACCCGGCCGCTGTCCGAGTACCCGAATGCTGCCGTCCACCGGAGCAAGCAGCCCGGCAATGGTTTTCAGCAGCGTCGATTTGCCTGAACCATTGGTGCCGATGAGACACAGCAATCCACCCGGTTGCAGGGTGAGGTCGACATGCTCGATCACGGCGTGGTCGTTGTAGCCCACGGCAAGGTGCTCGGCCTCGAGCGCCATGGCACCGGAGCCCGACTCAGTGGTGATGCCCATGGTCACCTCCCTGGTCGTGGTCATGGTCATGGTCGTGTTCGTGGCCGCGCTCATGGTTGCGATGGGTGATTCGAGCCCGGCGTACCTCGGTGGCGGTGAAGGTGACCATGAAGATGGCCACGCTCACCGCAACGATGCTGGCCCCCGCAGCGAGATCGGCGTGATAGCTCAACGACAGGCCGGCATACACCGACACCACGCCGAGCACTGCGGCGATGGCGGTCATCGCACCCACACGGCGCGTGACCAGGGCCGCTGTGGACGCCGGCGCCACCAACATGCCAAACACCAACAGCGTGCCCACCACCTGGAACGAACTGATGATGGCTACTGCCACGATGAGCAGCAGCACGTTCTCGTAGCGACGCACGCGGAACCCCGAGGTGGTGGCGAGTTCGGGGTCGAGGCACAGCAACAGGAACGGCCGCCGGCACACCCACGCCACGGCCACCACGAACACCACGGCCAGGGCTTGCCACAGCAGTGCCGCGGGGTCGACCCCGAGGATGTCGCCGATGAAGATGCGGGTGAGGTCGCCGGTGAAACTGTGCGACTTCGACGTGATCATCACGCCCACGGCCAGCATGCCGGCGAACAACAGGCCGATGGCCGTATCGCCCGACAGACGCGAGCGCCGGGTGATGACCGAGACACCGCCCATCATCACGACCGTGCCAGCCGCGGCGCCGATGGTGACAGGGAAGCCGACCAGCAACGCGATGGCGATACCCGGCAACACACCGTGGGCCAGTGCGTCGGCCACGAACGCCAACCCGCGCAGCACTACGAACGTGCCCACCACGGCACATGCCAGCGCCACCAGCACCCCGGCGGTGAGTGCTCGAGCGAGGAACGCGTTGTCGACGAACGGGGCGATGAAGAACTGGTACATCGCCGCTACTACGCCGCCCCGGTGAGGCCGTCGGCGATACCGGTGGCGAGGGCGATGATGAACGCCGGGTAGCCGCCGCTGGTGGGCAGCCGGTGCGTGGGGAGCTCGACCAGTGGTACGCCCACGGTTCGCGCCACCTGTTCGGCCACCTGCGCAGGTGTGCCCACCTCGGTGAAGATGGCCTTCACGCCCGCCGCGCGCGCCTGGGCGGCGAGTTGGGCGAGTTGTTGGGCCGATGCTTCGGCGGTCGACGACAGGCTGGGAATGACGGCGCCCACGATCTGGCAGCCGTACCGGGCCGCGAAGTAGCCGAGCGATTCGTGCCCCGTGACCAACGTGCACCCACCCGCGGGGATGCGGCCCACGATGGTGCGCACCTGCGCGTCGAGCGCGGCCAGGGTGCTCTGCACCGCCGCCAGGTTCGCGTCTAGGTCGACGTGCAGTGTGGTCTGCAGCGCCGCAGCGAGGTCGGGGAGCATCTGCGCCATCGTCTGCGGGTCGGTCCACAGGTGCGGGTCGCTGCCACTGGGTGCATGGCCGCCGGCGGTGGGGGCCGTGGTGGTGCCGTCGAGTGCACGCACCGTCACATGGTCGGCCACGGTGAACACCGCCACCCCATCGGCACTGGCCCGTTCGAGCGAGCGGGTGAGGCCTTCTTCGAGCCCGAGCCCGTTGGCCACCACCAGGGCAGCGTGATTCATCGTCTCGATGTCGCGGGCCGATGCGCTGTAATCGTGAGGGTCGAGCCCATCGGGGATGATCACCTGCACAGCCGCGGTATCGCCCACCAGCCTGCTCACCACATCACCCAAGATCGAGTAGGTCACCACCACGGTTGGCCTGCCCCCCGTCGGTGTGCCGCTGGACGTTGAGCTACCGCAGGCACCCACGACGGTCACCGCCAGCGCGCCTCCAGCCAGCACCGCACTGATGCGGCGCCGACGGGCAGCGAAGGGTGAGTGGGGGCGGGGAATGGGCATTCTCAGTAGCCAGACTTATTGAGAATCTGTCTCAATAAGTCTGGCTGATCCCCGACACCGATGCAACCGACCAGGCTGGATACAGTGCGCAGCGTGACTGACACCGATTCGACAGCGCAGGTCCCCCTGGTCAACTACCTGGTGCTCGGCGAGCATCCGCATCTCGTGGCCAACGAATGCACCGGGTGCGGGGCCCGGTTCTTCGACCGTCGCAATGCCTGTGCCGCATGCTTCGCCACCAGTTTCACCCAGGTGGCTGTGGCCACGGTGGGCGAGGTCACGTCGTTCACCATCGTCACCCTCGCTGCGCCCGGTGTGCCGGTGCCCTTCGTGGCTGCCGTCATCGACTGCGCAGGCACCAAGGTGCGCGGCAACGTCATCAACGTCGACCCCGACCCCGAGCACGTGAAGCTCGGTATGCAGGTGCGGCTCACCACCTATTCGTTGGGCACCGACGACAACGGCACCGAGGCCATCGGCTTCGGCTTCGAGCCGGTCTGAACCCCGATCCACTTCGCACGAATCACGTACTCACGAACTCACGAACACAGGAGATCACCATGGCTGACAACGTCTGGATCCTCGGAATCACGATGACCAAGTTCGGCAAGCACACCGACAAAGACATCGTCGACCTCGCTGCAGAGGCTGCAATGGGCGCGCTCGCCGATGCGGGCGTCACCATGGGGCAGATGGGCATCCTCGCTGCCGGCAACCTCATGGGTGGCGGTGGTATCGGCCAGCAGATCCAGAAGCAGGTCGGCCAAACCGGTATTCCCGTGTACAACGTGTCGAATGCCTGTGCCACAGGTGCCACCGCGCTGCGCACGGTCATCATGGCCATCAAGGCGGGCGAGTGCGACATGGGGCTCGCCGTAGGTGTCGAGAAGTTGGCAGGCGCTGGTCTGCTCGGTGGCGGCGGGCGCGCCAAGACCGACGGCAAGGTGTGGCAGCCCTCGGGTCGTTACGGCGCTGTGGCCCCCACCGATGGTCGCATCGGCACCGACGCCATGCCTGGCACGTTCGCCCAGGTGGGCATGGAGTACGCCCACAAGTACGGCGACGCCACGTTCGAAACCTTCGCCAAGATCAGCGAGAAGAACCACGCTCACTCCACCCTCAACCCGTTGGCGGCCTATTCGAAGCGGTTCACCCTCGAAGAGATCATGGGCGACATGATGATCGCCTACCCGAATACGCGCCCCATGTGCTCGGCCAACTGCGATGGTGCGGCGGCGGCCGTGGTGGTCAGTGAAACCAAGCTGCGCACCCTGTCGCTCGAGCAGCAACGTCGTGCGGTGAAGGTAGCGGCCTCGGTGCTCACAACCGACCCATGGGAAGACGCCTGCCAGATCCTGCCCAACGTGAACACGCTCACGCGCAATGCCGCCAAACAGGCGTACGAGGCTGCCGGTATCGGCCCCGACGATCTCGACTTGGTGGAACTGCACGACTGCTTCGCCACCGCCGAACTGGTGCACTACGACAACCTCATGCTGTGCCCCGAAGGCGGTGCGGTCGACTTCTTCGAGTCGGGTGCACCGTGGCGCGATGGCTCGACGCCGGTGAACGTGAGCGGCGGTCTGCAGAGCAAGGGTCACCCCATCTCGGCCACCGGTATCGCCAACATCTGGGAGATCTGCCATCACCTGCGTGGTGAGGCCGGCCCGCGCCAGATCGACGGCGCGAAGGTGGGCCTGGCCCATGTCATCGGCCTCGGCTCGGCCTGCGGTATCCACATCCTCGAGGCCTCAGCCCTCTGACCGCCTGCACCCATCCGAGTCATTTCGTGCACCCTGGGGGCGCCGAAGTACTCGCATACCCCTGAGCGACTCGGATGGCCCTGGTGGACTCGGATCAGAGGGCGTAGTCGGCGAGGTCGACGATGCGTCGCTCATCGATGGCGCGATGCGCGGCAGCGCCCATCAGCACCGACCACAGGCCATCGTCGACGGTCACCTCGGCCGGGCGCCCGCTGCGGAGGCAGTCGATGAACCGGCGGTGCTCGACGAACGACGAACCGTGGTGGAACCCCTGGTAGGTGACATCGGCATCGGCGCTGGCAGGCACCTCGTACGGGCCGCTGCGGTCGCGGGGCCCGACGAACACGCCGTCGCCCGGTACCGTCGCCTCGAGCTTCGCCCGGTCGCCCACCACGGTGATCTCCTGCTCGAAGCGGCCGCCCTCGGCGAACATCGACAGGTCGAGCGAACCACGCACACCGTTATCGAACTCGACGATCACGAACGCGTTGTCCAAGATGTCGGGCACGCGACCGTCGTAGATCTCGTCGAGATGGTTCACGTCGTGCCCGCCCGATGCCATCACCCGCACCGGGTTTGCACCGGCGGCGAGCCGCATCAGGTCGAAGAAGTGGCAGCACTTCTCCACCAGGGTGCCCCCCGTGTTCTCGGTGAAGCGGTTCCAGTTGCCAACCTTCACGAGGAAGGGGAAGCGGTGCTCGCGGATCGACACCATCCGGGTGGTGCCGCACACCCCCGTGGCGAGTTGTTCGAGCAGGGCGGCAACGGTGGGCATGAAGCGGTACTCGAGGCCGACCCAGGTGAGCGCAGCGCGGTCGGCCGCCCGGCTGCGTACGTCGAGGCAGTCGTCGACAGTGGTGCACATCGGCTTTTCCACCATCACCGCCAGGTCGGTGGCCAACGCGTCGCGCAGCACCGTGGCATGGGTGTGGTTCGGTGATGCGATGACGACGGCGTCGAGGTCGTCACGGGCCAGCAGTTGGCGGTGGTCGGCGTATGCGGCCACGGGCCCACCCGCAGCGCGACGACCCCAGTCGAGCGACGACTCGACCGGATCGGCGATGGCCACCACCTCGGCCTCGGGCAGATGGACGAGGTTGGTGATGTGCTCGCAGCCCATCATGCCGGTGCCGATGATGCCGTAGCGCACCGGTGCGGGCGATGTGGGCAAAGAGGTCATGGGCGCATTGTGGCACCCGTAACCCCGCCGAACGTCAGACCAGCAGGCCCATCCGCTCGGCCTTGCGCACGGCCGAGGCACGATTGGGCACTTCGAGCTTCTTCAGTAGGTGCGCCACGTGCGTCTTGATGGTCTCGGTCGACACGTACAGCACACTGGCGATCTCGGCGTTGCTCGAGCCCGAGGCGAGCAGCGACAGCACTTCGAGTTCGCGCATCGACAGCGAGGGTTGGTCGACGTCTTGCCACGATGTGGCCAACAGGGCGAGTGATTGTTCGTCGAGCACACTGGCACCACTGGCCACCGTGCGCAGCGAATGTGCCAGCGCGAGTGACGGAGTGTCACTGCAGAGCACACCAACGACACCGGCGTTCACTGCGGCCGACACCATCACCAACTGACGCGAATTCACCAGCATCACGGCGCGGGCCGAGGTCGACAGGCTGCGCAGCTCGCTCATGAGGGTGCGGCAGGCATCGGGTGAAGCAGGTTCGTCGAGCAACACCACGGCATATGGGTGGTCGGCGAGTGCGGGTGCGGCGTCACCGACGGTGGCCACAGCGGCGATCACATCGAAGTCGGTTTCGGCGGCCAGACGCAGGTGCAATGCCTCACGCAGCACACTGTGCTGCTGCACGACCACCAGCGTGATCCGGTCAGTGGGGTTCATGGCAGTAACTGTCCCCGGATGTGCGAAGTGAGCAACCATTCCCAGAGAATCTCACTTTGAGTGGTGGAGGAATCTCCCCGTGTAGTGGATTGCCCACACCAGTATCCCCGAAACAGGGGATAATCGAAGGGTGTACCTGGGGTCGGTGCAAATGACTCACCCGGAACTTCCCCCGGGGGATTCGAACGACGAAGCTGACTATGTCGACGGCGCATGCCTGAGACCGAGCAGCACAAGTGTCCTCCGCTGGGGGACACACCAAGAGCCCTGGCGGGGCGCGGAGCAGGAGCACACAATGATGGCGGTCACAGAAGTCACCACGCCTCGGGCGGCAGAGGATTACGTCGACGGGAACTCCGAACTGTTCCAGCGTCGCCGCCAGTTGCAAGAGCAGCTGGCCGAGCTCGAGCAGAACCAGGGCGATGCCCGGGTGATCAATCGGGCGAAGCGTTCGCTCGATGATGTGACTGCCGAAATCGTGCGGTTCAACCTCGGCCTGGTGCGCTCGTACTGCAAGCGTTTCACCTCGAACTCGACCCGTGAAGATTCGGCCGACTTCGAAGCAGCCGGCCTGCTCGGCCTGATGCGGGCCATCGACAGCTTCGACCCGACGCAGGGCCGCTTCGGCCAGTGGGCCTTCAAGCCCATCCAGCGTGAAGTGCTGCGTGCGGTGCGCGACGCCGATCACCCCAACGTGAACCTCGGCGACTTCGAGCGCCGCCCGGAGATTTTGCGGGCGTTCCGTCACCTCCAGGGCGACGACACCCGCTACACCCCCTCGTACGCCGAAGTGGCGGCAGTGGTGGGCGCCACCGTCGACCAGGTGCGTCGTGTCATCACCCCGCCCCGCCTCGAGTCGGTCGACCAGTCCACGTCCGATGATTCTGATGGCACGCTCGGCGACACCATCGAAAGCGCCACCCCTGGCCCCGAGGCCGTGGTGGTGTCGGGCATGATGCTGTCGGCCCTGCGCACCTACGGGCTCGCAGCGCTCGACCCCCGTGAGCTGTTCGTCATCGTGCGTCGCTTCGGCCTCGACGGTGAGCCGGCCGAGAAGCTCGCCGGTATCGGCGAAACCCTCGCCCTGTCGCGTGAAGCGATCCGCCAGATCGAAGCCAAGGCCATCGCCAAGATCCAGCACCCGATGGTGCTGCGCAAGATCCACACCCACGGTCGTCCCTGACCGACTCTGCTGCTCCACGTTCGTTCGCACGAATGTGTCAATGGCCGCCGGTTCGCCGGCGGCCATTGCTCGTTTTGGTGAGTGGTCGATACGGCCAGCACCGGCCGTGGCACAGCATTTGCCCAGCGTGCACGAGTTTCAGGCGTGATATCCGGGCGATCTCCCCGTCACCCGGTTCCCGTCCAGTTCACTCGCCAATCCCCCGTGAAATGGCATCACCAGATCGGCTCTTCCGGACTGTTGATCACGTGAGTTCCAAGGATGGAACACACGGCACACACATCACGGAGGAACCATGGCCCCCCGGTCATTAGAAGCGCCTCCCGAGCCGGTGAGACATTCATCGCTCGGGACATCACCGCCGCCTACCAAGGCGAAAGGTCAGCCGAAACGGCTGGCCGAGATCTGCAGCCCTTGGGCCGGCAGGCAGTCACCAGCAACATGCCACGAAGAGGCTGCGCTCATCGAAGAGCTCACCGCACTCGTGGGAGACGACGACACGAACGAGTTTGAACGTCGTGACGTGACTGTGTTGATCACCGCACTGCGCAGCGGTCTCTCACTTCCTGAAATTCGCGTGCAGGCACCAGGGGTCACCCCGGCCCGTCTGCTTGCGGCTCATCGGGAACTCGAGCGTCGTCGCGCCATCGCCGAAGAGGCGTGGCGTGTGGTGGAAGCCGAGCCGGGCCGTGAGGCAGTGGTCGACTACGGCATCCTGGCAGGCAAGTTGCTGCCCGCGGTGCTCACTCAGTTGCAGATGCACATCGACGACGACGAGCGGTTGACCTTCGAGATCGGTCGTGCTGCCGATCAGATCGCCCGTACGTCGCGGCGTGTGCTGATGCTCGAAGACCGAGTCGCCGACTCGGCCGACGACCCCGAGCGGGCACGTGAACTGGGAACCTTGCTGTACGACGTGTACGGCCACGGTGCCTGGAGCCTCGAGACCTTCCTTCCCCCTCGGGTAGGAACCCTCGTACCCCTCCGCCTGGCTGCATTGCTGGGCGAAGACCTGACGGCGGTTCGCCGGGTGAGCTGAATGCTCATTCGACGCGACCTACGATCACGGTATGCGAGCTAGCGATCGTCGGTGATGGCGGTGCCTGGGCAAACCGAACATACGGCGTGGCTGTTGTTGCCACCCGCAGAGGTTGTGCTCAGCGCCGCCATCGCACCGACGCCCGATATTCCGCTCGCGTCACTACGCGATGTCGTGGTTCCCATCCACGACGCCGCCGGTGAACTCATCGATTGGACTCTGGCTCCTGGCGAGATCCAACGCCATGGGCTGGCGCACGACTACGCGTCGTGGCGCCAGACCTGGCGGCGGACCTGGCAGGTGGGGCCCATCACCAATCTGGTGTCATTGCGTGCCTATGTACGTGAGCTCGACGCCGACCTGGTGGTCGATCTCGACGACGTGTTGGCCCGCACTCTTGCCGCCCACGACGTGGGCGTGTGGGTGCCCCTCGACCAGTTGGTTCGGCTACGTGATGAGCTGGCAATCACTCGCTTGGCTCTGTCGGTCGACGACCGTACCGGCGTGGGCATCATCGACGACATGGCCGACGCAGGGCGCCGAGCCGGCCTGGCTCGCACCTGGGCGGAACCCACTACCGAGGTCATCTTGGCGGCCACTCCCGAAACGGCGGTGATGGTGCGCCCCAAGGACGATCTGGTGGTGTTGCACGGCGGCCCCGAGTTCGCTTCGTTCGATCATGTCGTGAGCGTCGACATGCGCAACGACCCGGTGATCATCGGTGATGCGGCGGGTCAGTCGTTCACCCTCGCTGCCGAACTCGCGCGCCCCCTGGCATGGTTGGTGCCGCAGTCGTTGTACTGGCACGTCCGCGCCATTCCCATCGCCGCCGTGTGGGCGGCTTGGTTTGCTGCGTGGGATGAAGCCATCGGCGTGGCACACGACCTCGAAATCGGCCTCACGGTGAGCAGCCGGTCGTCGTTCGAATGACGTGTCGGGGGTCGCGGGTGGTGGCGGAGTCACCGTCAAATCACCCGCGGAAATGCGTGCCGAACATGGCGCCGCCGGAGTGCCGGCAGGACAGTCTGTACCTGTGTTCGGAGCAAGAAACCTTCAGATCCGCGAGGCCCTCGGTTGCCTCTACGGAGCAATGGCTGCCGTAGTTCGCGACGATCTCGTCGGCTTCGAACTCCTGGTGGAGGACCTGCGCTTTTCGTTCGAGAATTTCTACGAACTGCTCACCACCATCTCGTTCGCCACGCTCGATCAACTCGATGCCACCATCGACGGTTGGCAGCAGCTCACACCCGATGACGGGCGGAGCCTGGCCACCGATCTGTTGTCGTTGGCGAAGCACTACGACATCGCCAGCACCGACGCCGTGCAAACCGCTGCGTGGTTGCTCGATGCAGTGCGCCGCGGCGACCACAGCCGGGTCATCGCCGACATCGACGGTGCGCGTCGTGTCAGCAGTGACGACGACCTCGTCGCCGGTTCCATCGCGTTGCTCACTGCCACGGTGAGCCTGTGGGCACGCCACACGGGCCGCTCCCCTCGCCGTGCCGCAGCCGAGCTGTGCATGGGTGCTGCAGTCGACGCTGTTCGCTGAATTTTCTGGTTGCCAACCCAGTCGGGTTCCGGACAGTTCCCTGTGTCTACACACCACGGAGGAACACTCATGGCACCTGGCCGCTCACTCGACGAACTCATCGATCGCACTCCCGATCTTCCCTGGCTCACCAAGGCTGCGTGCGGCGACCTCGAGCTCGATCAGCTCGACCTGTTCTTCGTGGAAGCCGGCCGCACGATCGCATCGTCGACCGTTGCGCTGTGCCAGAAGTGCCCGGTGCGCCGCGAGTGCCTCGACCACGCCTACCGGCACGAGATCATGAGCGGTTACTTCGGTGGTATGTCGCCCGGTCGCCGTCGCGTGCTCAGCCACGAAACGGCCGTAGCCGAGATCGAGCGCGAGATCGCGCTCAGGTCAGGACACCGAGACGCAGCGCGCGGCTGACAGCGTGAGTTCGGTCGCGGGCATGGAGTTTCTCTTGCACATGAGTGAGATGGGTCTTCACCGTCTCGGCGCCGATGCCGAGCTGTTCGCCGATCTCGGCGTTGGTGAAGCCTTCGGCAGCGAGGCCGAGCACAGAGAGCTCGCGGGCACTGAGCGGGCGCAGGCTGCGTCGCTGCTCGCTGGCCTGACGAGTTTGCAGCATCGCGGTGATGGCGCGTGGGTGCATGAACCGCTCTCGGGCGGCCACGGTGCGCACGGCGTTGCCCAACGCGTCGACCGAGCACGTCTTCGGCACCACACCCAAGCAACCGTGCTCCACCGATGCCGCCACCGTGGTTGGCGACAGGTCGGATGTGAACACCAGCACCGCAGCATCGGGGTGCCCGCCCAACAGGCCGAGCACTTCAGCGAAGGCTGTGCCGCGTCCGCCCATGGTGATCTCGATCATCACTACATCGGGAAGGTGCTGTTGGTAGGCACGAACCAGACGACGTGGGTCGGTGACGGTGCCACACACGTCGATTCCGAGCGCAGCGAGATACTCGGCCGCCCCACGGGCCGCCACCACCTGATCGTCGGCCAGCAGCACCCGCAGCCGAACATCGGGATCAGCCACGAACGAAAGTATAGAGGCACCGTCGCGGTGCTTCCCGATGCCTCCCACCAGGGTCTCGAAACGTCGGGGAGAGCCTCGTGACCGGTACGATGGACAACGTGGCGTCGAACATATACCTCGGTCGGCAGCCCATTCTCGATCGTCGCGGCCGAACCTATGCGTTCGAACTGCTCTATCGCGATGGCGACCAGAACCAGGCGTTCTTCGCCAACCCCGACGACGCCACTCGACGAGTCATCGAGGCCGCCATCATCGAATGGGGCTTCGATCGGCTCATCGGCGATCGGCTCGGTTTCATCAACGCAGCCGGCGGCTTGTTGCACACCGGCCTGCTGTCGATCCTTCCGGTCGATCGCACCATCGTCGAAGTGCTCGAGCACGTGTTGCTCGATGCCGAGATGGTGCAGGTCATCAGAGACGCGTACGCCACCGGGTTGCGGTTCGCACTCGACGACGTAGTCGATCTCGATCGGCCAGGCCTCACCGACATCGCTCCGCTCATCGATGTGGTGAAACTCGATGTGCTGGCCATCCCCACCGACGACCTGGCGGGCATGGTGGCTCGCAGCCGCGAGATGTTCCCCAAGGCCCTTCTCTTGGCCGAGAAGGTGGAAGACCCCGCCAAGTACGCGGCGTGCATGCACTTGGGGTTCGACCTGTTTCAGGGCTACTTCTTCGCCAAACCCGAACTGCTCGAGCGCTCGGGCCGGCCCAACAACGTGTCGACAGCCATTTTGCTGTTGGCCGAAGTGAGCCGGGCCGATGTGGAGATCGACCGTGTCGAGTCGCTCATCTCGGCCGATCCCAGCCTGGCCTACGCCATCTTGCGCCTCGTGAACTCGAGTTCATTCGGTTTGAACGTGCGGGTCCAGTCGATCAGGCACGCCATCGTGATGGTGGGCTTCGTGCAGGTACGCCAACTCGCCGTACTGCTCACCATGGCCAAGAACAATCGGGCCATCAGCGATGAGGTCATCGTGCTGGCCGCAGCACGGGCCCAGATGGCGTCGAAGTTCGCTGCACAGCCCGATGGCGGCGTCGCGGCCGACCCGGCAGGTGCATTCACCACCGGCCTGCTGTCGGTCATCGACACTGTGTTCGGTGCGCCCATGGACGAGCTACTCACTGGTCTTCCGCTTCCCGCCGATGTGCGCTCGGCACTGCTCGAGCAGAGCGGTCCGCTGGGCAAGGTGATGGATGCCGTGTATGCGTTCGAACAGGCCGATACGGACACGCTCGAACAGCTCATGCCCGGCCAGGGCGAATTCATCCGCGAGGTGTACGCCGCCAGCGTTGCGTGGGCCGAGAGCGTGAGGCGCGAGCTCCTCACCACCTGACCGGTGGCCGCTACGCGCTCACCGGTACCCGCGAGCGGTTACTGCATCACGAATTCGACGAAGAACACTCCGTACACCTCTTCGGGGTATTCCTCGCTCAGCCGCTCGACGAGCAGCTTTCGGGCCTCTTCACGGCCCTCTGCTGTGGCGAGCGTGCTCATCGAACTCCCCGACAGCGTCGACACGATGATGTCTTTGGCAGGAGCCTTCTGGAACGGCTCGGCACCGGCACCTTCAGCTGCGCCCGCAGCGGCGATCACTACATCGGGGCAGAGGTTCAGCGACACGGCCACGCTGAGGTAGTGACCGTCCGCGAGGTTGAGGTTCATCTTCTCGAGGTCGAGCACATTCGGCTCTGCCGTGGTGGCGTCGGTGCCCTCTTTGCAGCCGACCAACTGCACGATGGTGGTGGTGGTGGCCGTACCTGCAGCGGCGGAACCGCCGCCTCCGAGCTTGTAGCCGGCGCCGGCGAGTATCACGCACAGCACCACGACCATGATCAGCTTCTTCTTCGACTTTTTGCCTTCGCCTTCGCCTTCAGCGGCGGGAGCTTCTTTTTTCTTGCCCATGGTGATGATCCGTCATGTCGAGTCTCTCCGTCCCTGGAGAGAGTGGTGAGAAGAACTGTCCGGTGTGAGAGGGCGCCGCGCAAGAAACCTCGACGTCGAACTGACCTCGCCTGCACGAGATTTCTCGGCGGGTGGTCAGGCCCCGCTGCCCACGTTCGCCGCGGCATTGATGACCGGTTGCAACGAAATGTCGGTGAGCACCACGATCTCGACGCGTCGGTTCTTGGCGCGGCCTTCGGGCGTGTTGTTGTCGCCCACCGGGCGGTTCTCGCCGTAGCCAGCCACCGCCAGACGGGTGGGCTCGATGCCCCCGTCCTGGAAGAACTTACGCACCGAGTTGGCGCGCTCCGACGACAGGCTCCAGTTCGACGAATACCTCGACGTCAAGATCGGCTGCGAGTCGGTGTACCCCTCGACCGAGATGTTGTTGGGGATGTTCTTCAACGCGTCGCCAATGGGTTTCAGCACCATCCAACTGTTGGTCTCGAGGGTTGCCGAACCAGGCGCGAAGAGTACGGCATCGCTCAGCACCGTCACCACCAAGCCGCGGCCTTCGATCTTGAAGTCGAGGCCCTGCCCGAGGCCGGCGATGTTCGAGTTGGTCTTCAGCGTTTCCTCGAACTCCTGGAGCTTCTTGATCTCGTCCTGGGCGGCCTTCAGATCGTGCTGCTGACGCGCCTGCTCGATCTGCATGTCGGTGGGTTTCGTCGGTGCCGGCGGCTTCTCCGCGTTGAAGATGCCGTCACCACCCTGCATCGGCGTGCTGCCGCTGCTGCCCTGGTTGATCTGCACCACCTGCGCCGATGAGCCGCCGCCGAATTCGTGGCGCATGCTCTCGGCAAGCTTCTTCAGCTTCTCCATGTCGACGCGGCCGGTGGCGAAGAGCGCCAAAAACATCACCATGAGCAGCGTCAACATGTCGGCGTAGGGAATCACCCACGCCTCATGGTTCACGTGCTCTTCGTGTTCTTCGTGTTCCTCATGCTTCTTGTGACCGCCGCCGTGGCCTCCGCCGCCGTGGCCGCCGCCACCGCCGCCACTAGCCACCGTTGGCCTCGCGAATCGTCGCTGCTTCCTTCGGTGACAGGTACGACAACAACGTCTCTTCGATCACACGAGGGTTCTGACCACCTTGGATGGCGAGTACCCCCTCCATCACCATTTCTCGGCTGGCCGCTTCCTGAGTGGAAAGGCGCTTCAAACGGTTCGACAGTGGCAGCATCACGCCGTTGGCCAGGTACACACCCAAAAATGTGGCGCAGAACGCGCCAGAAATGCCCTCGCCCAGTTTGGCCGGGTTGTCGAGTTCGGCCATCGTGGCGATGAGGCCGATCACGGCACCGATGATGCCGAACGTCGGGGCGAAGATGCCGAGGGTCATACACCAGTCGGCGGCCACCTTGTGGCGTGCCTTCATGGCCTTGATGTCGGTCTTCATCACCTGGGCAACGGCCTCGGGGTCGCTACCGTCGATGGCCAGTTGCAGGCCGCGCTTCATGAAGACGTCTTCGAGCGTGCCCACCTCCGACTCCAGCGCCAGCAGACCTTCATGGCGAGCCTTGCGAGCGAACTCCACCAGCTTGCTGATGGTGGCGGTGGGTGTTCCACCGGTTTTGGGGAACATTGCAATCATGATCGCCTTGAAGACGCCAGTGGTTGCCGGCAGCTCGAACGACGCCATGGTGGCGCCGAGCGCGCCGAGGAACACGATCAGCAACGCCGTGACATTCGATACGAGGAAGACCGGGCTCACGCCGTGGGTGACGGCACCCACGAACACACCGACCATCGCAACGATCAGCCCTACGAGTGTTGCCGGCATGGCTTACAGCTCCTCGATGGTGGGGATGCCCGGTGACGCAGCAGCCGCCTGCACATCGGCCAACGTTGCGACCTCGCTCGAGACGTTCTGCTCGGTCACCATCCGGGCAGCCATGGCGATGACGCTGGCTCGCAGCCGGGTGACCTGCTCGAGGATTTCCTCGGGCGACTCGATGACGATGTATTCCGTGCCGTTGAGCAGGTGCACGACCGTTTCGTGATGACGATCGAGTCGCTCGATGTGGTCGGGGTTGATGTACAACGGGTCGGTTTGGCGGAGCCGCGTCAGGCGGATCATGGGGGTACTCCTCGATCGCATGCGGACCGGTAGTGACGGTCGCTTGTCACCGATAGTGCCGAGTCGAACACTTCGCGCAACCATGTGATCCCCTGAGGCATCCCTCACACCCATCGCTCGGGCCATCACCCCACCATCGCCCGGTCGATCACCCGAGCTTCTGTGGTGTTGGCTGCGCACCATCTCCAGACAGCGAGAATGTGAGGCCGTATCGGGCGGGGCTACCTGCGGTTTCGACGCGACTCCGGACTGTCAATGTCGTGGAGCCGGCTGAAGACCTGTCGCAACAACTCTGGACAATGCGCGAGTTACTCGAGCAGATGGTCTACAAGCTCGAAATGCAGGGCTTGCTTCTGGCTGCCGGGCGTACCCGCTGGATGCCAACGCTCAACGGCGAGATCGAGACGTTGATGGAGGCAGTGAACGCCGTCGATGCTGCTCGTGGCCAGGCGTCTGCTCGGTTGGCACGGAAGTACGGCTTGCCCCCCACCGTGAGCCTCACCGACCTGCTCCAGTACGTCGAGCACCCGTGGGGCCAGTTGTTGGCGCAACACCGGTTGCAACTCCGTTCGCTGCAGAGCGAGATCGAAGACGTGTCGAGCGCCAACCAGGAACTCGCACGCCGTGGCCTGATGCGCTCGCGTGAAATCATCGCCAGCCTCGGCGACCACAGTGTCGACGTCTACAACCCGCGTGGGTACACCGCGCCGCTCACCGTTTCGGCGTTGCGCCTGGATCGGACGGTCTGATCGTGACCAGCATTTCGTCGTTCAATACGCCTCTCAGCGCACTGCGCGCCCAACAGCGCGTCCTCGACGTCTCTGCTCACAACATCGCCAACGCAACCACCCCTGGCTATCGCCGCCAGAGCGTGCTCCTCGCACCTGCGGGTTCGGGGCCCGTGAGCGCCCTCGGGCAGCGCAACGGGGTCGACGTCGTATCGGTCACCCGCAACACCGATGACCTCACCGTGCTGCGTGCTTCGCGCGAAGAGGCCGGTCGTGCCGCAGCCGACGCCAGCAAGGCAGCCCTCGCCTCCGTCGAGCAGGTGTTCCCCGAGCCCACCGATATGGGCATGGCGAACCAGCTGCACGATTACTGGGCATCGTGGACCACCCTGAGCAGCGACCCGGCCAACCCTGCCGCTCGTTCGGCAGTGCTCGCCAAGGGTGATCTGCTGGTGTCGGCCATGCACCGCAGCGCCGCTTCACTCACCAACATCTCCGACTCGGCCAAGGAACGCTTGACCAGCCTGGCGAGTGAGGCGAACAGCCTGCTCGCCCAGGTGGTGAGCTTCAACCAGCAGGTGCTGTCGTCGGCCACGCCCGAGCAACTCGACCAGCGCGACCAGGTGGTGGCGCAACTCACCAAGCTCACGGGTGCTGTCACCCAGGGCACCGCCAATGGCCAGTTGAACGTGTTCATCGGTGGGCGCCAAGTGGTGGCCGGCGAGTTCAAGGAAACACTCGAGGCCCCCACGGGGGTGCTGCGCTTCGCGAGCGACTCGCAGGCCGTATTGATGACCTCGGGCGAGGGAGCATCGGTGGCGGCCACCATCAACGATCTCGTGCCGCGCTACACGGCTGCACTCGACAATGTCGCAGCCACCTTGGTGTCGTCGGTGAACACGCTGCACGCGGCGGGTTACACACAGGCCGGTGTGACCGGCTTGAACTTCTTCGATCCCGTCGGTGTGACTGCATCGACCATTGCCTTGTCGACTGATGTGGCCGGTCTTCCGGCCAACATCGCCGCAGGTGCACCAAAGCTGCCCGGCCCCGTGGCACCCGGTCCGCTCGACGGTAACCAAGCCCGTGCACTGGCCGCCCTGGCCGACTCGGCAACGGGCGCCGATTCGGTGTACCAGACGATGATCGGTGGCCTCGGTGTCGAGTCGCAATCGGCGCAGCAGCGTTCGAACGTGCAGGCCACCATCGCCGACGCCGCAACCCGCGATGCCGACGCCGTGGGGGCCGTGAGCCTCGACGAGGAAATGACCACCATCATGCAGGCCCAGCGTGCCTTCCAGGCCGCCAGCAAGGTACTCACCACGATCGACGAACTCGTGGGCTACCTCATCGATCGGGTCGGCCACTGATGAGCATCCATGCTGATCGAGTGAGGACTGACGTGTTGAAGAACGAGGGTTTCGTATGCGAGTGACCAACTCGATGATGATGAAGTCGACCTTGCGCGATGTGGGCCAGAACCTGGCGCGCCTGCAAGACACCCAGAACAAGCTCAGCTCTGGCAAGCAGATCGGTCGTCCTTCCGACGACCCGTCGGGCACCACGTCAGCGATGAGTATTCGTCGTGAACTTCGCCAGTTCGACCGGCAGTCGAGTTCGCTCGTCGACGCTCAAGGCTGGGTGGGCACTGCCGATGCGCAACTCACCAGCGGGCTCGACCAACTCGTTCGTGCCAAAGATCTGGTGGTGCGCGCCGGGAACGGTGCGACGCAGATGACGCCATCGGCCCGCGCTGCGCTCGCCACCGAACTTCGCTCGGTGAGCAGCGACCTGTTGAGCATCGCCAACTCCAACTATGCGGGGCGGCCCGTCTTCGCCGGCACCGCTGCTGGGGTGCCCTACGACCTCACCGGCGCCTACGCCGGTAACGACGACGCTGTGGTGCGCGATGTCGACCAGAACACGTCGATGACGGTGAATGTGACGGGGAGCCAGGTGTTCGGCACCTTCGACGCCACCGGCACCGGTACTGGCAACATGTTCCAGGTGCTCGATCGGTTGGCCACCGCCATTCAGAACGGCGACAACGCCGCAATGGCCACCGAACACGCCAACCTCGATGCCGCCGCAGACACCATGCGGGCCGCAGCGGCCCTCGTGGGAAGTCGCTCGTCGTCGCTCGAGCAGTTGAAGAGCCGCCTCGACGACCGCAAGATCACGCTGCAATCGAACCTCTCGCAGGTGGAGGATGTCGATGTGGTGGAGGCACTGGTGAGGGCCAAAGCGCAGGAAACCACCTATCAGGCCTCTGTGCAGACGGCGGCAAAGATCTTGCCGGTGTCGTTGCTCGACTATTTGCACTGATTTCTGGCTGCACTGATTTCTGGCTGTAGAGCACAGGCCCTGAACAACGAAGAAGGCCCACGGCAATGCCGTGGGCCTTTCTCCATTCCAGAACGCAGCGGGTCAGCGGTGGTCTTCGCCGGTCACTTCGGCCACGATCGCCCGCATCGTGGCGGTGACGAGCACCTTGTTGATGATGCCGAGGGCGATCCACACGATGAAGGCCACGCCGAACGAGCGGATGAGGGCGAAGTCGACGCCCACACTCGACGACACGGCGTCGATGAGCTTCGAACCCGTGAGCAGCGCCGAGACAGCGACCACGATGGCCAGCCGCCATGGGGCGAGTGGCCCGGGAAGGCGTTCGGCTTTGGCGGCCTTCTTGCTCACGCCTGAGCCTCCCATTCGGCTTCTGCCTCGACCTCTTGCTGGTCAGCGGTACGCAGCACCACTCGCACCGATACGCGGCGCACACCGTCTTCACGGGTGAGCGACTCGATGAGCTGGTCGGTGGCGGCAACGGCGAGTTCCACCTGGCGTTGGGCCAGCGCCGATGTTTCGGTTGCAGTGGGGCTCACGATGGTGTCGATGAGTTCGACCGTCCGTGCGGCTGCCTCGGTTGCAGGGGTTTGCGAGAACGTCATGATTCGCGAGCCGACGGCGGGAAGCGAGGCCGTGCCGGGTTCGCTGGTGGCAGTGTCGCCGGTGGCCAGTTCGGTCGTGGCCAGTTCGGTAATGGCCAGTTCGGTCGTGTCGGTGACCGCCTCCGACATGCGTGCGGCCTCAGCGTCGGCGTCGGCACGGCGCTGCTTGATGGTCGACAACACGCGCGGTGAGGCAGTGAGTGCCTGCAGTTCCTCGATGATGCTCTCCACGCGCAACAGGCTCGGCGACGCTTCCACCGCGGGTTGTGCCGGTTCGACGTCGACGATCGGTGTCGCCGACGCACGCGAACCCACGGTATGAGCTGTTGCCCGGTCGACCCGCTCGAATGTGGCGGGTTGCACCGAGCGGCGCAGTTCATCGGTGAGTTGTTGACGGCGCACTTCCACCGATTCGCGTTGTTCGATGGGAACGTAGGCGTCGATCGCCATGTTGGGACTTCCCACCAGGTCGTAGTCGCTCGGCGGCTCGTACCACGATGCCGGTTCCTGGCGCAGTTGCGCCCGGCTCTCGGTGCGTGAGGCAGCACCCGACATTGCCATGCGCTGGCTGGTGAGCTGGCTGGTGTCGACTGCCGCGTCGTCGAGGCCGAGTCGTGCCCGCGCCTCGTCGCGATCGGCTTCCCACTGGGCCCGCTCGTCGGTGCCCGACGAGTTGATCAGCCGTTCGAGCGCGTCTTCGATGGTCTCGCTTTCAAGCGTCACCTCCACTTCGATGCCGAGGTCGGCGGCGAAAAAGCCGCCGATGCCACCGCGGCGGATGCGGTGGGCGGCGATCACCTTCACGCGCGAGCCGAGCGACTGCTCGGCCAGGGCGACGGCATCTTCAAGGGTGGGGCCGCGGAACTTCATCGTGTCGGAACGGTCAGTTGTTTGCGTACGCATGGCGGTACTCCTCAGGGAAGTCGGTGGTGGTGGTGTTGTCGAGATCGATGTTGGCGATGACGTCGATGTTCAGGTGGTCGCCGAGTTCGGCGTACGACACCACCATCACCGACGGCACATTCGGTTTCAGCAGACGGCTCAGGGCCGGCCGCAGCGGGCCCGAGCACACGAGCACGGGGGTGGTGCCGCGGTGTGCCGACCGGGCAACGAGTTCGTTGAGATCGTTCACCAGCACGTCGGCCTGCTCGGGGCGAAGTTCGAGCTGCGTCTGGCCGTCCACCAACCGCAGTCCGGCGAGCATGCGATTCTCGGTGGAGGGCACCAGCGTGACCACGGTGAGCGTGCCCTCCACAGCCTGAGCGGTGGTGATGGCGGGCCCCAACTCCACGCGGGCCGCCTCGACCAGCGCTTCGAGCGTGCGCACCGTACGGGCACGATCGCTGATCGCTTCGAGAATGCGCACGAGGTCGCGGATGGGGATGCCGTCGTCGAGCAAGGCACCCAGGACACGCTGCACTTCGCCGGTGGTGACGCCGATGGCCACGAGGTCGTCGACGACCTGTGGGTCGTGGGCGCGTACACCGTCGAGCAGTGCCTTCACATCGCTGCGGCTGAGCAGGCGACCGGCGCGGCGTCGCACCACTTCGGCCAGATGGGTCACGATGAGCGTCGACCGATCGACCACGGTGTTGCCCATGATCTCGGCCTGCACCTGGAACTCGGCCGGCACCCAGCGGGCGGCGAGACCGAACACTGGCTCGCGTACATCGTCACCGGGCAAGCCGTCGAGCACATCGCCGATGGCCAGCACTCGGCCAGCAGGCGCGGTGCCACGGCCCACTTCCACGCCATGCACGCGAATCACGTAGGTGCTGGTGGGCAGTTCGCCCGAGTCGCGGGTACGGATCGACGGCATCACGAAACCGAGTTCGGCAGCGATCTTGCGGCGCAAGGCCGATACGCGGTCGAGCAGGTCGCCGCCGCTGCCGGTGTCGACCAGCGAGATCAGGTCGAAGGCAATGCTCAGCTCGAGTGGTTCCATCCGGTTGTCGGTGGCCATCTGCTGCGGCGACGGCGGTGCTTGCTCTTCCTCCATCTGAGGCATCGCCACAGGTACATCCAGTTCGTCGTCCTTGGGCAGGCGGTTCGCCACCATCACCAGGGTGATGCCCACCAGTAGGAACGGAATCTTCGGCATGCCGGGGATGATCGACATCACCAACACCACCACGCCTGCTGCGCGGAGCGCGGTGCGCTGCCGACGGAACTGGGCGAACACATCGGAACCGAGGTCGGCGCCGCCTGCTGCGCGGGTGACGATGAGGCCAGCCGAGATCGACACCAGCAGCGCGGGAATCTGCGACACCAAGCCGTCGCCGATGGTGAGCAGCGAGAACTTCTGAATGGCCTCACCCACCGACATGTGCATCTGCACGACACCCATGAGGAATCCGCCGATGAGGTTCACGGCGGTGATGACGAGGCCGGCGATGGCGTCGCCCTTCACGAACTTCGAGGCACCGTCCATCGCGCCGTAGAAGTCGGCTTCATCGGCCACTTCCTTACGACGCTTGCGAGCTTCGTCGTCGCCGATCACACCCGCGCTGAGGTCGGCGTCGATGGCCATCTGCTTGCCGGGCATGGCGTCGAGGGTGAAGCGGGCGGTCACTTCAGCCACGCGGCCCGAACCGTTCGAGATGACGACGAACTGCACGAGCGTGAGGATGAGGAAGATCACGAGGCCCACGATGAGGCTGCCACCCACCACGATGGAGCCGAAGGTCTTGATCACATCACCGGCATGTCCGTTGGTGAGCACGGCGCGAGCGGTGGCCACGTTGAGGCCCAGGCGGAAGAGGGTGACCACCAGCAGCAGCGATGGGAACGAACTGAAGTCGAGGGCCCGCTTCACGTTCATCGACACGAGCAGGATGATGATGGCCGTCGAGAGGTTGGCGACGATGAGTACGTCGAGCACAGCCGCCGGAAGCGGGAGAATCATGACTGCAACCACCAGCACTACGGCTGCTGGGAGCATGATTTGGCCCATGCGGCTCCGCTCCACGCGGTCTCCATTCGGTCGGTCGGTTGGTATTTCTCTCGGGCGTCCGAAAGTCACTTGCGCACTTGGCGATGTCACGGACGATCACAACTGTTCGCAGCAAGCGTCGATTGTCGTGAAGGTGTCTCTCGATCCACGAGGGCGTTCGGCGCAGCAGACAGGAGGTCACCATGCTGCTAGAAACCACAAGATTCGGTGTCGTCGAGGTCGACGAGGCCGAGGTGTACGCGGTGCCGGGAGGTATTCCCGGTTTCCCCGAGATGAAGCGAGTTGCTCTGCTCGGTGCAGGCAACGTGCCCGGTCATCCGCCGCTCGAGAATCAGCATTCGTTGTACTGGATGCACGATCTCGACGATGAGAACCTGGCATTCATGTGCGTCGTGCCGTGGGTTGCATTCCCCGAGTACGACTTCGACATCGACGACGAAACCCTCGGTGTCGAGGATCTCGCCGATGTGCGTGTGCTCACCCTTGTGAGCGTGCGTCGTGAGGACGGTGTGGGGCAACTCACCACCAACCTGCGGGCGCCCATCGTGGTCGACACACGCAAACAGCGGCTCCAGCAGATCATCCTCAACGATTCGCGTTGGCCCATCCGGGCGCTGGTGACCGTCCTCGTGTCCACCGAGGTGCGGTGATGTTGGTCTTGGCTCGCCGCGTCGGCGAGAACATCCGTATCGGAGACGACATCATCGTGACCGTCCTCGAATTGAGCCGCGACCAGGTGCGCATCGGTATCCGCGCCCCCCGGTCGGTGACCGTGCACCGCGAAGAGGTGTACGAGGAGATCATGGCTGCCAACCGTGAAGCCGCCGGCCCATCAGCCGACGACTTGGTAGGCGTGGCCGGAGTGATCATGCCGGTCATCGGCGGACTGCCAACTCGCAAGTAGTTCGAACTGCCAACGCCCCCGCTCGACCTGGTGTCGGGCGGGGGCGTTGTCGCGTCTGGGCCCGTCAGGCCAGAAGTGTCGGGGCCAGCGATGTCAGGCCGGCAGGCGGCGGCGACGGTTGCCCTGGATCGCGTCGAGCAACGATTGCTCCACGTGATACGTGCGCGGCAGTGGCATCGGCGACGCAGGTACCAGGGTGCCGCGCAGACGACGCACGAAGGCGAGCACTTTGGCGACCGCTTCGTACAGCACTGCGGGCACTTCATCGCCAACATCGCACGACCGATACAGGGCACGAGCGAGGGGCTTGGCCTCCACGATCGGTACACCGGCATCGATGGCTCGTTCACGGATCTTTGCTGCCAACGCGCCCACACCGCAGGCGACCACCTTGGGCGCGCCACCCTGCTGGGGGTCGTACAGCAGTGCCACGGCCACGTGGGTGGGGTTGGTCACCACCACCGATGCGCTTGGCACGGCCGCCATCATGCGGTTGCGGCTCATCGACATCTGCAATGAGCGGATACGGCCCTTCATCTGCGCGTCACCCTCGGAGTTACGCATTTCATCGCGCACCTCCTGTTTCGTCATCTTCAGATCGAGGATGGTGTTGCGCCGCTGGTAGGCGTAGTCGACGATCGCCAACACCAGAATGGCCCAGCAGATGGTGCGGGTCATGGCCAGCGATTCGGAGGCGATGAGCGACAAGCCCGACATGAGGGGTACTCGCCCACGGCTGAGGAGCTGGTTGAACACGGCGGTCATGTGTGGCCACGCCAGCCACGCCACCAGACCGCTCTTGGCGAGCTGTTTGGCGAGATCCCACAACGAGTTGGGCGACACCATCTTCTTCAACCCCTTGAGCGGGTTGACGCGGTTGAAGTCGGGTTTGAGCGGATGGAACGAGACGAGAGCCTTGGTCTGCGCCAGATTCACCAGCAAGCCCATACCTGCGATGGCGATGAGGAAGGGTACGACGGCGAAGATCGCTGCCTGCATGGCGGTACCGAGCACCTTGGTGGCCTCGCCCGCGGTGGCTTCTCTGCTGAGACTCTTCACCATCGTCATGGTCGAGGTGATGGCCCGGCCCGTACTGCTCATCACCCAGGGGATGAGGTAGGTGGCCACCAGCAGCATCAGCCATGGGGCAAGGTCTTGTGAGCGCGTCACGGTGCCCTTCTTGCGCGCGTCCTTCTTCTTCTTCTGTGTGGGTGCCTCGGTTTTTCCTTCGCGCTTACCCATGGCTCACCCCCTGAACACCGATAACGCGGTGCGGATACCCTGACCCACGAGCGAATCGACCGATTCGGGCAACATTGCGAACATCGTGGCGAGCAATCCGAAGGCGATGAGCGTCTTCACGGCGAAACCGATGACCATGAGGTTCAGCTGCGGTGCCGCTTTGCCGAGGAACCCGATGGCGAGTTCAGAACAGAACAGAGCGGCCAGGATGGGTAGCGCGATCTCGATGGCGGCACCAACCAACATGCCCACGATCTTGGTGAGGGCCGACGCCAGGGCAGCAGTGTTGATGTGGCCCAACGGGGCTACCTGCACCGAACGGAGAAAGGCGCGCACGATGATCACGTGTCCGTTGATGGCGAACAGCATCGCCAGACCGAGGAGCTGATGGAAACGTCCGATGGGCGTGGAGTTGTTGCCCGACAGGGGGTCGAGCACCGCACCCATGCTGAAACCCACCTGGAGGTCGATCAACTCGCCGGCGGTTTGAACCACGCTGAACAGGGCGAAGATCACGAAACCGAGCGCAAAGCCGGCGATCATCTGGGTCACCAGCGACACGATGAGGCTTGCGGTGGTGAACGATTGCACCTGGGCGCCCATCTGCTTGGCCAGCAGGAAGGCGATGCCCACGGCGAAGCCACCCCGCACGCGTAGGGGGATCGCCGGAGCGTTGAATGGTGGGCAGATCATGGTCCACGCGGTGGCGCGCACCAGGACCAGGCAGAAGCCCACCAACACGGCCGGCTCGATCGACACGTTCACGAAACGATCAGCCGTTCAACAACGACGGAAGGCTGGCCATGAGTTGATGGCCGAAGTTCACCAGTGACTCGAGCATCCAGTTACCGCTCACGGCGATCACCACAGCGGCGCCGATGAGCTTCGGAACGAATGCGAGCGACTGCTCTTGTACCTGTGTCACCGATTGCAGCAAACCCACGGTCACACCGACTGCGAGCACCACGATGAGGAACGGGCCGGCCACCTTCGCGGCCTCGATGAGCGTGGCCGTGGCGATGTCGATCACCTGTTGGCTGGTCATGGAACCACCTATCCGTACGACTTGAGCAGAGTGCCGACGACGAGCATCCAGCCGTCGAGCATGATGAACAGGAGCAACTTGAACGGCAACGAGATGAACGATGGTGGAAGCATCATCATGCCCAGGCCCATCAAGACGGCCGATACCACCAGGTCGATGATGAGGAAGGGAATGAAGATCACGAAGCCGATGATGAAGCCACTTTTCAGCTCCGAGAGCACGAAGGCCGGCACGAGCGCCACCAACGGCACCTTGTCGCGAGCCACTGGGGTCTTGGTCTTCGACGCATCGAGGAACATCTTCAGCTCGCCCTGGCGGGTGTGCTTCATGAGGAACTCGCGCAGCGGTACCTGAGCCTTCTCATAGGCCTGTGCTGTGGTGATGTCGCCCTTCATCAAGGGGTCGAGCGCTTCACTCTTCATCTGCGTGAGGGTGGGGCCCATCACGAACAGGGTGAGAAAGATGCTCAGTCCCACGATCACCTGTTGCGGCGGGGCACTGGGTAGGCCGAGCGCATTTCGGGTGAGCGACAACACGATCACGATGCGGGTGAACGACGTGCACAACACCAGCAGGCTCGGGGCGATCGAGATCACCGTGAGCAGCAGGATGATGACAACCGAGTTCGACCCCTTCCCTGAGGTGCCGGGGAGATTCAGGCTCACCGACGCGTTCGTGTCGGAGCTATCCGACGAGCTGCTGTCGGACGAGCTACCGCTCTTGGAAGTGCTGCTCGAGCCGACGGGAGAGATCGGTGTGATGGGGTTGATCCCGTTGGGGACGGGTGATTGCACCGTTGGGCTGTTCGGCGTTGGCGTGAGCGGTGGCGTGGGCGCAGTGGGCCCAGCGGCGGCAGCGCTCGCACCGAACAAGAGAGCACCGGCGATACACGCGCCGACGACGGCCGCGGTCACCCGCAGCCGGCGACGAGCAACATGATGCACCTGGGCTCGATCACGCACGGCGAACGGTGGCCTCTCGCAGGGTCGCCATGAAGTTGCGCCGCTCGGCGCTGTCGAAGGATGCGCCATCGCTCGCTGCAGTACTGGTGACGAGCGGAATGCGCTCCTCTTCGTCGTCGGTTGCAGCAGTGGCTTCGAACCACGAGTCGGCCTCGAGTTGGCTGAGCACCGTGGGGGCAGCGTGATCGGATGCCGACAGCAAGAACACCTGCTCGCCGAACTGCACGGCCACCAGTTGGCTGGTGCGGCCGAGTGCGATGCGACCCACCACGCGCAGGGCGCGCTTCGTGTTCGATGCCTTGGTCGACACCCCGGCCGAACGTGATGAACCCTTGTGCCGTGCCGCGGTGACGCGGCGGGTACCGGTGGCGCGGCCGGAGCCGGCCGAGAACAAACCGGTCGAGCGTTTGGTGCCCTTCACCGTGCCGCTGCTGAAACCCTGTCGCTTGCGGATGACCCGGTAGGCGATGAACATGAACGCCAGCACCAGGCTGAGCGAGATGATCATCCTCAGGGCCAGCGAACCAAAGCTGGTTTCGGTCATCGGGTCATCTCGTCGGGCGGCGTGATCTCGGTGATGCGAATGCCGAACTCCTCGTCGATGACCACCACTTCGCCCACGGCGATACGGCGACCATTCACGAGCAGGTCGATCGGTGCTCCGGCCATACGGTCGATCTCGACCACCATGCCCGGAGTGAGGCCGAGTAGGTCGCGCACCGGCATGGTGGTGCGACCCAGTTCGGCGGTGACCGTCATCATCACTTCGTTCAACACCGTCAACGGCGTCGCTTGGCCATAACCCTGGCCGCGGGTGTCGAGCTGTTGGGGCTCGAAGGTACGTGTCGACGCACCTGAGGTCTCATCGAGGAAGTCGATGTTCAGGGTGACGCCGGCGAGCGCCGTGAGGCGCAGATCGTCGAGGATTTCGGCGACGGCAGTGGGCCGGGCGGCCGTGCTGCGGTCGACCGAGGTGCCGTTCACCTCGATGCCGAGTTCGCGACCCAGACCACGCAACGCGAGGCGGAAGGCCTCGACCAACGGGGCCCGGTCGGCCAACAAACGGTCGGCCACTTCATCGTTCACCGCCAGGATGAGCGAGGCACCCGGCTGCTCGGCGATCGCCATGCGCAGCACGGTGTCGCTCGGGTCGATCGGCCATTGGTCGGTATCTCGGGTGGTGTCACCCAAGCTCAACTGTTGAGCCAGAACGAGGGCTGCTGCCTCGCAGCCTCGAACCAGTGCTGCCCTTGCTTGCATCGCGTCGATCACATCAACTCCCTTTTCACCCGCAGGTTGTCGTCGATGGAGGCGACTGTGCCGGGAAATGGGGGTTTGTCAGGAAGGTTGCGAATTACGCCGTGCGGACGTGTTTGTCCTGGTCGGGTGACCAACGGGTGAGCGGCCGGGCTTCGAACGGGTCGACGTTGGATTCCACCAACACGGCCATGCGACGGTTGCGCCGACCGATGCGGGCATGGTGTGTGGGCGTACTTCCCACGATGAGCGTGAGCGGTTCGTCGAGTGGGTGACTGAGGGGGAGTACATCGCCCACCTTCAGCCCCACGATGTGACGGGCCAACACTTCGACAGGCCGAAACTGAGCCGACACGCTCACAGGCGTAGCACCGATGTGCGACTGAATGCGCGCCAGATTGTCGGCCCGGTTGGCGTTCGAGAGGTTGCCGTACAGTGAGTTGGCCGAGAGCGCCTCGAGGAACGGCTGCAGACTCGAGAACGGGATGCACAGCGATGCTGTGCCGACCACGCCTTCGATCTTGATCTCGTAGGTGACCACGATGACCATGTCGGTGGGTGCGGCCACCTGGGCGTACTGCGGGTTGGCTTCCTGGCCCACGATCTTCGGCTCGGTCACCACCACCGGCTCCAACGCGTACCGCAGTTCGGGCAGGGCGTTCTCGACGATCTGGCGCATGAGTAACAGTTCGAGATCGGTGAGCGGCCGCTCGGGCTGTTGCCCATCGCCGGTACCACCCATCAGCATCTCGACGATGCAGAATGCCACTTCGAGCGGAATCTGGAACAGTGCAGCACCCGACAGCGGCGCCAGGCTGAGCATGGTGAGCAGGGTGGGGTTCGGCAGCCAGCGGATGTACTCGTCGTACGAACGCTGTTCGATCGACACGATCGACACCTGGGTGACGCTGCGCAACTGCGAAGCCAGCATCGTGGTGAAACCACGCGCGAACGTCTCCTGCACGATCTGCATCGTGCGCACATGGTCGCGAGACAGCGTGCTCTGCCGACGGAAGTCGTACAGCTTGGGGTCGCTGCGGCGCTTCTTGATCTGAATCGCTGGTTCTGTCGGAGTGTTCGACATGGTTCCTCAGGGGTCGCGGGTGGAGAGATCAGGTGTCGGAGGCGACGCCACCGACTGTGCGGTCAGCGGCCGATACGCACGACTTCTTGCAAGATTTCGTCAGAGGTGCTGATCACGCGAGCGTTGCCTTGGAAGCCGCGCTGAGCGATGATGAGCTTGCTGAACTCCTCAGCGAGGTCGACGTTCGACATTTCGAGCGTGCCGGCGCTGATGTTGCCGCGGCCACCCGCCGCTGCCGGGGCGATCTGCGCAATACCCGAGTTACCGGTTTCACGCCACGCTCCGCCCACTCGCTCGAGACCTTGCTGGTTGGCAAACGTGGCCACGGCCACCTGGCCGAGTTGGAGCGACTTGCCGTTCGAGAACACGCCCATGATGGCGCCACCGTTGCTCACGCTGAACGACTGCAAGGTGCCCGACAGCGCCCCGTCTTGGCTCACCACGCCCACCGACGTGGAACTGCCGTACTGCGTGATCCGTGCCGAGGCGCCGGTGGCGCCGAGGTCGATGGTGACGGCGCCAGGCATACCGGGAATGAGGCCTGCGGCAATCGACATGGTGTGGCCGGTCGGCGTGGTGAGTTCACCGGTGTTCGCATCGAAGGCGAGGGCGCCGTTGGTGAGCGCAACCGCGGTGGCGGGCGAGCCGTAGCTGGCGGTAGCAGTCCACGAGTTGGCAGCGGCCTTGGTGTACGTGATGTTCAACTGCACCGGGGCACCTTGAGCGGTGTACCCGGTGACCGTGGAACTCACCGCATCGCCCACCGCGGCAGAGGCGCTGAGGTTGCCCTTCACGGCGATGCTTTTGGTCTGTACGGGGGCCATGGCGCTGCCGAGAGGAATCTGCAACTTGCTGGTGGGCCCGTTGGCGTCGATCGTTCCGGTGTTGTCGGCTTGCCAGCCGATCACGTATGCGCCGTCGGCGGTAGACAGGTTGCCGGCGACATCGAGTGTGAAGGCCCCGCCGCGGGTGTATTGCTGGGCGGTACCGTTCTGGATGACGAAGAAGCCGTCACCCTGGATGGCCATGTCGGTGCTGTTGCCGGTGCGCTGCAGCGCGCCCTGTGAGAACGACTGGGTGGTGGCGGCAAGGCGCACACCCAAACCCACCTGGGCTGGGTTGGTGCCGGCCACCACGCCACTGGGGTCGCCAGCCGACAGCGTTTGGCTGAGGACGTCGGAGAACACGACGTTCGACGACTTGAAGCCGGGGGTCGACACGTTGGCGATGTCGTTGCTCACCACATCGAGCATGAGCTGGTGGTTCTTCATACCGGAGATGGCGCTTGACATGGAGCGAATCATGGGTGGTTCCTTTGTGCTGGTGAAAGAGAGAGATCGATGGGTTGTTGGAGATGAAGGGTGACGAGCGGTCAGCTAGCTGCCGCGCCGCCCGGGGCTGCGGCGATCGAGCGCACCATTTCGAGGGGCACATCGAAGGTGCCGGCATGAACGACCGTGTTGGTGCCGTCGAAACTCACCGAGGTGGCGATGGCCGACTTCAGCGTGCCGTCCACATCGGGGAAGGTGATCTGCTTGCCCACCAGCGAGCCGCCGAGCGACAGCCGGTTGGCGGCGCCGCTACTGGTGAGCAGGGTGGAGATCTCATTGAGCTTGTCGACCACCGACAGTTGGGCCGATTGCGAGACGAGCTGACTCGAGTCCATCGGCTTGGTGGGATCTTGGTACTTGAGCTGGGCGACCAGCAGCTTCAGGAACGCATCGCGGTCGAGCAAGCCACCGGGCATGGCCGTGGTGCCGCTGGTCTTCGTACCTGTTGACGAATTGGCCCCGGCAGCGGTCGATGTCGACGAACCGGTGCTGGTGGCGGGTGCTGGCGCTGCGACGGTAGAGCCGCCTGATGCGCCTACTGCGGTGATCGGATTGACAGACATGGTGTGTCTCCTCGGAAGTGTTTCGGTTCAGATCCGCACATCGAGTCCGCTCATCGGAGCGGTTCGAGTGGGGGTCGACGGAGTGGATGAGGGCGATGTGCTGCCTCGAGGGCCGGTGTTGACACCGGGTGCAGCCGATTGCGCAGTGTTGCGCCGCTCGGTGGGCGCATTGCCCCGACGGTCGCCCGCTTGGCCGCTGTTGGGGTTCTGCGGCTGGTTGATGTCGAGTGAACCCACCTTGGTGCCGGTGGATTCGAGTTCGCGCTGGAGCGCTGCACGGTGGTCGGCGAGCAACCCTCGGGTGGCGGCCTCGCCGGCGGTGAGGGTGAGATGGAGTTCACCAGCGGCTTGATGTGCTTGCAGGGTGAGTGGGCCGAGGCCTTCGTCGGACAGGTCGATCTTCATCGGGCCCGTGGCGGAGGCGCCCATGGCCAAACGTTCACGCGAGGCCTCGGGTGCTGCCGGGCGGGGCTGCTGGGTGGTTTCACCACTGCGCACCGAACTGGGCCGGGCCGCGGCTGCACTGCCGGTAGGCGTCGCGGTCGTTGCGGCCGGGGTGGTCGACGACGCTCCGTCGATGGTGGTTGCCCGACGCGCAGCGGTAGTTGTGGGTGCAGCCGTGGTTGGCGCCCCCGTGGCAGCGCGCTCACCGTCGCCGTTCGCGGCCATGGTGGCGAATGCAGCCTCAGCAGTGGCCCGCTGGGTGGCGGTGTCGGCGGCGGGTCCGTCGGTGCGAGCGGTCGGTACGCGATCGGTGGGTGCCACCGTGGGGGCAGAGCTCGATGAAGCGGTGGTGGTGGTCGCGATATCGGCGCCGGTGCCGCTGCCGGGTGCAGCTGACGAGATGCTGGGAGCATCCGGCTCGGCGGCCGCCGCGTCGCGAACCGCAGCAGCGTTCGGGGTGGGGTTCGCCGGCAGTTCCACGGCGGCCGCGGCCGTGGCGAGCACGTTGGCGGCATCGACGCTCGGTGTGCTGGCGGCAGCCTCATTCGGTACCGGACTGGCCGGCTGTGCCGACGCCTGCTGCACATCGGTGGCCGGCGTAACGTTGTTCACCCAGGGGTTCAGCGAGGTGGCGTTGGCGGCGGCATCGACGGCAGCGGGCGTCTCTGCGGTCGCCGTGTTCGCCGTGTTCGCTGCGGTCGCCGTGTTCGCCGCGGCCTCGGGTGCCTGGGCGATGGTGGGGGGTACTACAGCGACCATTGTCAATGCATCTACGGGGTCGGCTGCCTCGTTGGCGCCGCCTTGCCCCTGGTTCGCACGAGCGAGGCGTCGTCGCCGTGCGCTCGCCGTATCGGTGGCAGCATCGGTGCCGGGCTCAGCCCGTGCGTCGTCGTCGATCGATCCGGATGATTGATCGACGTACCCCTCATCGCGACCGGCATCGGTGGCCCGGCGGTCGTTGATGCGACGGTCGGTCGAATCGAACTGTTCCATGGTCTTCGAGAACAGTTGGTCGAAGCTCACTCCATCGGTCGACGGGCGACGCGACGGCGTCGACCCGGAGGACACCGAGGTGGCATCGACGGTTGCGAGCGATCCGGAGATCGTGGTCATGACATCCTTCCGGCCGCGGCCAGCACGGCGTTGACGTATTTCTCGGCCTGGGTGCCGGGCACCACACCACCGAGGCGGGCCATGGCACCGGAACCCACGTTGTAGGCACCGATGGCCATGTCGAGTGAACCGAAGCGATCGATACCGCTGCGCAGGTAGCGCGCCGTGCCGTCGATGGCCGATGCAGGGTCGAGTGGGTTCACGCCCATCGAGGCCGCCGTATCGGGCAGGAACTGCATCATGCCCACCGCGCCGGCGGAGCTCACCGACGAATTGTCGAAACGGGTTTCCACGTAGCCGATTCCGGCCAGCACCTTCGGTGAGATTCCGTAGCGGGCACCGACTTGGTTGAACAGCGAGGCGTAGGGAACCGACGCCGGCACGGTGTCGACACCGCCCGAGGTCGACATGTTCACCTGCTGTGCCACCGCAGCGAAGTGCACACCGGTGGGCCCGGCGGCATTGCGCTGGGCGGTGGCCGCGGCGGCCGTACCGTTCCACACCGAACCGGGCCGCACGTAGCTGCCCTTCACCCATGCACCCGACGCCGTGGTACTGGTGGCTCCGATGCCGAGAGTGTTGGTAGGGACGTTCGTCGCACTGGTGCGCGAGGTTGCGGCAGGCGACGTGGCGCCGACCTTCGACCTGATGCTGCTGATGCGCGCCTCGATGTTGGAGATCGCCGAAAGGCCGGTCACGAGAACGTCTCCACATCGTCGCCATGGCCGCGCCGTGCCAGCACCAGATCGTCGATCTCATTGCTCTGCAAGCGGCTCGACTCTTCGCGTTCGCTCTCGATGAGCCGCTCCGACAGGCGCTCGAGCGCCTCGACGCGTCGCGCCGCGACGGTCCATTCTTCGTGGGCAACATCGACTGCAATGAGGGCACGTTCGGTCACGATGTGCTGTGACTGTGCGCTGAGTACGCCAGAGGCAACCATCTGCTGACGACCATGCAGATCGGCGGGGGTGAGGGTGCGCCCCTGCACCGCGCCGAATGCCGTGATGTGCTCCCACATTCGTTGCTCAGTAGCCACCGAGGTCTCGTGATCGCGACGGGTGCGCGCCAGTTCGCCACGTGCGCCGCGCTCTTGGAGTTCACGGATGCGCAGCACAGCGGCGAGTCGCTTCCGGTTCATTGCGCACCACCGAGCAACGCTGCGAGTCGTTCGAACGACTGCGCCGAGTTCCACTGCTCGTCGACGAACTGGCAGAGGAACTCGCGAATGGCATCGCGCAGTGCCACGGCACGGTCGACCACCGGGTTGGTGCCGGGAACATAGGCGCCGATTTCGATGAGATCTTTCGCCTCGGCTTCGGCTGCCAGCAACTGGCGCAACTCGCTGGTGAGGCGGCGCTGTTCGGGGGTGGTGACCGCCGAGGCAACACGAGACACCGACGCGAGCACGTCGATGGCCGGGTAGTGGTTGGCGTGTGCCAACTTGCGCGAGAGCACCACGTGACCGTCGAGAATCGAGCGGGCCGCGTCGGAGATCGGTTCGTTGTGATCGTCACCATCGACGAGCACGGTGTACAGCCCGGTGATGGAGCCCACCTCTGCGGCGCCGGCGCGCTCGAGCAGGCGGGGCAGCAGCGAGAACACACTGGGCGGGTAGCCGCGGCTGGTGGGGGGTTCGCCGGCCGACAGGCCGATCTCGCGTTGGGCCATGCAGAAGCGAGTGAGCGAGTCCATCATCAACATCACGTCGTTGCCCTGGTCGCGGAAGTATTCGGCGATGCGGGTCGCCACGAAGGCGGCGCGGAAGCGCACGAGGGCGGGCGCATCCGACGTGGCGATCACCAGTACCGAGCGGGCCAACCCCTCGGGGCCGAGGTCGCTCTCCACGAACTCACGTACTTCACGGCCACGTTCGCCGATGAGCGCAACCACGTTCACGTCGGCCGCGGTGTTGCGGGCGATCATGCCCATGAGGGTCGACTTACCCACACCTGAACCGGCGAACACACCCACGCGTTGGCCTCTGCCGGCAGGAATGCAACTGTCCCACGCACGCACCCCCAGCGACATCGGCGTGTCCACTCGAGCACGGCGTAGCGGGTGGGGCGGAATGCCGTCGAGCTCCACGTCGATGAGCCCTTGAATGGGGCCACGATCGTCGAGCGGTCGCCCGAGAGCATCAATCACTCGGCCCAGCAACTGTGGGCCCACACCGATCGATGATGGCTTGGTCGACCCACTCACACGGGCGCCCACGCGCAAACCCTTCACCTCACCGAACGGCATGCAGGTCACCGAGCCGGCGTTCACCGCAACCACTTCACCCGAGAGATCGACCGCACCGTCGGCCACACGCACGGTGGCACCGATGGGCAGGTCGAGACCCTCCACGTCGAAGCGGAGGCCGAGCACCTTGCTGATCGAACCCGTGCGCAACGGGGATCCAGCGACTCTGGCGCGGTCGAGTACGCCGGTGAACTCTCGTTTCACCTGGGCGACGGGTGCAGCGGGCAATGGTTCTCCTGGGTCTTGCTCGGTGCTGTCCGTGCACGCTGTGGGCGTCGTCCTGAACGCTCGGCTGCGACCGTGCTGGCAATCGCGAAATGCGCACGAAGGTGAGGCAGGGGCCGCGTGGCGGCCGGGTACGTCAGTTCACGTACTCGTCGGCACCGCGAGTGATGACGATCTGGCCGCTCTCTTCGAGGGCGCGGATCACTCGCACGATGCCACCCTGCGACTCTTCCACGGTCTTCATCTTCACCGGGCCGAGGAGGGTGATTTCTTCATCGAGGTTCTGCGCAGCACGTTCCGACATGTTGCGCATGATCTTCTCTTTCACCTC
This sequence comes from Actinomycetota bacterium, assembly GCA_037131575.1. GTDB lineage: Bacteria > Actinomycetota > Acidimicrobiia > Acidimicrobiales > Ilumatobacteraceae > VFMC01. The sequence continues at coordinate 42,649 of JBAXQV010000001.1, forward strand.
GGGGCGTACACCCTTCAGTGCGGTGGCCAGTTCCTTGGCCTCCACTTGGCGCAGCACCAGCTGCACAGAGCGGTCGTCGAGTGTGACGATGTCTTCGAACACGAACATGCGCGAGCGCACTTCGTCGGCGAGGTCGCCGTTGTGATCGTCGAGACCTTCGAAGATCGACCGTTCGGTGGCGCGATCCGATCGGTTGAGGATCTCGATGAGCGTCTGCACACCATCGGCGGCATGATTTTCGCTCTGGTTCTTCACCGAGGAGGCGAGACGCCGTTCGAGTTGGGCCTCCACCTGGGCGATCACCTCGGGTGAACTGGGCTCGAGTGTGGCAATGCGCACCGAGACGGCGCGTTGCACATCTTCGGGGAGTCCGCCCACCACTTGTGCAGCGATGTCGGGGTGCGCATGGGCGATCACCAAAGCGATGGTCTGTGGGTGTTCGTTGGAGAGGAAGTTCAGCACCTGGCGCGGATCGGCATTGCGGAGGAAGTCGAAGGGACCCTTCACCATCGACTGGTGCAGGCCCTCCATGATTGAACTGGCGCGCTCTTTCCCCAGCGCCGACTCGAGCATGTTTCGAGCGGCTTCCGGGCCACCCGACGCCACATGCACCCCGGCCGTCAGCACGGTGGCGAATTCCTCGAGAGCCGTGGTCGACTCGTCGCGACTGATCGCGCCCGCCTTCATGATCTCGGCGGTGATCTCGGTCACCTCGACCTCGCCGAGCAGCGACATCACTTTGGCGCTGTACTCGGGGCCGAGCGACAGCATGAGGATCGCCGCTTTGCGGATCCCCGACATACTGTTGGATGCGGGCTCTGCCATTAGCGGCGGACCTTCGATTCATTGAGCCAGGCGCGCAGCACGTTGGCCACTTCCTGCGGGCGCTGGTCGGCGATGACCGACAGTTCGTGCTCGGGGGTAGAGGCCCTCGGAAGCGCTGCCACTGGTGCGGCGCCGGCCGGTGCTGCCGCCGCGTCGCCACGGTTACCGGCTTCGATGGCCAGCGAGCCGGCCGGTCGAGCCGCTGCCTGCAGTTCGCCGATGTTGATGGGAATCGCCGTTTCCCTGCGAGCGCTCTTCGCACTGCGATAGGCGAGGAACAGAGCGATCACGATCACCAGCACGATCACACCGGTGCGGGCCATGCTCATCATCTGCGCCTGGCTCGCTGCCGATTCGGCTTCCTTGGCGCTCTTGTCGGCCTCGGTTGCGGTGGTGTTGTCGAACGGCATGCGGGTGATGGTGACGGCGTCGCCGCGGGCCGAGTCGATACCAGCGGCGGTTGACACCATCTTCTCGATGGCAGCGATCTGGTCGTCTTTCACGGCTGTCTCGTCGATGAGCACGGCCACGTTGAGGCGGCTGATGGTGCCGGGCACCTTCACGGTTTGCGAGACGGTGCGGTCGAGGGCGTAGGTGCGGTCGACGTCACCCTTCTTGTAGTCGACACCGGTACCGGGCACGGTGGAAGCGGTCGCTCCGCCGACGGGCAATGTGGTGGCGGTCACCGGCACGCCGTCGGGCCCGAGCACTCCGGTGGTGGCACCGAGGGCTGCGTTGCCATAGAGCTCGGTCGAGGTCTTTTCATGCGAGACCTGGCTCGACCCGGGGGTGGTGCCCACCGGTTCGAAGTTCTCGGAAGTCGACTGCTTCTCGTCGAGGTCGACCTGGGCATTCACCGTGACCGACACCTTGTTCGGCCCGGTCATCTTGCTGAGCATGGCGATGATGCGCGCCGACAGGGTCTTTTCGATCTCTCCGGCCACCTTGGTACGACTGTTGGTGCCGGTGCCGCCGGTGCTGCCGCCGGCCGAGAGGACGTTGCCATTCGCGTCGACCACGGTCACGTCCGAGGGCTTCATGTCCTTCACGGCCGATGCCACCAGGTGCACGATTGCCTGCACTTCGTCATCGGGAATCGACCCGTTGGCGCTGCCTGCGATGAGCACCGATGCGGTGGGGCTCGAGGGCTGGTCGTTGAACACCGACTGATCGGGCAGGGCGAGGTGCACCGTGGCGCTCTTCACGTCCTTCATGGCCATGAGGGTCTTGTCGATTTCGCCCTCGAGCGCACGCTGGTAGTCGATGCGTTGACGGAACTCCGACGTGGTGATGCCCTGCTGATCGAGCAATGCATAGCCCTGGTTCGACGAGGGCAAGCCCTTACCGGCCATGGTGACACGCAGGTCGTACACATTGGCCTTGGGGACGAGCACGGTGTGGCCTGCATCGGTGAGTTGGTACTGCACACCCTGTGCGCTCAGTGCATCGACCACCGATGAGGTGTCGGCAGAGGCCAGGTCGGTGAAGAGCACACCCATCTCGGTAGAGCCCTTGGTTCGCGACAGCACCAGGCTGCCGGCCACCACGGTGAGCACGACAGCGCCGAGGGCCACCTTCTGCAGCGGGGTCATCCGCCCCGCAAGATCCTTCACGCGGATCATCATGTTCTTGTCGTTCGTTGCCATTTAGACCTGCATGTGCATGATTTCGTTGAAGGCTTCAACTGCCTTGTTGCGCACCTGCACGGTGAGCTGCGTCATCAGTTGAGCCTCGGTGGCGGCGATGGTGTAGTCCTGAATCGATTTGAGGTCGCCGGTGGTGGCCTTCACGGCGAGCTGGTCTGCCGTGTTCTGGGCTGCCGATACCTTGTCGAGTTGGTCGGCGAACACCGATGCGAACGACGAGCCGCCCGTGCTGCCGGCTGCACCACCAGCAGCAGCGGTGGAACCGGTGCCCTGCACGATCGAGGGCATGATGATCGGCGAGATCCCGCCGATGGGTACGAGTGCCATCAGTGTCATTTCCCGATCGAAAGGATCGCTTCGTAGGCCTGCTTGGCTGCCTGGAACGAGCTGACGTTTGCCTGGTAGCCGCGTTGGGCGAGTTGCATGTGCACCATCTGCTCGGTCATGTCGACCGACGACTGGCGCACCATGCCCTTGGCATCGGCAAGCGGATTATTGGGGTCGGAGATCACACGACCCTGCGGGTCGCCGAAGGTGACCCCCGCGACTCGAACACCGTCACCGATGCCGTCGTCGCCGGTTGCGGCCTGCACCTGCACGAAGCGTTCTTGGAACGCAGGGTTCGAGGTGCTGGTGATGTTGTCGGCGTTGGCGATGTTGTCGGCAACGGCGTTGAGCCAGGTCTTGTAGGCGCCCATTCCCGAGGTGGCGACGCTGAGGGCTGAGAACATGTCTGACATCGAAACCTCCTTCTTGGCCGGTGACTGGTGGCCGGTGGTACGTGACTGGTGATTACTGGCCGGTGATGGCTGTGCGCAGGAGCGAGAACTTGTTACCGACGGCCTGTGCCAGGAGGCGCTGACGCAAGAGCGTCTCCTGTTGCGCCATCAACTCGAAGTCGATGTTCACGTTGTTGCCGTTCATACGGGTGGGGGCGAGCGACTGGTCCACCGACACCTCGGCCCTGGTGGGGTCGCCCGAGTTCATTGCCGACCGAAGCGAGTCTTCAAAGCTCACCTGCTTGGCGAGATAGCCAGGTGTTTCCACGTTGGCGATGTTGGCGGCGTTGGCCTTCTGCCGAGCCTCGAGGCTGTTGAGGGCGAACTGCAGGGCGCCGAGTGTGGGGTCGGAGATCGCACCGATACTCATCGCTGCCGCCAAGTGGTGATCGTCACAGTGACAACAGTCCTGAATGTTGCCGATGTGCAAGCAGGTTCTTCGGCGTCACGCTGGAGGACGACGTCGTTCACAGCACGCCGAGCGTGTCGCGAATGCGCGCCACGGCGGTGCGGATCTGGGCATCCACCAAGAGCGGACCGACCATCGCCACACAGCTGCCTCGCTCGACGCTGCCATCGCCCACCACGGTGATACCTCCCGGGCGGTCGGAATCCTCGAGCGCCTCGGCCACGAGGGTGCGGTCGGCGGGGTTCACCCGCAACTGGGCCTCACCGCGGTCGGGCGACAGGCTGAGGGCCTTGCGCGCCGAGGCGATGGAGAGGTCGTCGAAGGCGCGCAGTTCGCAACCGATGATCGACTCGGCCAGTTCCACTGCCAAGGCCACCACCTGTTGTTCGACATCTTCGAGCAGTTCCTGGTCGAAGGTGCGCAGTTGCTGGGCGGCCGATACGAGCGTGCGGGCGGCGTGTTCGGCATCGAGCCGAGCGCGACGGTGATGCTCGACAAGGTTTTCCATCTCGGCCAGTGCCTGCTGACGGCCCTCTTCGCGAGCCTCGTTCAAGGCGCCGACGCCAAGGGTGCCGCGGCTGATGCGGCCGGTGCCGGCACTGTTCAGCCGGGGTGGCTCGAAACGCATTGGTGCGAGCGGCGTGCGGGCGAGATCGGTCATGTGATGTCCTCTTCGTACAGGCGCTCATCGCTGCGCAGCCACTGATGAATCACATCGGCAACTCGCCCCGGATCCACTTCGGCATAGTGCGCTACCAGGGCCATTGCCTCGTCGAAGGAGCTTGCCTTGGCACTGG
>JBAXQV010000002.1:0-42757 GCA_037131575.1 Actinomycetota bacterium
GTGGTGGTGGGTGCGGGCGTGCGGTGATGCCGGCTCCACCACGCGGAGTGGTGGGAAGTCACAGCAACGGTGGTGGCCGTGGCACCTGTGGAGGTGATGCTCGCACCGCTCGAAGCGGTGGTGGCGAGGGCATGGCTGAGGGGCAGTCCAGCGGTGAGCATCAGGACCGATGCGCCCACCGCGAGAGGGCCTTTGGACTTGAACGTCGGGAAGTGTGGCATGTGTACGGAATCGGCCCCGTTTCGCCATGCCTTGAGAGAACCAGACGAATCCTTGAGCCTGGCTTTGATATTCATTTCCGAAAGGCCCCTGAACAGGAGCGATGTCAGAGGGTGGGAGGATGGCACCGCGCGACGTCGGCGGCGGGCACTTCGCTCGCTCTGAGTACCAACCAGCTGCGTTGTTGGTTCCCGGGCAAGAGCGCCGACGAATCGAAGGGCCCGATCACCACCAGCGCTGGCGATTCGGCTGGCCGCGCAGCCACCACGACGGCGCGGCGGCGGAGTTCGACGAAGGGGCGGCGTTGGCCATTCTCGGGTAACCCGTCGGGGATCGGCGGGGGCATGGCAGGGTCGGCGATGCCCTGGTAGTACTTCCCGTTCCAGTCGAAACCACCGTCGACGAACTGAGGTTCCACACCGAGGCAATTGGCTACCGCGCCAGCAGCGCGTAGTCCGGCGCGTTGCATCAGCGCGTTGTCGAGGTAGTAGTACGCGCCCAAGATCAAGATGCACGTGAGGCCACCCGCCGCGGCCAGCCGGATGCGCGCCGGAGGAACCACTGCGGTGCTCGCCGCTGCCCTTGCGGGGCGCTGCTGAGCCGACACCGACGTCACCACCATCGCCACCGAGAGCAATGAGTACCGACTGAAGTAGTTGCCGGTCACGACCACCGACGCGGCTTCGGCCAACACAGTCACCATGGTGGCCACGAAGAGGCCCGATGGGCGAGCAGGGCGTTCGCTCCAGAGCCGGGTGAGGCCGTCGGTAGCCACCATCGCAAGCGGCAGCAGAATGACGATGAACCACAACGTACCGACGTGGTCCCACAGCACACCCGGAAGGTCGAGCAGGTCGTGCTGCGGAGCACCCGACACCACCGTGAGCACAGTGATGGCGATGCCTCCGGCTATGGCTACGAGTGCGCGTCGTTGATCGACGGCTGCCGCGGGGCCGCTTCTCGCGAACGATGCGGCACTGGCCACCAGTCCAATCCCGAGCAGGAAGTGCATCATCCCTGCCACCGTCGAACGAGGCAGGAACACCACCATCACCTCGCCCGACAGTTCGAAGGTGGAGCGCCACCACAACACGGGCACGGTCGCGAGCACCACCACGCCGAGGAACACCGGTATCAATCGGCGTCCGCTCCATCGGTCGCGGGTGCGGTCGAACCACAGCACCGCCAGCGCGGCAGCGATACCGGCGGCAGCCTGCTGGCGAACCGAGACGCCGTAGGCGCCGGCAAGCGCGGCGAGACACACCAGGCCCAAGCGAGCGGCCGTCGACTGCGGTGGGCGCACCACCACACGCACCGCCAAGGCCACAGCCCAGATGGCACCGGCGAAGGCGAAGGCATCCGACAGGTACGTGCCCGACACGATGGGGAGCCCCCACCCCGCGCCGATGAGCACGAGGGCGAGCAACCGCCGCTGCACACCGGTGTCGCGCAGCAACATCGACGCTCCGAGGAGTCCCACGAAGGCCATGACGCTGCCCAGGAGGTGCAGGGCCGTGTTGTTGAAGCCGGTGATCGCCGTCCACGCGGCAGTGACCGGCAACATGCCCACGAGGTTGATGTCGTTCCACCCCACCATGTGCAGGTGGCCCGTGAGGTGCAGGGTGCGCGCGATGCGTTCGTACGCCCAAGCGTCACCGGCCGGGAGATCATCGTGGGCGATCACTCGCCACACCCACGGGGCGAGCGCCAACGCCAGTGCGAGCAACACCTCGGCAATGCCGATGGCACGCCGATGGGGATCAGTCGGTGCGTCGCCGCGATCGGTTGGCCGCATAGAACAGCTCCTCGAAATACCGCTTGGCCTGAGCGGCGAGCACGCCGAGGCTGATCAACTGTACGGCCAGGAGGAACGAGAATCCGGCGATGAGGAAGGTGTGCGGCCGGTACTGCCAGGCATCGCCCACCGCGTGCATGAATCGATCGTGAAGAGAACCCACCGCATAGCGGGCGTCGTGGATGACGCCGAGCAACAACGAAATCGTCGACCAGGCAGCCACGGCGAAGAGCAGGAGGCCGGGGATGATGAAGAACTGGATGGGGCGGAACAGGAAGCTGTTGAACATCAACAACTTCGAGGTGGTGCTGAACCGGATCGACACCTTGCGTTTGGCCATCCGTTCGGTCTGGTCGCTCCAGTCGAGATGCGCCGGCACCTCCGCCACGCGTGCTCGCAATACCTGTGCCTTGTACAGGATCTCGGTGTTGATCTCGGGCCCCATCGACTTGAGGGGCAGTGAGCGGATGAACATTCCGTCGTAGGCGCGCACCATACCGGTGACAGTCTTCACCTTGCTCTGGCTGGTGGCCGAGAGTAAGCGGTTCACCTCACGGCTCATCACTTCGCGGTGCCACGGGATGGCCGTGGTTTCGCCACCCTTCATGTACGGGGAGGCGACGACCACTTTCGCATGCTCTTCGCGCATCACGCGCAGCATGGTGTCGATGTGATCGACCGAATACGACAGGTCGGCATCGAGCACCACGACGATGTCGCCGATCGACATGGCGAAGCCGCAGCGCAGTGCTTCACCGAGGCGCATGTTCACCGGCAAGGTCTTCAACTTCACGCCAGCATGCGTGGAGGCGAACTCTTTGGCCAACGCCGAGGTGTTGTCGGTCGATCCGTCATCGACCACCAGCAACTCGAACCGGTAGCGAGCGGCGAGACCGACCATGTGTTCATGGATCTGCGTGAGTGAATCGACGATCTTCAACTCTTCGTTGTAGGCGGGCACCAACACCGACACCAGTGGGCGGTCGTCGAGCGCCGATGCCGACATCGGGCTCGGGTGGAGGCCAGCCGTTACGTCGAGGTTCTTCAGGTCGTCGAGATTCTTCAGGTCGTCGATGCTCATGCGGCACGCTCTGCTGCCGGGCTCGAGGTGAACGCGTTGCGCCGCTGCAGCGCGCCCTTGGCACGCACTGCGGCCACGTGTTCGTGCATCGGCACCACACGGAATTGGCGAGTGAACACTTCGAGGCAACGGGCCACGATTTCGCGCTTGGCTGCACCGGTCATGGCCATACCGGGGAAGAACTCGAGCGACGCCACATCGTCGGCGCCCAGTACATCGAGGGGATGCATCAGAATCGACGGCTCGACACCACGGAGGCGGCAGACCCGCAAGGCCGTGGCGAAGTAGTTCACCGCCAGCGTTTCGGAGAGGCCGGCGAGGTACAGCACGTAGCTCAGGTGGATGGGCACGCGGATCATCGGCATCGTGGTGACCGGCATCTCCAACATGCGGGCCGTGCCGAGTTCCCACTCGTACGGCCGCAGCGGTCGCAGGCCGTCGCGAGCGCTGCCGAACAGGGTGCTGCGCTGCTGGCGCTGCTCGGGGCTGAGCTTCGCCGAGCGGAAGTAGAACCAGCGGGCGAGTGGGCCGACCACGGTGGGCAGGGTCGAGCAGTCGTAGGTGTAGCCGCGGTCGATGAGTGCGCGCAGCACATCGGCCGACAGGCTGTAGCCAGGGCCACGAAACCCGACAGGGCGTTCACCGGTGATGGCGGCGAGTGCCGTTTCCGCGCGGTCGAGCTCGTCGTGGATGGCAGCCATACCCGTACGGTGCATCCAGGGCTGATGCGAGAAGCTGTGGTTACCGATTTCGTGCCCGGCCTCGGCGAGGCGGGTGATCGCCTTGTGGTTCACGTCGAGAGCAGCATCTTGGCCCACCACGAAGAAGGTGATGGTGGTGTCGAGGCTCTCCAACACGGGCAGCACCGCATCGGCAAGCGCGTCGAGGTAGGTGGGATAGGTGTCCCACCCCGGGTCGCCATGGGTCATCTGGTACGCCCACAGATTGTCGGCGTCGAGCGACAGTGAGGCGAGCGGTCGCCGATTGCTCGAGTTGTTCATGCGCGCACTCCTCCACCCACGACCGTGCTGAGTGGTAGGGCGGGATGCAAGGAATCTTCAAGAAGAACCGCGTCCACGAGTGACAGTGTGTCGTCGACGTTGAGCGTGGCGAAGGGCAGATTCGCTGAACCGGCGAGGTAGAGCCCGGGTACCGACGTGCCGATACTGGGGGCGGCGTCGGAGTATCCGAGCGTGGGCACAGCGAACACCTGCGGCACACGTGACACCTGGAATGAGAGCACGTCGTCGGGGGTGAGGTCGGGGTACATACGCTGCAGGAACGGCCAGAACTCGGCCTGCACCCCGGCATCGTCGAGTGCGAACAGCGGGTCGTCGGCTGTGGTGTAGCGGGGGAGATACACGAGCGTGTGCCCGCCCACCTGAGCAGGGTCGATGAGGCCGGTCATCTCCACCACCGCGGTGAACGGGGTGTCGGTGTCGGTGATGTAGGTGAGGTAGTAGCCGCCGAGTGGACGGCGCAGCAGCATCGACGCACACACGATGCCCACATAGTTCACAGTGTTCAACCGAGCCTGTTCGCCCTCGAGCAGGTCGGGGCACAGCCGTGCTGCGAGCGGTGCAGCGGTGGTGACCACCACGCGGTCGAACTCGTGCTCGGTGGTGGCTCCGCTGGAACCGGTGGTACACACCGAGAGGCCATCGGCGGTGCGTTGTACCGATGCCACGGGTGTGGCCAGGTGCACGTCGATGCCCAGTTCGGCGAACCGTTCGAGGCAGGTGGCGAACACTCGCCCGTATCCGCCGTCGATGGTGCCGAATCGTTCAGCGTCGAGCCCGGCGCGGCGGGCTGCCGAAAGGCGCCGAATGGTCGACCAGATGAACGCGGCAGAAGCGCTGGCGTGTTCGGTGCCCAACTTGGCACGCAGGAGCGGGGCCCAGAACGCGTCGAGGGCGCGACGGCCGCTCCAACGCCGCAGCCATGCCTCGGCGGTGAGCCGTTCCATGCGCCGGCCCGAACGAATGGTCGACCCGTAGGCCAAGGTGAGGGCGACGCGCAGTTTGCTCACGACGGTGAGGTCGGGGAGCTTCAGGAATTCGAGCGGGGTGGTGGCCGAGCGCAGCACGTGGTCGCGGCCGTAGTAACCGGTGCGCGGTGTGCCCCACAGCAGTGCGTCGCTCAGCCCGAGCATGTCGAAGTAGGCGTTGGTGCGGCGATCCGACAGCAGCGTCACGTGGTAATGGCGGTCCCACTGCACGTCGTGGCCCATGGCCCATGGGGCAGCGAGCCCACCCAGGTTGTCGGCGGCCTCGAACACCGTCACGTCGTGGCCCTGTTGGCGCAGGCGAAGGGCCAATGAGGTACCCAACACACCTCCACCAACGATTGCCCAGCGCATGAAAAGTGACAGTACCGAGACGGTGCTGGGGTGCATCCATGATCCATCGGCCCCTCCCGCGAGTCGAAAGGCCCGATACGCGAGTGCTTCGTCGCTGTGGGCGGTTGCGGCCCGTGGGGTACTGTGGGCCACATGTCTGCGGCAATGGGGCCACGTGTCGCCGTGATTCTGGGTACCCGCCCCGAGATCATCAAATTGGCTCCCGTCATCGCCCGGCTGGGCGAGCGAGCCATGGTGGTGCACACCGGCCAACATTTCGACGACGCGATGAGCCAGGCAATCCTCGCCCAGTTCGAGGGCGTCTCGCTCGCCCATCACCTCGCAGTCGGGGGCCTCACCCGTGGTGCCCAGATCGGCCGGGCAACCGAGCAGATCGAGCGAGTGCTGCTCGACCACCCGGTGGGCACCGTGTTGGTGCAGGGCGATACCAATGCCTGCCTGGCCGGGGCGTTGGCGGCCAACGCCACGGGGGTCCGGTTGGTGCACCTCGAGGCCGGTATGCGCAGCTTCGACCGGTCGATGCCTGAAGAGCACAACCGGGTGCTCACCGACGCCTTGGCCGACCTGTGCTTGGTACCGGTCGAGGTGAACCGTGAGCAACTGCTCCGCGAGGGCATCCCTGCTGAGCGCATCAGGGTGGTGGGCAGCACGCTCGCCGAAGCCGCCCGTTTGCTCATGCCGAGCGCCGCCGCCCGGGCCGAGCTACTCACCCACCTGGGCCTGCGCGCCAACGAATTCGTACTCGCCACGATTCATCGGGTGGAGAACACCGACTCCCGCGAGCGGTTGCGGGCCATTCTCGAGGGTTTGGTGGCCATTGGGGCCCCGGTGGTGTTGCCGGTGCATCCCCGCACCCGCGAGCGCATTCAGTCGTTCGGTCTCGGTGGTGTGGCGGCTCGACTGCACTGCATCGACCCGCTGCCGTACGCCGACTTCCTGGCGCTCATGGCCGAATGTGCGCTCATGATCTCCGATTCAGGCGGTGTGCAGGAGGAATCCACCATCGTGCGTCGCCCGGTGCTCATCGTGCGCACCACCACCGAGCGCCCCGAACTGCTCGGCACCTTCGCCGCGCTCGTGAAACCCGATGATTCGCCCGACCATGGTCTGATTGCCGTCGCACGGCGTGTCTTGGCCGATGTGCCCGCCGCCCATGCCGCGTTGGCCTCGCTGCCAGCGCCGTACGCCGATGCCTCGGCCGCCACCGTGGCGGCAATCGACGAGTCAGCCTGACCGAGTTGCCGTTGGGTCGACGCGCCCGGTAGCGTCTCCAAGTCAACTTCTGTCCGTGTGCGCCTCTCGTTTCGACGTGAGGGACCACCCGGCAACAATTCGATTCCGTGCTCCGCCGGTCTAACGACCTGCGGAGCATCGTCGTGAACGGCGCCTGTTCTCAGGTTCCGTGCAAAAAGTCCAAAGTGGCCGAGTTTCCCAGCCATGGCGGTTCTGTTAGGTGATCCACTCCCGGTTTCGGCCGGGTCCGACAAAAGAGGCTGCCGATATGGCACTGCAAGCGATTGTTGGCGAGAAAGTCGCCATGAGCCAGGTATGGGTGAACGACAAGGTCGTGCCCGTCACTGTGCTGCGCGTCGAGCCGGCTCGAATCGTCCAAGTCAAGACGACCGAGCGCGACGGTTACACCGCACTTCAGGTCACCTATGGCCACAAGAACGCGTCCAAGCTTCCCAAGCCCGAGGCGGGTCACTTCGCCAAGGCCGGGGTCGAGCCGGGGCGTCGTCTGGTCGAGCTGCGGCTCGACTCGGTCGACGGGTTCGAAGTGGGCCAGGTCATCAACGTCACCGCGCTGGTTCAAGGCCAGAAGGTCGACGTCACCGCTGTGAGCCGTGGTAAGGGCTTCGCCGGTGGCATGAAGCGGCACAACTTCTCTGGCCAAGGCGCCAGTCACGGTAACCACAAGCACCACCGCGCACCGGGCTCCATCGGCTCATGCAGCTTCCCGGGGCGTGTGTTCAAGGGTCTGCGCATGGCCGGTCACATGGGCCACGAGCAGGTCACCACCCTGAACCTCGAGGTCGTCGAAGCCGATGCCGAGCGCAACTTGCTGCTGGTGAAGGGTTCGGTGCCCGGCCCCAACGGCGGCGTGGTCATCGTTCGTAACGCAGTGAAGGGCAAGAAGTGACATGGCGTCCGTAACCGTGAAAAGCACCGCCGGCGCCACCGTGAGCGATCTCGAACTGGCCGACCACGTGTTCGGCATCCAGCCGAACGTTCCGGTGATGCACCAGGTGGTCACCGCTCAGCTCGCCGCCCGTCGTGCCGGTACCCAGAGCACCAAGACCCGTGCCGAAGTGTCGGGTGGCGGTAAGAAGCCGTTCAAGCAGAAGGGCACCGGTAACGCTCGTCAGGGCTCCACCCGTGCACCGCACTTCAGCGGCGGTGGCGTGGCCCTCGGGCCCAAGCCGCGTAAGTACGGCCAGAAGACCCCGAAGAAGATGATCAACCTGGCGCTGCGTTCGGCTCTGTCCGACCGTGCGGCTGCCGGCAAAGTGGTCGTCGTCGACTCGTGGGGCTTCGAAGAGCCGAAGACCAAGCTTGCCAAGGCTGCGCTCGCGTCGCTCGGTCTGCAGGGCAAGGTGCTCGTGGTGGTCGATCGCAACGATCTCACCACCATCAAGAGCTTCCTCAACCTCCCCGATGTGCAACTCATCGAGCGTGCCGAGCTGAACGCGTACGACGTGCTCTGCAACGAGTACGTGGTGTTCTCCACCGACACGCTGCCCAGTACCGAGTCGTCGGCCGAGGGCGCCTACGGCCCGGGTAGCCGTGCACCGCAGGCCAACGGCCAGGCACCGAAGGGTTTCCCCATCAAGGGCAACGCCGACTCGATGCTCTACCACATGCCTGGTAGCCGGTACTACAAGGCCACCATCGCCGAGGCCTGGTTCGCCACCGAACAAGCCGCTCAGGCCGCTGGTTTCTCACCGGTCGGCAGCGCGAAGAGTGAGGCATCGTCATGAAAGACCCCCGCGACATCATCATTGCGCCCATCGTGTCCGAGAAGAGCTACGGCCTCATCGAGACGGGCGTCTACACGTTCAAGGTGCACCCCAGCGCCACCAAGCCCGAGATCCACGACGCTGTCGAGGCCATCTGGGGCGTGAAGGTGGTCAAGGTCAACACCCTCAACCGGATCGGTAAGAAGACGCGTGCGCGTCGCTCGAACCGCACCGGGTCCAAGCCCGACACGAAACGGGCCATCGTCACCCTTGCAGCGGGCAACGAGATCCCGCTGTTCGAGAACTGAGAACACCATGGCGATTCGTGCACGCAAACCAACGAGCGCCGGGCGTCGTTTCCAAACGACGTCCGACTTCTCCGACATCACCAAGACAACGCCTGAGAAGTCGTTGCTCTCGCCCGTCCCGCACAGCGGCGGTCGCAACGTCTATGGGCGCAAGACCGCTCGTCACCGCGGTGGCGGCCACAAGCGGCAGTACCGCATCATCGACTTCAAGCGCGTCAAAGATGGCGTTACCGCCAAAGTTGCCGCCATCGAGTACGACCCCAACCGCACCTGTCGCATTGCCCTGTTGCACTATGCCGACGGTTCCAAGGCGTACATCCTGGCCCCCAAGGGCCTCGTGGTGGGCGCACATGTGAAGAGCGGTCAAGGCGCCGACATCAAGCCCGGCAACGCCATGCCGCTGCGCTTCATCCCGGTCGGTACCACCGTGCACAACGTGGAACTGCGCCCCGGGCAGGGCGGCAAGATCGCTCGCTCGGCCGGTATGGCCGTGCAGTTGGTCGCCAAGGACGGCGACTTCGCCACCCTGCGTATGCCGTCCACCGAAATGCGCCGTGTGCTCATCGACTGCCGGGCAACCGTCGGCGAAGTGGGCAACAGCGAACACGAACTCATCAAGATCGGTAAGGCCGGTCGCAACCGCTGGAAGGGCAAGCGCCCGCAGACCCGTGGTGTGGCGATGAACCCGGTCGACCACCCCCTCGGTGGTGGTGAAGGCCGCACATCGGGCGGTCGTCCGGCGGTGTCGCCCTGGGGTAAGCCCGAGGGTCGTACCCGCAACAAGAAGAAGGCATCGCAGCAGCTCATCGTGCGTCGTCGGCGCACGTCGAAGGGCCGGAGGTAGTCCACCATGTCCCGCAGTCTCAAGAAGGGGCCGTTCGTCGACGACCATCTGCTCAAGAAGGTCGATGCACAGAACGCCGCCGGCGATCGCAAGGTCATCAAGACCTGGAGCCGTCGCAGCACCATCATCCCCGACATGGTGGGTCACACCATCGCTGTCCACGATGGTCGTAAGCACGTGCCGGTGTACGTGACCGAGAGCATGGTCGGTCACAAGCTCGGCGAATTCAGCCCGACGCGTACCTTCAGGTACCACGCCGGTCAGGAAAAGAACACAAAGGGTCGCCGCTGATGACTGGTCCCAAGCTCAACGAGAAGTCGTTCGTCGCTGGCGAGCGCAGCGGCACCAAGGCCAGCGCGATGTACGTGCGGTCGTCGGCGTCGAAGGCCCGTGTGGTGCTCGACCTCATCCGCGACCTGCCCGTGAAGCAGGCCGACGAGGTGCTGCAGTTCACCGAACGCGATATCGCCATCGTCATCCGCAAGGTGCTCGCCTCGGCCGTGGCCAACGCTCGTCACAACGACGAGCAAGACCCCGACGAACTGTATGTGCGGGCATGCTTCGCCGATGAGGGCCCCACGCTCAAGCGGTTCACCCCGCGTGCACGTGGCCGCGCCGGCAAGATCAACAAGCGCACCACCCACATCACCATCGTGGTGGCTCGTCTCGACGATGTGCGCCTCGAAGTGGTGCAGGCCCGTGAGGCCCGTCGTGGTGCCGCCGGCGGTCGCCGTGTGGCCACGTCCACCGCTGCTTCGCGCCGCGATCGTGTCGAGCGCAGCCGTCAGCGCGCCGCTGGCCTCAAGGCTGGCGACACCGCTGCCACCACCGAGGTCGATGCCACCGAGACCGAAGCCACGCCAACCGATGCAGCAGTGCAGGGCTTCGCCGGTATCACCGCTGGCCAGTGGGCCGGTTCGGCCATGCCGCTGGCCGATGGTTCGGCGCCCGAAGGCTTCGACATCAAGGGCAACGCCGACTCGATGCTGTATCACCTGCCCGGCACCCGCTACTACAACCAGACGGTGGCCGAGGTGTACTTCGACACCGAAGACAACGCCGTCGCTGCCGGCTTCGCCCTCCCTGCCAGCCAGGCCGACACCGATTCCGAAGAAGAGAGCAACTGATGGGTCAGAAGATCAACCCGTACGGCTTCCGCCTCGGTGTCACCACCGACTGGAAGAGCCGCTGGTTCTCCGAGCGTGAGTACAAGGAATACCTCACCGAGGACTGGAAGATCCGTCGTGCGCTCATGTCGAAGCTCGAGAGCGCGGCAGTGAGCCGCATCGAGATCGAGCGCACCCGCGACAAGGTTCGCGTCGACATCCACACCGCACGCCCGGGCATCGTCATCGGTCGTCGTGGTGCGCAAGCCGACGAACTGCGCGCCCTGCTCACCACCATCACGGGCAACCCCCGTGTGCAGCTCAACATCGTCGAGATCAAGAGCCCCGAGCTCGACGCAGCGCTCATCGCCCAAGGTGTGGCCGATCAGCTCGTGAACCGCATCGCCTTCCGTCGTGCCATGAAGCGAGCTGTGCAGAACGCACAGCGCGCCGGTGCGCTCGGTATCCGCGTGCAGTGCTCGGGTCGTCTCGGTGGCGCCGAAATGAGCCGTACCGAGTGGTACCGCGAAGGTCGTGTGCCGCTGCACACCCTGCGCGCCGACATCGACTACGGCATGCGCGAGGCTCGCACCTCGAGCGGTCGTGTCGGTGTGAAGGTGTGGATCTACAAGGGCGACATCGTGCCCTACAAGGCCCAGACCGACGACAAGATCAGCCGCGAAGCCGCCATGGCCGTTGGTGAGACCTCGGGCCAGGCAACGCCTCGCCGTGTGGTGTCGTCGGCCGGCCCTCGCCGTGCCGACGAAGCCGAGGCCGACGTGGCCCCGCTCATCAAGGAAGCCGATCCCGAACTCGAGAAGTTGCTCGATGAGGAAGAGGACATCGCACGTCGTACCCACGACCTGCATGAAGCTCCACATTTCCGTGGGGAGGACTGACCCATGTTGATGCCCCGTAAAGTCGCACACCGCAAGCACCACCGCGGTCGCATGACCGGTATGTCGAAGGGTGGCAACGATCTCGCTTTCGGCGAGTACGGCATCCAGGCACTCGAGCCCGGTTGGCTCACCGCCCGCCAGATCGAAGCCGCTCGTATTGCCATGACCCGCGCCATCAAGCGTGGTGGCAAGGTGTGGATCAACATCTTCCCCGACAAGCCCGTCACCAAGAAGCCTGCCGAAACCCGCATGGGTTCGGGCAAGGGCAACCCCGAGTTCTGGGTTGCCGTGGTGAAGCCGGGTCGCGTGCTGTTCGAGCTGTCGTTCCCCGATGAGGCCACGGCCAAGGCGGCCATGAACAAGGCCATCCAGAAGCTGCCGATCAAGGCGCGCATCATCACTCGCGAGGAGATCTACTGACATGGCCAAGACCAATGCAGAGCTGAGCGAACTCGACCTGCCGGCGCTGGTGGCCGAACTGCGTGCCACCAAGCAGGCTGCGCTGAACCTGCGTTTCCGTAACGCCACCGGTCAGCTCGAGAACAACGCCGAGATCGGTGCCACCCGGCGCCAGATCGCACGCATCAACACCTACATCCGCCAGCGTGAGATCGCTGCTGCCGAGAGCGGGAGCTGACCCCGATGAGCACTGAAACCGAGAACACTGCACGCAGTGCACGCAAGGTCCGCGAAGGCCTCGTGGTGTCGAACAAGATGGACAAGACCGCAGTCGTGGCCGTCGTCGAGCGGGTGCGTCACCCCAAGTACGGCAAGTTCATGCTGCGCACCAAGAAGCTCTACGCGCACGACGAAGCCAACGATGTGAACATCGGCGACAAGGTCCGCGTCATGGAGACCCGTCCGCTCAGCAAGAACAAGCGCTGGCGCGTCGTGGAAGTACTCGAGAGGGCGAAGTGACATGATCCAGCAGGAATCACGACTCCGCGTCGCCGACAACAGCGGCGCCAAAGAAGTGCTGTGCATCAAGGTGCTCGGTGGCACGCGCCGCCGGTACGCCTCCATCGGCGACATCTTCGTCGCCACGGTGAAAGATGCCATCCCCGGTGCCGCCGTGAAGAAGGGCGACGTCGTGAAGTGCGTCGTCGTTCGTGTGAAGAAGGAAAAGCGCCGTCCCGATGGCAGCTACATCCGCTTCGACGAAAACGCTGCCGTCATCATCAAAGACGATCTCACCCCGCGTGGGACGCGCATCTTCGGGCCAGTGGGCCGCGAACTGCGTGACAAGAAGTTCATGCGCATCGTGTCGCTAGCCCCGGAGGTGATCTGACCATGAAGCTCAAAAAGGGTGACACCGTCGTAGTGATCGCGGGGAAAGACAAAGGCAAAGAGGGCGAAATCGTCCAGGCCCTGCCCCGCGACAACAAGATCATCGTCAGTGGCGTCAACACGGCCAAGAAGCACTCGAAGCCGCGTGCGGCTGCCCAGCAGGGCGGCATCATCGATCGCGATATGCCGATCGATGTGAGCAACGTGATGCTCGTCCATAAGGGCAAGCCCACCCGCGTGGGCTATCAGATCGGTGCCGATGGCACCAAGGTGCGGATCGCCAAGCGAACCGGAGAGGTGATCGGATGAGCGCGTCCGTCGCAACCCAGCCGCGGCTGAAGCAGCAGTACAACGATCAGGTGAAGGCGGCCCTCCTGGCCGACCTGGGCCTGACCAATGTGATGCAGGTGCCGAAGCTCGAAAAGATCGTCATCAACATGGGCGTCGGCCGAGCCACCCAGCAGCCGTCGCTGCTCGAAGGCGCCGTCCGCGACCTTACGGCGATCGCCGGTCAGAAGCCGATCATCACCAAGTCGCGAACCTCCATCGCCGGCTTCAAGCTCCGCGAGAACCAAGCAATCGGCTGCAAGGTCACCTTGCGCGGCGATCGCATGTGGGAGTTCCTCGACCGCCTCATCGCTGTTGCGATTCCGCGTATTCGCGACTTCCGCGGCCTGCCGGCGCACAGCTGGGACGGCCGGGGCAACTACACCTTCGGGCTCAGCGAGCAGTCGGTGTTCCCTGAAATCGATTACGACAAGGTCGACGCACCGCGTGGCATGGACATCACCATCGTCACCACGGCGACCACCAACGAGCACGGCAAGGCGCTGCTCGACGCGTTCGGGTTCCCGTTCAAGCGTGGCGCCGATGCTGGCCCGGTTCCGAAGAAGAAGCCCAAGCGGCGCGGTCCTTCGCGTGGCGGCCCCAAGGCCGCGGCCAAGCCTGCTGCGAAGAAGAAGAAGTAAGGGAAGGGCATCGAGATGGCAAAGAAGTCTCAAGTCAACAAGGCCAACGCCACGCCGAAGTACAAAGTGCGCGGGTATACCCGCTGCCGTCGTTGCGGCCGCGCACGTTCGGTGTATCGCCGTTTCGGGCTGTGCCGCATCTGCTTGCGCGAGATGGCACATGCCGGCGAAATCCCCGGTCTGACCAAGGCGAGCTGGTGAGGAGCGAATCATGCTGACTGATCCCATCGCCGACATGCTCACTCGTATCCGCAACGCCAACACGGCGATGCACGACGAAGTGCGCATGCCCTGCTCGAAGCAGAAGGTTGCGCTTGCCACACTCCTCGTCAAAGAGGGCTACATCGAAGGCTTCACGGTCGCACCGGCGACCACGGGCCCCGGTGACGTGCTCACGGTGGCGATGAAGTACTCGCACGACCGCCAGCGCACCATCAACGGTCTGCGCCGTATCTCCACCCCGGGCCTGCGGGTCTACCGCAAGGGCAACGCCGTACCGCGCGTGCTCGGTGGTTTGGGTGTCGCCGTTCTGTCCACCAGCAATGGGCTCATGACCGACCGCGAAGCGCGCAAGCGCAACGTGGGCGGCGAAGTGCTCTGCTACGTGTGGTGACCCAGGAGGTCTCGTATGTCTCGTATCGGTAAGGCACCCATTCCCGTCCCTGGTGACGTGAAGATCGACATCGACGGTCAGTCCGTCACGGTCACCGGCCCCAAGGGCACCCTCAGCCGTACACTCCCCGGTCGCATTTCGGTGCGAGCGGAGGATGCCACCCTGGTGGTCGAGCGGCCCGACGACGAGCGCGAAAGCCGCTCGTTGCACGGTCTGTCGCGCACCTTGGTGAACAACATGGTCGTCGGGGTCACCACGGGCTTCACCCGTGAACTCGAGATCATCGGCGTGGGCTACCGCGCCGAGGCCGTTACGCCCACCACGTTGCGTCTGGCCCTCGGTTTCAGCCACCCCGTGGTGCTCGAGGCACCTGCTGGCGTCACCTTCGAGGTGCCCGTGCAGACCCGTGTCATCGTGAAGGGCATCGACAAAGAAGTGGTCGGCCAAGTGGCCGCCAACGTCCGTTCCATCCGTAAGCCCGAGCCCTACAAGGGCAAGGGTGTGCGGTACCTCGGTGAGAAGGTCTTGCGCAAGGCCGGCAAGACCGGAAAGAAGTGAGGACCCTGTCATGACCAAGGTCGCCCAGAAACGTCGCGAAGGCCGCGTCATTCGGCACTCGCGTGTTCGCAAGAAGATCCATGGCACCGCCGAGCGTCCGCGTCTCGCCGTGTTCCGTTCGAACAAGCACATCGTGTTGCAGGTCATCGACGACGATGCCGGCCGCACGCTCGTAGCTGCGTCCACCAATGAGGCCGCGCAGCGCGGCCAGGGCAATGGTGCAACAGTCGATGCGGCCACCCGCGTCGGCACCCTCGTGGCCGATCGCGCCAAGGCCGCAGGTATCGACAAGGTCGTGTTCGATCGCGGCGGCTTCCTCTATCACGGTCGTGTGGCCGCGGCTGCGGCCGCTGCCCGTGCAGCAGGTTTGGAGTTCTGATGGCTGGTCCCAGCAACTACGGCGGTTCGAACCGCAACGACAACCGCGGCGGCGCCGAAGCTCCGGCAGCCGACTCGGGCGGTCTGCGCGAATCGCGTGTCATCACCATCAACCGCGTCGCCAAAGTGGTGAAGGGCGGTCGTCGTTTCTCGTTCACCGCTCTCGTGGTGGTGGGCGATGGCAACGGCCGGGTCGGTCTCGGCTACGGCAAGGCGAAAGAAGTGCCCCTCGCCATTCAGAAGGGCACCGAAGAAGCCAAGCGCAACCTGTTCGAAGTGCCGCTGGCCGGCAGCACCATCACCCACCCCGTCATCGGCATCAACTCCGCTGGCCGAGTGATGATGAAGCCTGCCGCCCCCGGTACCGGCGTCATCGCCGGTGGCGCAGCCCGTGTCATCCTCGAAGAGGCCGGCGTGCACGATGTGCTGTGCAAGTCGCTCGGCTCCTCGAACGCCATCAACGTCGCCCGGGCCACCATCAACGGTCTCAAGTCACTGCAGCGCCCCGATGTGGTGGCCGCTCGTCGTGGTTTGGCCGCCGAAGATTTCGTGCCCAAGGGCGTGCTCAACTCGTACAACGAGCGCAAGAAGCAACTCGCAGCAGGAGAACACCACTGATGCCTGGTCGCCAGAAGAACACTTACGAGGGCGAAAAGACCCTCACCGTCACCCAGGTCCGCTCTGCCATCGGCAACAAGCCGAAGGCTCACGGCACGCTTCGTGCACTCGGCCTGGGTCGCATCGGCAACACCAACACGCTGCCCGATCGCGCCGAAATTCGCGGCATGATCGCACGCGTGCCGCACCTCATCAAGGTCACCGAGAACGGAACGGAGGGCTGACCATGCGCGTCGATGAACTCGCACCAGTACCCGGCACGAACAAGGCCAAGAAGCGCGTCGGCCGTGGTATTGGCGGTAAGGGCGGTAAGACCGCCGGTGCCGGTACCAAGGGTCAGCATTCGCGTGGGCGTGGCAAGGTGAACCGCGCATTCGAAGGCGGTCAGACCTCGCTCATCCGTCGCGTGCCGAAGTTGAAGGGTTTCAACAACCCCTTCCGCGTCGAGTACTCGCCGGTGAACCTCGACCAGTTGGCTGCCCTCGAAGCCGCCACCGTTGGCCCCGACGATCTCGTCGCTGCCGGCTTGGTGCGCAAGGGCACGTTCGTGAAGGTGCTCGGCCGTGGTGAAATCACCAGTGCCGTCGCCCTCAGCGTGCACGGCATCTCGAAGACCGCTCAGGCGGCCGTCGAAGCTGCTGGCGGCTCCGTCACCATCATCCCGCTGCCCTTCAAGTCGGGTCGTCCCCCGGTGCAGGGCAACCAGTTCGCCAACCGCTGAACCTGCGGCAGTGCCGCGTTGGCGCTGTCACGACCTAGCATCTCACTGTCATCGTCAAGATCTCTGATCCGCCCCCGAGGAGCCTGTTGTGTTGTCGAGCCTGAAGAACGTCTTCAAGGTCGCTGATCTCCGCAACAAGGTGCTGTTCACCTTGGCGATGGTGGCGTTGTATCGCTTCGGCGTCGCCATTCGCGTGCCGGGTATCGACGCCGATGCGGTGAAGCAGTTCCAAGAGGGTGTGAAATCGCAGGGTGCCCTGGGCTTCCTCGACCTGTTCTCGGGCGGCGCCTTCGGTAGCTTCTCGATCTTCGCGCTCGGCATCATGCCGTACATCACCGCCAGCATCATCATGCAGGTGCTCGGTGTGGTCATCCCGAAGCTCGAAAAGCTGCAGCAAGAGGGCGCGGTCGGCCAGCGCAAGATCACCCAGTACACCCGCTACATGGCCATCGGTATCGCCCTGTTGCAGGCCACCGGCCTCACGTTCATCTTCGGGCAAGGCAAGGGCAATGCTTTCTTCGGTGCGGCGCAGCGCGTGCCGAATGTGAAGTTGCTGCCCGACGGTATGTGGCCTCGCGGGCTGCTGGTCATCATGACCTTGGTGGCTGGCACCGCTGTCCTGATGTGGATCGGTGAACTCATCGGTCAGCGCGGTATCGGCAACGGTATGAGCATGCTCATCTTCGCCTCGGTGGTGAGCCGCCTGCCGTACAGCTACTACTCGATCTTGCAGGCCAAGAAGTGGTTCGTGTTCGCCCTACTCACCCTGCTCAGTGTGGGCATCGTCATCGCCGTCGTGCGAGTGGAGCTGGCGTCACGCCGAATCCCGGTGCAGTTCGCCAAACGTGTGGTGGGCCGGCGCATGTACGGCGGCCAGAACACCTACATTCCGCTGAAGGTGAACCAGAGCGGCGTGGTGCCCATCATCTTCGCTTCGTCGGTGCTGTTGTTGCCGGTGCTGTTGTCGAACATGCTCGGCAGTGGTGAGGGCTGGCGCGGCAGCATCGTGTCGTTCGTGAACAAGTACATCGTGAACAGCCAGAACATCGTGTACATCACCATCTTCGCGGTGCTCATCGTGGCGTTCGCCTACTTCTACAACTCCATCGCCTTCGACCCCATCCGCCAGGCCGATCAGTTGCGTCGCCAGGGTGGGTTCATCCCCGGTATTCGCCCCGGGCCGCAGACCGAGCGGTTCCTGGCCAAGACCGTGAACCGCATCACCTTGCCGGGTGCGCTGTTCGTGGCAGCCATCGCCATCTTGCCCTACCTGTTGCTGTGGGCTGGCGATGTGCGTAGCTTCCCCTTCGCCGGTACCACCGTGCTCATCGCCGTGGGCGTGGCGCTCGAACTGATGCGCCAGATCGACTCGCAACTGATGCTGCGCAATTACGAGGGCTTCATCAAGTGATCGTCCGCTCGGCACAACGCGAGCGTTGCTGAGCCAGGCATGATCCCCGGCGCTCGGCTCATCCTGCTCGGCCGGCAAGGCGCCGGTAAGGGCACGCAATGTGTGCGTTTGTCGCGCCATTTCGTGGTGCCACACATCTCCACCGGCGAGATGTTGCGTGCCGCCGTGCGCGAGGGAAGCGAACTCGGCGCCATGGCCAAACAGGTGATGGATGCCGGTGGCCTGGTTGGTGACGACATCATGGTGGGCATCGTCGCCGAGCGTCTGGTGCGCGATGACGCCCGCACTCGGGGCTACATCCTCGATGGCTTCCCGCGCACCGTGGGGCAGGCCCTCGAACTCGATCGCATCACTGCCGAGCGCCCCATCGACGTGGTCATCGACCTCGATGTACCGCGCGAGTTGGTGCTCGAGCGCATCTCGTCGCGGCGTGTGTGCCGCGACTGTGGCACCAACTACGTGGTGTCGCAGAGCGATCGCTCCACCCCCATTTGCGAAGTGTGCGGTGGCGAAGTGTGGCAGCGCGACGACGATACGCCCGAGGCCATCAACCGCAGGCTCGACCTCTACGAAGAGCAGACCTCACCGCTCATCGAGTTCTATGGCCGCGACCGCCGGTTGGTGGTCGTCAACGGGGTGGGTTCACCCGACGATGTCTTCCTTCGCCTCACTCGCGCCGTCGACGCTGCGCGCCGCGTCGTCTGACGCAGCGGGTCACTCGGCTCATGCGTCGCCTGCCTCGCCGTCGCCCGGCCGATCTCGATGCAATGCGCCGGGCTGGTCGAGTGGTTGCCGAGATGCACGCAGCCATTCGTGTCGCCGCTGTACCGGGGGTCACGACGGGCGAGCTCGATCGCGTCGCCCGCGGAGTGCTCGGCGCCCATCGCGCTACGAGCAACTTCCTCGGCTATCACGGGTTCCCGGCGGTGATCTGCGCGTCGGTGAACGATGAGCTCATCCACGGCATTCCGGGCGATCGGGTGCTGGCCGATGGCGACCTCCTATCGGTCGACTGCGGGGCCATCATCGACGGGTGGCACGGTGATGCTGCCTTCACGATGTCGGTGGGCCAGGCGCGTGAGAGCGATGTGCAGTTGGTGGCCGTGGCCGAGCGCGCCCTCGCCGCCGGTATCGCTGCCATGGTGCCCGGGGGCCGCGTGGGCGACATCGGCGCCGCTATCGACGCTGTGGTGCGCGCCGCGGGCTACGGCTCGCCGCACGACTACTGCGGGCACGGCATCGGCCGGGCCATGCACGAAGATCCCGATGTACCCAACCGCGGCCGCCGCGGCAAAGGTGCACTGCTCGAGCCCGGTGTGGTGCTGGCCATCGAGCCGATGCTCATGGGGGGCGGGCACGACGAAACGCGCGAGGCCGACGACGGGTGGACCGTGCTCACCATCGACGGTTCTCATGCAGCGCATGTGGAACACACGGTGCTGGTCACCGAACGCGGCCCCGACATTCTCACCCGCCTCTAGCGGCCGAGTGCTGGCTCGCACGGTTCAGCGTTGGGCCACGCCGTTCACCACCACGGCATCGCCGTTGAACACCGTATGGCGCACAACGCCGCGCAGCGTGCGGCCGGCGTAAGGCGTGTTGCGGCTCTTGCTGGCCAACGCGTCGGCGCGGACGGTCCACGTGGCCTCGGGGTCGAAGACGGCCACATTGGCCGCGGCGCCCACCGCGATGGGGCCCCCGTGAGTGGGCGCGAGCCCGGCAATGGCGGCAGGTTTCCAACTCAGTGCTGCCACCACATCGGCCAACGGCATCGCCAGTTCGGTGAGCGCCAACGACAGTGCGGTTTGCAGGCCGAGCATGCCGGGGGGCGCCTGATCGAGTGGGGCCTCCTTGGTTTCGGGTGCGTGCGGTGCGTGGTCGGTGGCGATGGCATCGATGGTGCCATCGGCGAGGCCGGCCTTGATGGCGGCGATATCGGCAGGGGTACGCAGCGGCGGGTTCACCTTGTACACGGCATCGAACGACGCGAGCAGTTCGTCGGTGAGCGTGAAGTGATGCGGGGTGGCCTCGGCGGTGACGGGCAGGCCGTCGGCCTTGGCGGCACGCACCAACTCGACGCTGCGCACCGTCGAGAGGTGCAGGAAGTGCACGGGGGCGCCGGTGAGCCGCACGAGTTCGATGTCGCGGTGCACCATCAGTTCTTCGGCGAGGGCAGGCCAACCCGGCAGGCCGAGGGTGCTGCAGCACGACCCTTCGTGCATCACCGCGCCCTTGGTGAGGCTCGCCACTTCGCAGTGCTGGGCGAGGGTGATGCCCAACGGCCGGGCGTACTCGAGCGCCCGGCGCATGAGGCCCGGGTCTTGTACTCCGTTGCCGTCGTCGGTGAACAGACGCACGCCTGCTGCTGCCAACTCCCCTAACGGGGCCAGGTGCTCACCAGCGCGGTTGAGGGTGATGCAGCCGGCAGGCACCACCTCGCACAACCCGGCGCGACGCCCCTGTGCGCGTACGAACTCGATGGTGGGCAGCGAGTCTTGGGCTGGGTCGGTGTTGGGCATGGCCACCACGGCGGTGAAGCCACCGAGGGCTGCGGCGCGGCTACCGGTTTCGATGGTCTCGGCTTCTTCCTTCCCCGGCTCGCGCAGGTGCACGTGCAGGTCGACGAACCCGGGGGTGACGTAGCAGCCCTGCGCGTCGAGCACGGTGGCGTCAGTGTCGAGTGTGGCGTCGAGCGAAGGTTCCACTGCCGTGATGACGCCATGGTCGATGGCTACATCGGCGCGCCGTTCGCCGGTGGCATCGAGCACGGTGCCGTTGCGAATGATGATGCGGGTCATGACGTGCCTCCGAGGGATTCGTTGCCGAGGTCGGCGCCGCTGCCGAGTAGGTCGAACAGCACCGCCATGCGTACGGCGATGCCGTTGGCGACCTGTTCGAGAATGGTTGCGCCGGGGAGTTCGGCCGGGTCGACCGCAATTTCCACCCCGCGGTTCATGGGGCCCGGGTGCATCACCAGCGTGTGTGCTTGCAGGTGCTCGGCGCGGTCGGGGGTGAGGCCGTAGAGGGTGGTGTATTCGCGTAGCGACGGCACCAATGCGTCGGTCATCCGCTCGTGTTGCATGCGCAGCAGGTACAGCACGTCGAGCGTGGGGAGTACTGCATCGAGATCGTGAGACACCTCCACTGGCCAGTCGTGCACCGCGGGCGGCAGCAGCGTGGGCGGTGCTACCAACACCACGTGTGCGCCGAGTGCTGTGAACGCCTGCACATCGCTCCGGGCCACACGACTGTGGCGGATATCGCCCACGATGGCGATGCGCAGGCCGGCAAAGTCGTTGCGCTGGCCGAGCCGCGTACGGATGGTGTAGCAGTCGAGCAATGCCTGGGTGGGGTGCTGATGCCAACCATCGCCGGCGTTCACCACCGATGCCGTGGTCCAGCGGGTGATGAGGTTGGGTGCACCGCTCGACTTGTGCCGCACCACGAAGGCGTCGACGCCCATGGCGGTGATGGTTTCGATGGTGTCGCGCAGGCTCTCACCCTTGTTCACACTGCTCGACGACACGGCGAAGTTCATCACGTCGGCGCTGAGCCGTCGCGCCGCTGTATCGAAGCTGGTGCGTGTGCGGGTGGAGTCTTCGAAGAAGAGGTTCACCACGGTCTTGCCGCGCAGTGCGGGCACCTTGGGCATGGGGCGTCGGTTGATCTCGGCCATGTGGTCGGTGAGGTCGAGCAACCTCCCGATGGTGGCGGCATCGAGGTGCCCGATGTCGAGCAGATGCTTCATGCGATCACCACACCATCGGTGGCTACGGTCACGTTTTCGCTACGCGCCGTGGGCAGGTTCTTGCCCACGAAATCGGGACGGATGGGCAGTTCGCGGTGCCCGCGGTCGACCATGACGGCCAGTTGCACGGCACGTGGACGGCCGTGGTCGTTGAGCGCGTCGAGCGCGGCGCGCACCGTGCGCCCGGTGAACAGCACATCGTCGACCAATACCACCACCGCACCGTCGATGGATGGGAGGTCGGTCACATGGGCCGGCACGATGGGCCGCAGGCCCACGTCGTCGCGGTAGAAGCTCACATCGACCGAACCCACAGCCACGGGCGTCGACGGCTCGATCGTGCCCAGCGCTGCTCCCAGTGCTTCGGCGATCCACACCCCGCCCCGTTGCAACCCCACCAGCACCACATCGGCCAAGCCGTGATTGCGTTCGACGATCTCGTGCCCGATGCGGGTGATGGCCCGCCGCACGTCGTCGGCGCTCATGACCACTCGCGATTCCATCAGCACTCCTTCGTGTACGAGCCTCACAGGACCCGTTTCACACGCTGCAGATGGTACCCGTTCGTCGCATCACGGCGGCGAGGTGGGTGTGGTTAGTCGTGAACGACGACCTTCGAACCCATCGGCAGCAGATTCATCCCCCAGATCATGTCCATCGCCGGATTGCTCACTCGCACACACCCGTGCGAGGCGGGGAAGTTGGGCACGCTGCGATAACCGTGAACGGCGATGCCCTGGGTGAAGAATCGGGGGCGGTACAGGGTGCCGAGCGAGCCCTTGTAGGCCGGATCGTCGGCGAAGCGATACACCTTGAACGACCCCACCGGCGTGATGGCGATACCGCTGGCATCGCCGCCGGTCTTCTGGTCGATGGCCTGGTAGGCGTAGTTGCCGCCCGTCGAGATGTTGATGACCCACAACAGCTTTCCGCCGCGGACGAAGATGCCGAGCTGGCGGCCCTTGTCGACTTCGAACAGATCGCCCGTGGTGATGGTGGGCACCGGCCGGCAGAGCGTGGTGTTGAGGGCTGCCGCGGTGGCATCGGTGACGGCACTGCTGGAGGGGAGGCCCGCCCACTTCTGGAACGCCATCACGGCCTGCGATGTGGTCCAGCCGTAGTCGCCGTCGACACCATCGAGCCAGAAGCCGAGATCGAGCAGCCGTTGTTGGGCGCGCATCACCGTGCCGCGGCTCGAACCCACCACTACCGGGGCCACCGCCGAGGTGGGGAAGCCGACGCAGAACAATGGTGTGGGGTCGCTGTTGGCCGGCTGCCCGTAGGGCGCGGCCACCGGGGCGCCGAGGTAGTAGCCGGCCACATCGGCGATCACGTGGCCACCGCGTTGGCTGAACACGTCGAAGCCGCGAGCCGACACCGCCACCGTGGCGTGATTGGGCAGTGTTTGTGCGGCCCGGGCCACGTTGAGTGTGGATGTGGTGCGGGCCTTCACGGCGGGGTTGTTGGTGCCGGCGGGCGACACGGTGGCGTAGCCATCGCCGAGCGATTCGGTGGTGGTGAGGTTCATCACCACGGCGGCCACATCGGGGCGGCCTACGGCAGGGTTGGTGGCCACGGGCACTTCGACGTTCCAGCCCGGCAGCAGCATGCGTGTGGAACCGAGCGGGCTGAGGGTGCGATCTCGAGTGTCGAGAAATCGGGTGGGGGAGGCGAGCGGTACGAACAGCCCATCGGTGGTCACTGCGGCACCGGCACCGGTGACCAGCCCGATGAGGTCGATCACCACATGCCCACCGGTTTGTGAGTAGATCGAGAACGACCCATTCGCGTCGAGCGGCACGATGACCTGGTTGGCGACCGTGTGGAACGGGTAGAGCGTGTTGAGGTTGCTCGCCCCGGGCCGATCGGTGCCGGTGGGGTAGAGCGTCCAGAACCCGGCCCCGTTGGCGATGGCGGTGACGTTGAGCACCGCTGCGGCAGCGCCTGCACCACCGGGTACGGCGACGTCGATGGCGGCATCGGCGAACACCGGCAGGAACGAACGGGTGTCGACGATGCGGGTGGGCGTGGCGAGGGGCACGAAGCGGCCGGCTGCAGTGGCGGCGCTGGTCTGGTACGAACCGAGCATGTCGACCACCAGTTGGCCGCCCGATTGGCTGAAGATGTCGATACTGCCGTCGTCGCCCACCGGCACGGTGACGAGGTTGCTCATGGCGAGCCCACCGCCGAGCGCCGATGCCCGTTCGTCGATGTTGAGGTTCGAGGCGGTAGGAATGCTGCGGCCATGCGGGAACGCAGTCCAGAAACCCACAGCGGCAGGCCCCACCACGGTGACGTTCACCACCACGGCGCGAGTGGTTGCCGCAGCCGGGAGCGGTGCGTCGCCGGTGACGACGATGTTGACGATGCCACCGGGGCCGAGTGCGCCGACCGAATCGCGGGTGTCGAGCAACCGAGTAGGAGTGGGCAGCGGCAGGTAGGCGGTGGTGCCCAAGGGCGCTGCATGCGCCACCGATGGTGCACCGAGACCAGCCGAGACGGGCACCGCGACGGTCGACAACAACGCGACCAGGGAAAGCTTCAAGATCCGCACGGCCACGCAGGGTACTGGCCCGAACACGCCGAGGCCACGCGCCCCCGGAAAGCGAGCACCATACCACATCGAGGAAACTGGGACTTGGCGTTATCGATGTAGCCCGGTAGTATTGCCCCTCGGCCCTGTTGGCCTGTCGCGCTCCCGTGCTTGCATCGGCCTGCGAGAGGCACCAGAAGTACCACGTTTCGAGGAGATTGCCCTGCCCAAGCCGAAAGACGACGCCATCGTGCTCGAAGGCACGATCATCGAGTCGCTACCCAATGCAATGTTCCGGGTAGAGCTCGAAAACAGCCATCAGGTGTTGGCGCACATCTCGGGGAAGATGCGAATGAACTACATCCGCATCCTGCCCGGCGACAAGGTGCAGGTGGAACTCACCCCCTACGACCTCACCCGAGGCCGTATCACGTATCGCTACAAGTAATCAGTACCCGTCAGTTCGTACAGCAAGTCCGACAAGAAAGCCGTTCATCATGAAGGTCCGCCCGAGCGTGAAGAAAATTTGCGACAAGTGCAAGATCATCCGCCGGCATGGCCGCGTCATGGTGATCTGCGAGAACCCGCGCCACAAGCAGCGGCAAGGCTGAGGAAGCAGTCCATGGCACGTATTTCCGGCGTTGACATCCCCCGCGAAAAGCGGTTGGAGATTTCGCTCACCTACATCTTCGGCATCGGTAAGCCGACCGCCCAGAAGATCTGCGCAGACACTGGCCTCGACCCGAACGAGCGTGTGCGCAACCTCACCGAAGACGAGATCAACCGCATCCGCGCTTGGGTCGAGGCGAACATCACCGTCGAGGGCGACCTGCGCCGCAATGTGGCGCAAGACATCAAGCGCAAGATCGAAATCGGCTGCCTCCAGGGCGTCCGTCACCGCAAGGGCTTGCCCGTGCGTGGTCAGCGCACCCATACCAACGCTCGCACCCGTAAGGGCCCGAAGAAGACCGTCGCGAACAAGAAGAAGGCTGTGAGGAAGTAATGGCCAAGCCGAAGCCGGGCGGTCGTCGCCCCCGCAAGCGCGAGCGCAAGAACGTCACCAACGGTGTCGTTCACATCAAGAGCTCGTTCAACAACACGATCGTTTCGATCACCGACACCGAAGGCAACGTCATCTCGTGGGCGTCGTCGGGTGGTGTCGGCTTCAAGGGTTCGCGCAAGAGCACGCCCTATGCCGCGCAGATGGCTGCCGAAAAGGCTGCCCGCGCCGCCATGGAGCATGGTCTGCGCCGCGTCGAAGTGCAGGTGAAGGGCCCGGGTTCGGGTCGTGACACCGCAGTGCGCAGCATCCAGTCCACCGGTATCGAAGTGACCTCCATCAAAGACGTCACCCCGGTTCCGCACAACGGCTGTCGTCAGCCCAAGCGTCGGAGGACCTGATCCGTCATGGCTCGCTACACCGGCCCGAAGGTGCGCGTCTCGCGTCGCCTCGGCACCAACATCTTCGAGAACGAAAAGGGTCGTAAGGCGCTCGAGCGTCGCCCGTTCCCTCCCGGCCAGCACGGCCGTACCCGTCGCCGCAATGCCGGCAGCGAGTACCTCGCCCAGCTCCAGGAAAAGCAGAAGGCCAAGTACATCTACGGTGTGCTCGAGCGTCAGTTCCGCCGCACCTATGAAGAGGCCAACCGCCTGCAGGGTCCCACGGGCGAAAACCTGCTCCGCCTGCTCGAACAGCGCCTCGACAACGTGGCCTTCCGCGCCGGCTTTGCCAGCACCCGCCCGCAGGCTCGCCAGTTCGTGAGCCACGGTCTGCTGCTGGTGAACGGCAAGCGCGTCAACAT
This sequence comes from Actinomycetota bacterium, assembly GCA_037131575.1. Classification (GTDB taxonomy): domain Bacteria; phylum Actinomycetota; class Acidimicrobiia; order Acidimicrobiales; family Ilumatobacteraceae; genus VFMC01. The sequence goes on from JBAXQV010000002.1 coordinate 26,206, forward strand.
CCCGTCGTACCGTGTGCGTCGCGGCGATGTGGTCAGCCTGTCGCCCAAGGCGGCAGCGATGATCGTCATCCAACACAACATCGACACGCTCGACCGCCGCATCGTCGGCTGGCTCGAGGTCGGCGACAGTGGCAAGCAGGTGACCGTCCGTGAGCTGCCCCAGCGCGAGCACATCGACGTTCCGGTGCGCGAGTCGCTCATCGTCGAGTTGTACTCGAAGTAATCCCAGACCGCACCCATCGGCCCACGAGAGATAGAGGCGTACCACATGCTCGTCATCCAGCGACCCACCGTCGAGCCGATCGACGAACCGATCGAAGGTGGCAATTCCAACCGTCAGAAGTTTGCGGTTGGCCCCCTCGAGCCCGGCTTCGGCCACACCATTGGCAACTCGCTGCGGCGCGTGCTGCTGTCGAGCATCCCTGGTGCTGCCATTACCGCGGTTCGGTTCGACGATGCTCTGCACGAGTTCGACACCATCGGCGGTATCGCCGAAGATGTCACCGACATCATCTTGAACATCAAAGACATCGTCCTCACGTCGACCACCGACGACGATGTCATCGTCCGCCTCGATGTGCGTGGCCCGGCCACCATCACCGCTGCCGACATCAAGTGCCCGAGCGAGATCGAGGTGCTCAACCCCGATCAGCTCATCGCCACGCTCAACTCGAAGGCTCGTTTGGCGGTCGACCTCACCGTCGGCCGTGGCCGTGGCTACCTGTCGAGCGATCGCGACAACCAGAACCGCACCATCGGTGTCATTCCGGTCGACGCCATCTTCTCGCCCGTGCGTCGCGTCATGTTCACCGTCGAGCCCACCCGCGTCGAGCAGAGCACCAACTACGACAAGCTCGTGCTCGACATCGAGACCGACGGTTCGATCACGCCCAAGGAAGCACTGGCATCGGCCGGCGCCACCTTGCGTTCACTCGTCGACCTCGTGGCCAGCCTCAGCGATGAGCCGCAGGGCCTCGAGCTTGGTGAAGTGGCCTCCACGGCGGCCACCTCGCCCGACCTCGAACTGCCGATCGAAGACCTCGATCTGTCCGAGCGCCCGCGCAACTGCCTCAAGCGGGCCCAGATCAACACGGTTGGTGAGCTGCTCACCCGCACCGAGGACGATCTGCTCAATATCACCAACTTCGGCCAAAAGAGCCTCGACGAGGTCAAGCAGAAGCTCGACGAGCGCGGCTTGACGCTGCGCGGCTGACCACAGGAGCACAGCACCATGCCCGCAACACCGCGTAGAGCACGTAATTTCGGCCACAGCGCCGCCCACCAGCGCCTCATGATGGCCAACCTTGCCGCATCGCTGTTCGCAGCCGAAGGCATCGTCACCACCGAGGCGAAGGCGAAGGCCCTGCGGCCCATCGCCGAGAAGCTCATCACCAAGGCGAAGAAGGCCCAAGACGGCGACCCGATGCGTATTCACCGCATCCGCCAGATCCAGGGCTACCTGAACGACAAGGAAATGACGTCGAAGCTGGTGAACGATGTGGCACCTCGCTACCTCGAGCGCAACGGTGGCTACTGCCGCATCCTCAAGCTCGGCCCGCGCCAGGGCGACAACGCCCCCATGGCGCGTATCGAACTCGTCTGAGCACTGAACAGCGCATGAACGCTGCGTCCGAGCCCGCCGCACTGCGGCGGGCTCGTTTCGTTGTGGCCTACGACGGCGCCGGGTTCCACGGTTTCGCCGAAATCGCCAACACCGATACCGTCACCGTGGCGCGCACGTTGCGCGAGGCCATCGAGCGGGTGGCCGGTTGCGCCGTGGTGCTGGTGGGTGCCGGGCGCACCGACGCCGGTGTGCATGGTTGGGGGCAGGTGGTCAGTTGCGATCTGCCAGCCCACGTCGACCTCGCCAATCTGGTCCATCGGGTGAACCGCATGTGCGCGCCGGCCGTGGTGGTGCGCAGCGCCGACTGGTGTGACGACCCCGAGTTCAGCGCCCGCTTCAGCGCTACCTATCGGCACTATCGCTATACCGTGCTCAACTCGCCCGCGGCCGTGCCCGCCCTCGCTGCCACTGCCTGGCATGTACCCGCGCCACTCGATCTGTGGGCGATGCAGTTGGCGTGCGATGGCATTATCGGCGAACACGATTTCTCGTCGTTCTGCCGCAAGCCGAAGGTGGCAGCCGACCAGCCGATGCCGTCACTGCGGCGCCGCGTGCTGTTGGCCGATTGGCACCGGGTCGACAGCGAGTTCGGCCCCCTGCTGCGCTTCGAGATCAGGGCCAACGCCTTCTGCCATCAGATGGTCCGTTCCATCGTGGGCACCATGGTCGACATGGGTATGGGGCGTATGCACGCCGGTGAGATGTTGTCGATCGTGCACCGCCGCGACCGTGCTGCAGCCGGGCAGGTGGCCCCACCCCAGGGGCTGATGTTGTGGGAAGTGGGCTACTGAGCCCTGGTGCACCTGCGGTCATGCACCGCGCAGGGTGAATAGATACGGCTCGATGGTGGGAGCGAGTGTGGCGGACTGCTCGGGCGCGCAGGTGAAGGTGGCCACATAGGCCGCGGTGCGGGTGACCACGTACACCTGCATGAAGCTGAGCTTGGCGGTGCCCGAGGGTGTGGCCGAATAGGCCACCAGTGCCAACTCGGTGCCATCGGTAGCGGTGATGAGGCGTTGGTCGACCACGGCGGCATCGGCAAAGGTGGAGCGAATGGTGGTGAGCGAATTGTCGCGGTACCGCTCGAGTGGCGTGCCGGCACCCGAGCGGTCGACCACCACGGTGATGTTGGCCGCCACGGTGCTACCGGGCCCGATGAGGAAGGTGCGTACACCGTTGCGTTGCTGGTCGTCCCACGCGGGATTCACTGCCATCGACCACGAGCCAGGTTCGGTGGCGGTGGTCGAGCCTTCCGGGCCGGGCGCAGAGGGTACGGGCGCTGGTGGCGACGTGGTGGCCACGGGCGTCGTCGCCGGCCGCGAGACAGTGGGCGGTGCTGCGGTGGGTCGTTGCAGCGCCCGCCAGGCGAAGACACCGGTGCCCACCACGAGCGCCAGTGCCAGCACGGAGGCCACCACCGCAGGCCAACGACGTGCCGGCTCGGCCCGCTGCGGCGGTGGAACCGGCCTGCCGGGAGCAGGGGGTGGCGGCACGTTCACACGCGCAGAGTACCGAGTGCGCATGTACTGCGAAAGCTGGGAATGATTTCCCTTTCGCCGTTGTTCTCTTCAGGTGCCGACACATTTGCCCCCCGAATGTGTCGAATGTCGGCCCGTTCCCCCCAACGGGCCGACTGGCATTTTTGGGCATCTCCGCCCGCCAATCCATATCCGTACGACCCTGCCGAGTGAGGTATTCCTTGGGTTCGCAACGCATTCTCATCTGTTCCACCCCGGTCGGGCCGCTCGGTAGCGGTATCGGCGGCGGCGTCGAACTCACCCTGCACAGCCTGGTGCTGGGGTTGAGTGGCCGCGGCCACCATGTGGAGGTGGTGGCGCCTGCCGGTTCGCTGCTGGTGGGTGCACGGGTGCACCAGATACCGGGCGAATATCAGGTGAGTAGCCAGAACACCGGCCGCGAGGCGCCCGTCGAGATGCCCGCCTCGCCGGTGCTGGGCGCGATGTGGCAGTGGGTGCAGACATATCAGCATCGCTTCGATGTCGTGGTGAACCTGGCCTACGACTGGTTGCCCTATTACCTCACGCCGTTCCTCGATGTGCCCGTGGCGCATCTGGTGTCGATGGGGTCGCTCAACGATGCCATGGACATGGTGCTTGCCAACACCCTCGAGGCGCGCCCCGGCTGCGCGGCCGTGCACAGCGCGGCGCAGGCCCACACGTTCGGGGTCATCGCCGATCAGTTGCGCGTGGTGGGCAATGGCATCGCAGTCGAGCGTTACGACGTGCATCTCTCGGCCGATGCGCCACCCACGCTGGGCTATGTGGGCCGCATCTCGCCCGAGAAGGGCATCGACGACATCTTCGCCGTGGCTGCGCTCACCGGCCTTGCGGTGAAGGCTTGGGGCCTGCTCCAAGACCAGGCGTGCTGGGATGCTGCGCAGGCGGCGCACCCCACTGCGCAGGTGCGCTACGAGGGCTTCCTGCCCACCGACGATCTGCAGGCCGCCATCGCCGGATGCACCGCTGTGCTGATGACCCCGAAGTGGGTGGAAGCGTTCGGCAATGTGGCCATCGAAGCCATGGCCTGTGGTGTGCCCGTGGTGGCCTATCGCCGTGGCGGCCCGGCCGAGATCGTCATCGATGGCGAAACCGGCTTCTTGGTCGAGCCCGACGATGTGCACGCCATGGCAGCCGCGGTGCAACAGATCCACACCATCGAGCGCGTCTTGTGCCGTCAACGCGTCGACGAGTGCTACTCGGTTCCGGCCCTCGCCGAGCGCATCGAGGACTGGTTGCTCGACGTCATTGGCTCCCGTGCGGGCCTGTCTGCACCCGTGTTCGAACGCTGACTCCGGCAATCGCGCGATTTCGCGCCCATCACGTTTGCCGGTTTGTGCTGGAAGCCCGTATCATTGCACGGTTCCCCGGGCGCTCCTGCGCCGGTGTCGAAGGATTCGAGATGCCCACGTATTCCCCGAAAGCTAGTGAGATCACTCGCACTTGGCACGTCATCGACGCCGAAGGCCTCGTGCTCGGCCGTCTGTGCACCGAAGTTGCCCGAGTGCTCCGTGGCAAGCACAAGCCCACGTTCGCCCCGCACATGGATACGGGCGACCACGTGGTCATCATCAACGCCGACAAGGTGGTGCTCACCAGTGGCAAGGCCGACAGCCGTCGCGTCTACCGCTACAGCGGCTACCCCGGTGGTTTGAAGAGCGAGACCTACCAGAACCTGCTCGACCGCAAGCCGTCCGATGCCATTCGCCACAGTGTGCGCGGCATGCTGCCCAAGGGCCCTCTCGGCCGCCAGATGATCACCAAGCTCAAGGTGTACGCGGGCCCCAACCACCCGCACACTGCCCAGGCGCCTGTGGTGCTCGACCTCCCAGCGGCCAAGGCCCGCTGACGTCTTCGAAAGAGAACTGACACATGGCCACCAAGCCCCTCACCCAGACCACCGGTCGCCGCAAAGAAGCTGTGGCTCGCGCCCGTCTGCGCCCCGGCACCGGCGTCATCACGGTCAACGGCCGCACGTTCGAGGACTACTTCACCACCTCCGTCGGCCGCATGATCGTCACTGAGGCACTGCGCGTCACCGACACCGAAACCGCGTACGACATCGATGCCACCATCCACGGTGGCGGCATGAGCGGCCAGGCCGGCGCCATGCGCATGGGCATCGCCCGCGCCCTCGTCGAACTCAACCCCGACAGCCGCCCGGCACTGAAGAAGGCCGGTCTGCTCACCCGCGACTCACGTCGCAAGGAGAGCAAGAAGTACGGTCTCGTCAAGGCCCGCAAGGCCAAGCAGTACACCAAGCGCTGATTGCGCCATCCGGGCCACGGCACATGTCGCTGCGCTTCGGTACCGACGGTGTGCGCGGTCGTGCGCTCACCGAACTCACGCTCAGTTTCGCCACCGATCTCGGTGGTGCTGCTGCATCGGTGCTCGGCACCGGTGCGTGGCTCATCGGACGCGATACCCGCGAATCGGGGCCGGCCCTCGAGGCGGCCTTCGCCGCAGGGTTGCTGCAGGCCGGGGCCACGGCTGAATCGGTAGGTGTAGTTCCCACCCCGGCACTCGCCGCGCTGTCGCAGCAACTGCAGCGGCCCGCGGCCATGATCACCGCGTCGCACAACCCGTGGCACGACAACGGCATCAAGATTTTCGCCGCCGGTGGGGCCAAGCTCAGCGATGACGTCGAGCAGGCCATCGAGGCAGCGCTCGAGCAGCGCACCGCGCAGCCACACGATGCTGCGGCCGCTTCCACCGAGGTGCCATCGGCCGATCTGGTGCACCGCTACCGCGACCATCTGCTGGCCCAGTTCCCCGCGGGTGCGTTGCAGGGCATGCGCATCGTGCTCGATACGGCCAATGGGGCGATGAGCGCCATCGCCGGCGACGTGGCTACGGCACTCGGTGCCGAGGTGACGGTCATCAACCACACGCCCGATGGGCGCAACATCAACGCTCAGTGCGGTGCCACCCATCCCCACCCGTTGGCCGAGGCCGTGGTGGCGCAGGGCGCGCACCTCGGGCTCGCGTTCGATGGCGATGGCGATCGGGTCATCGCTGTCGACGAACTCGGCGATGTGGTCGATGGCGACCGCATGATCGCGCTTGCCGCGCTGCAACTGAAGGCGCAGGGCGCGCTGGCGAACGACACCGTGGTGGTAACCGTCATGAGCAATCTCGGGTTCCATCGGGCCATGCGCGATGCAGGCATTGCCGTGGTGAGCACAGCGGTGGGCGATCGTTTCGTGCTCGAGGCCCTCGGAGCCGGCGGGTTTTCGGTGGGTGGCGAGCAGAGCGGGCACATCATCTACGCCGATGTGGCCACCACGGGCGATGGTTTGCTGGCCGGCCTGCGCCTGGCCCATCACGTACGCGAACAGGGCCGCACACTGCACGAGTTGGCGTCCACCGTGATGCACAGCTACCCGCAGGTGCTCACCAATGTGACCGTGGCCGAACGGCACCCGCATGTGGCCGACGAACTGGCGGCCGACATCGCTGCCGCCACAGCGGCACTGGGTGGCGATGGGCGGGTGCTGGTGCGAGCCAGTGGTACCGAACCGCTCATCAGGGTGATGGTGGAAGCCGCCACACCCGAACTCGCCGAGCGCACCGCCGCTGCCCTGGCCGGTGTGGTGCGGGCGCGTTTCGCTTGACGAACCCCTGAAACGCCTGGCAGCACCCTGGTCGGTATCGTTGGGGTCATGTGCGGCATCATCGGAATCCTCAGCCGGCCCTCCACTCGAGCGGTGCCCGAGGCGGGTGAGCTCACCGACCTGCTCGATCGTGCGGTGGCCGCCGAGACCATGGTCGATGCGGCAGCGTTGGTGGCGCGTTGCGACGCGTTGTTGCACGGTGTGCCCGGTGTGCAGGCGCTCATCGGTCGGCGTGAACTGGTGGTGTCGCTCACGGCCCGCCTCGACCGGCTCGACGAGCGTGCCCTCGCGGCAGAACGCGAGCTCGAAGCATCGCCCGATCTGGTGCCCGACGATGTCGAGCGCATCGGCACCGAAATCATCGCCTTGCGCGATGCCGTGTGGGCGGTGCGCAACGATCGCTTCCGCACCGCGTTGGCCGTCGACGACCTGGCTGGGCGCGATGCCGGGTCTGCTGCGGTAGCGGCCTACTTCGCTGTACAGCAATCGTTGTCGGCCATCGATCGCATGGAAGTGCGCGGCCGCGACTCTGCCGGCCTGCACCTCTACGTGTGGGGTCATGGCCTCAGCGCCGCCGACCCTGCGGTGGCTGCGCAGGTTGCCCAGCGTGCCCACGACCCGTTGTTCCAGAGTCGGTCGGTGCGCCTGGCCGGCCCGTGCCTCAGCCTGGTGTACAAGGCCGCTGCCGAAATCGGCGAACTCGGCGACAACACGCGTGCGCTGCGCGCTGCCATCAACGGCGATGCGTTGTTGCGCTTGGCCTTGGCCAACCCTGCCGCCCGTGTGGCGGTGCTCGGCCATACGCGCTGGGCGAGTGTGGGCATCATCAGCGAGCCCAACTGCCACCCCATCAACTCTGAAGAGCTCGAGACCACTGGTGGCGCCGACGAGCCCTATGTGGTGGCTGCGCTGAATGGCGATGTCGACAACCACGCCGACTTGAAAGTCGAGCACGGGCTGCGCATCGCCGGGCCTATCACCACCGATGCCAAGGTCATCCCTGCGCTCATGGCCCGCCACGCGGCGCGCACATCGGGCGACCTCACCGAGGCGTTCCGTCGCACCGTGGCTGCGTTCGAGGGCAGTGTTGCCATCGGCGCTGCGGCTGCCGACGCCCCCGACCAGTTGTTCCTCGCCCTGCGCGGCAGTGGCCAGGGCTTGTATGTGGGTCTCGCCGACGACTGCTACATCGTGGCCAGCGAGCCGTACGGCGTGGTGGAAGAGACTGCACGGTTCGTGCGTGTCGATGGCGAATCGCCGTCGGCCAGTGGCAGCCGCGGTCAGGTGTTCGTACTCGATGGCACCAAGGCCGGCACGGTCGAGGGCATCTCGCGCCTCGCCTACGACGGGTCAACCATTCCGCTCACCGATACCGATGTCGGCACGGCGCAGGTCACCACCCGCGATATCGATCGTGGCGATTCCCCGCACTTCCTGCTCAAGGAGATCGGCGAGTCGCCGAACAGTTTCCGCAAGACGTTGCGCGGCAAGATCGTCGAACGCAACGGTGTGCTGCATGCACTGGTGGGTGCTCGCGCGCTGCCGCCCGAGGTGGCCACGCGGTTGGCCACCGGGGCCATCACCAAGGTGCGCGTCATCGGCCAGGGCACTGCCGCCGTGGCTGGGCGCAGTATGGCCGATGTGCTCGATCTGCTCTGCGAGGGCACGCTCGACATCGACCCCATCACCGCCACCGAACTCAGCGGGTTCGGGTTGCGGCTCGACATGAGCGACACGCTGGTGGTGGCAGTGAGCCAGAGCGGCACCACCACCGACACCAACCGCACGGTCGACCTGGCCCGGTCGCGTGGTGCGGCGGTGCTGGCCATCGTGAACCGCCGCAACAGCGACCTCACCGACAAGGCCGATGGCGTCATGTACACCAGCGATGGGCGCGACGTGGAGATGAGTGTCGCCTCCACCAAGGCCTTCTACGCGCAGGTGGCTGCCGGTGTGCTGCTGGCGTGTGCCATCACCGAAGCGGCGGGTATCGGCAACGATCGTCGCCGCAGCGACCTGCTCGCGTCGCTGCGCGAGGTGCCGGCCGCCATGCAAACGGTCATCGCCAGCCGCCCCGTCATCGCCGAGGCAGCGCGCCGGTTCGCTCCGTCGAAGCGGTACTGGGCCATCGTGGGCAGCGGTGCCAACGCGGTGGCGGCACACGAAGTGCGTATCAAGCTCAGTGAGCTCTGTTACAAGTCGATCGCCTGCGACATCACCGAAGACAAGAAGCACATCGACCTGTCGAGTGAGCCGCTCATCTTGGTGTGTGCCGCCGGCCTCATGGGCGGTACGGCCGACGATGTGGCCAAAGAAGTGGCCATCTACAAGGCCCACAAAGCCACGCCCATCGTGGTGGCCACCGAGGGCGACGAGCGCTTCGCTGCCGCCTCGGCGGTGCTCAGCGTGCCGCAGGTCGACCCGGCGTTGGCGTTCGTACTGTCGGCCATGGTGGGGCACCTGTTCGGCTACGAAGCAGCTCTGGCCATCGACGCGTCGGCGCGGCCATTGCGTGAAGCACGTGAGGTCATCGAGCATGCGCTGGGCGACGCTGTCGATGCCGACTCCATCGTGCGCACCGTGCGTGCCGGCATCACCAGCCACGCCGACCGCTTCGCCGATGGGTTGCGTACCGGTTCGTACGACGGGCACCTCGAAGCGTCGACGGCCGTGCGGTTGATGGGGCTACTCCGCGATCTCGCCAGCGAGTCGCCGCTCGAGAGCTACCAGCGCGCCACGGGTGTCATCGCCACACCGGGTGTGTTCATCGACGATCTCACCGCGGCACTCACCCGGGCCATCGAAGAACTCACTCGCCCGGTCGATGCCATCAAGCATCAGGCCAAGACCGTCACGGTGGGCATTTCGCGAAGCGACGAAGGTGTGCTCGATCGTGCGCTGGTACAAGCGGTCATCACATCGGGTGCTGGCCGCGACCGCCTCAGCTATCGCACGCTCAAGGTGCTCGCCGACCTCGACCCGGCCGTGGCTGCAGTGGTGGGCTTCACCCGCTACGCCATCGAGGGCGACCCGGCGGCGCAGGCCACCATCGCCATTGTCGACCGTGGCGGGTTGTCGCGCGATGTGCCCAGCCGTGTCGAGCGCAACGCCAACCTGCTCGGCACGAAGCGTCGTGTCGCTGCCGACCGTGAGGTGTTGGTGGCCCGCGGACGTAGCGATGGCCGCACGGTCGTCTTCGTGCCCGAAGTGAAAGCGGGCGTGTGCACCGGCATCACATTGTTGCATGTGCAATTTCACGACCGGCTGCCGGCAGCCACCATGCGCGGTGTGTTGCAGGGCTACGACCGTCGTTACGACCGTTTGGTCGACTGGGTGTCGGAAACAGAAGGCGCCTTCCGCGACGATCGTCTGGCCGATCTGTCGGTGGCCGATCTGCTCATCCTGCCCATCTCCGACGTTGCCGACGAGTGGCGCAACCCGGCCCAGTGAGCGTCATCGGCATTGGTGTCGATGCGGTCGACATCGAACGGTTCCGCACATCGCTGACGCGCACGCCCAGTATGCGAACCCGGCTGTTCACGGCCACCGAGCTCGAGTACGTGGAACCCAAGGCCGACCCGGTGCCATCGTTGGCGGCTCGCTTCGCCGCGCGTGAAGCCACCATGAAGGCGCTCGGGGTGGGCCTCGGGGCATTCGGCTTCCACGATGTGTGGGTGCGCCGACACGACAGTGGACTGCCTGAATTGATGGTGGAAGGGCCTGCGGCCGAACTGGCGCGGGCCGCCGGCGTGGAGCGGTGGCATCTGTCGATCACCCATACCGCCCTGGTAGCCATCGCCTACGTGGTGGCGAGCTGACCACCCGCTGCGGCGGGCGTCGGTAGGCTGGCGCGATGCTGCCGATCGTCACCCCCGACGAGATGCGGGCCGTCGATGCTGCTGCCACCGAACCGGTGGAGGTGCTCATCGGGCGGGCCGGTGCAGCGGTGGCGCGGGTTGCCGTGCGCATGCTCGGCGGCACCTATGGCCGCACGGTCGATGTGATCGCCGGGCCGGGGAACAACGGTGCCGATGGCCGGGTGGCTGCGCAGTTGCTGGTGGCGAAGGGCATCAGGGTGCGCGTGCACGACGCAGGCTCGGTGCCTGCCGAGTTGAGAGATACCGACCTGGTCATCGACGCCGCCTACGGCACCGGCTTTCGAGGCTCGTGGGCCGGGTGCGATGTGGGCGGTGCACCCGTGCTGGCGGTCGACATTCCCAGTGGGGTCGACGGCCTCACCGGTGCCGCCACCGGTGGGGTCATCGCGGCGCACCGCACGGTCACCTTCGCCGCGTTGAAGCCGGGCCTGTTGTTCGCCCCCGGGCGTGAACTGTCGGGTGAGGTGGAAGTGGCCGATGTGGGCCTCGACGTGGGTGAGGTGGCCGCGCATCTGCTCGAGCGTTCCGACGTGGTGGGGTGGTTGCCTCTACGCGCTGCCACCGCACACAAGTGGAACGCAGCCGTGCGGGTTATCGCCGGTAGCCGCACCATGACCGGTGCTGCTGCACTGGCCAGCGCTGCCGCGTTGCGTGCCGGTGCGGGCATGGTGGCCGTGTCGGTGCCTGGGCTCGACGATGTGCCGTCGCTACCGGTGGAAGTGGTGCAACGGCCGCTGCCGGCGGTGGGTTGGGCCGATGAAGCATTGCGCAGTTTCGACCGCTTCCACGCCGTGGTGCTCGGCCCCGGCCTCGGCCGCCACGACGACACCGCCAACAGCGCGCGCTTCACGGCCGTGAACACACCGTTGCCCTTGGTGGTCGATGGCGACGGCTTGTTCGCCCTGGCCTGGAACGCACAGGGTGCCGCCGCACTGCTGCGCGATCGTGTGGCCCCCACGGTGCTCACCCCGCACGATGGTGAGTTCCAGTTGCTCACTGGTGCGGCGCCTGAACGCGATCGCATCGTGTCGGCTCGGCGCCTCGCGTTCGACACGCGCAGCGTGGTGTTGTTGAAGGGCCCCACCACGGTGGTGGCCAGCCCCGAGGGCCGCGTGCTGGTGGTGGCCAATGGCGACGAACGCTTGGCCACGGCCGGTTCGGGCGATGTGTTGGCAGGCATCATCGGTGCCTTGCTGGCGCGGCGTATGGCTCCGTTCGAAGCGGCAGCGGTGGCGGCGTGGGTGCACGGTGAGGCCGGGCGGCGGTGCCTGCCGGTGGGCACCATCGCTTCCGACCTCCCGATGGCCGTGGCGGCTGTGCTCAGCGACCTGCAGGCCACCGCACCATGACGCTGCCGGGTGCAGCGACACTGGGCGGCAGCGGCCGGTGGGCATGGGCTGAGGTCGACACGGCAGCCATCGAGCACAACGTCGGTGTCATCCGTCGCGCCGCTGCCCCCAGCGATGTGTGGGCCGTGGTGAAGGCCGACGGCTACGGCCACGGTGCGGTGGTGGCTGCACAGGCGGCATTGCGCGGCGGGGCCACCGGGCTGTGTGTGGCGTTGGTGCAGGAGGGTGCGGCGCTGCGTGAGGCAGGTATCGACGCGCCGGTGCTGGTGCTCAGCCAGCAGCCGCCCAGCGAGTGGGCTGCGGCTGTGGCGCACCGCCTCACGTCCACCGTGTACAGCAGCGCGTGCATTGCCGGGTTGGCGGGCGAGGCAGCGGCCCAGGGCGTGGCACACCTGGTGCATCTGAAGGTCGATACAGGCATGCACCGCGTGGGCTGCGCCCCTGGCGACGCGACCGAACTCGCCCGGGCCGTCACCGCCGCGCCGAGCCTGCAGTTCGAGGGCGTGTTCACCCATCTCGCCGTGGCCGACGAACCCAGTCATCCGGCCAACGCGCAGCAACTCGCAGCGTTCGACGAGGTGCTGGCGGGCCTGGCTGCGGCTGGGCTCACCCCACCGCTGATGCACGCCGCCAACTCGGCAGGCGCGCTGGCGCATCCGGGTGCGCGCCATTCGCTGGTGCGCGCCGGTATCGCCATCTACGGCATCTCCCCGGGGCAGGGCGTCGATGCATTGGCGCACGAACTGCGGCCGGCGCTGGCGTTGCACGCACGGGTGGCGCATGTGCAGCGGCTGGCGCCCGGCGAGCATGTGTCATACGGCTGGCGGCACACGGTTGCGCAGCCCACCACCATCGCCACGGTGCCCATCGGGTATGCCGACGGTGTGCCCCGCCGGCTGTGGGCAACAGGTGGCGAGGTGCTCATCGACGGCAAGCGTCGGCCCATCGTGGGTGTGGTCACCATGGACCAGCTGATGATTGCCATGGGCGACGACGAGGTGGCCGTGGGTGCCCCCGTGGTGCTCATCGGCGAGCAGGGTGGCGAACGGATCACCGCTGCCGAATGGGCCGAGCGATTGGGGACCATCGGCTACGAAATTGTCTGTGGCATCTCGCGCCGGATTACTCGGCACACACGGTGACGCGGCTCGTACACTTTTGATCGGAATGCTCACCGTTCGCACCACCTCCGTCGCTGCCACGCACGCCGTCGCCGCTGCCCTGGCGGCCGTGGCGCGCCGTGGCGATGTGATCGTGCTGGCCGGTGACATGGGTGCGGGCAAGACCGCCTTCGCGCAGGGCTTCGGTGCAGCGTTCGGGGTGACCGACCCCATCACCTCGCCCACGTTCAACCTGGTGCACAGCCATCCGGCGGGCAAGCTCATGCTGTATCACGCCGATGTGTATCGCCTCAGCACCCGCCACGAAGTCGACGACCTTGCGCTCGTGGAACTCGCCGAAACCGATGGAGTGCTGCTGGTCGAGTGGGGCGATGTGGTGCAGTCGATGTTCGGCGATCACCTCACCGTGCGCTTCGACACACCCGACGACCAGCCCGATGTGCGCGAGATCACCCTCACCGCGCAGGGCCGCACGTGGGCGCAACGGTGGGAGCGCATCAGCACCGATGTTTCGCGGTGCGCATGTTGATTCTCGGTATCGAAACGGCCACCGACCAGATCAGTGTGGCCATCGGCGGGCACGAGGGTGTGCTCGGCATGTTCGAGGTGTGTCGAGGTCGTCGCCATGCCGAAACACTGGTCCCGGCCATCGAGTTCGTGTGCGCGCAGGCCGAAATCGAACTGTCCGAGATCAGCGTGGTGGCAGTCGATGTGGGCCCGGGGTTGTTCACCGGCATGCGTGTGGGTCTTGCGTCGGCAAAGGCGTTCGCGCAGGCGTTGCGGGTGCCGATGATCGGTATGAGTTCGCTCGACCTGTTGGCGTTCCCGCTGCGCTACACCGATCGCACCATCGCCGCCGTCATCGATGCCCGCAAGGGCGAGGTGTTCTACGCGTTCTACCGGCCGGTGCCGGGTGGTGTGCAGCGTGTTGCCGAACCGCGGTGCGCGTCGGTGGATGATCTCATCGGCGATGTGCTGGCGCGTAACGACGACGAGGTGATTCTGGTGGGCGATGGTGCGCTGCGCTACCGCGACGAGATCACCGCCGAGTTGCGGTGCGATATCGCCGAACAGTTCCTGTCGCGGCCATCGGCGGCGCCACTGGTGCAACTCGCGCACGCGCGTGCGCTGCGCGAGGAATGGGTGAACCCGTGGGAGATTCAGCCGCTCTACCTGCGGTTGCCCGACGCCGAGATCAACTGGAGCACCCGCGCGGTGGGCTCGCTCGACAACACGGGCGAGTTGCCCCGATGAGCATGTTGTCGAAGTTGCTGGGTCGCGCCGGTGCCGCCGATGGCATCGTCATCGAACCGATGCGGCGGCGCGATCTGCCGGCCATTGAACCCATCGAAGCAGTGTCGTATCCCAAGCCGTGGAGCAATGGTGTGTTCACCAGCGAACTCGACCTGGCCAAGCGTGGGCACCGCTACTACATCGTCGGCCGTCGTAACGGCGAGCTCGTGGGCTACGCAGGGTTGATGTTCGCTGTCGACGACGCGCATGTCACCAACATCGCCACCTCGCCCACACACCGGCGCAGTGGCGTGGCCACTCGCTTGTTGGCCGAGTTGGCATGGGAGGCCATCGCCCGTGGTTCGGCGGCGCTCACGCTCGAGGTGCGCACCAGTAACACCGGTGCGCAGGCGCTGTATGCCGCATTCGGGTTCGTGCCCGTGGGTGTGCGCCAGAAGTACTACGAGAACACCGAGGACGCCATCGTGATGTGGTGCCACGACATCGGCGACCCCGCCTATCGCCAGCGCCTCAACGAACTGTGCCCCGAGGCCGCCCGTGACTGAGCGAACCATCACTGTCGACTCGTCCACCTTGGTGCTCGGTATCGAGACCAGTTGTGATGAAACCGCAGCCGCCTTGGTGATGGGTGGCAACGATGTGGCGTCGAGTGTGGTGAGTACGCAGATCGATCTGCACGCGCAGTACGGCGGCGTGGTGCCCGAAATCGCCAGCCGTGCACACCTCGACATGCTCAACCCCATCATCGCTCGAGCCATCATCGAAGCCGGTGTGCCCGAGAGTCGCGTCGACGCCATTGCCTGCACGGTGGGGCCCGGCCTCATCGGTGCGCTGTTGGTGGGTGTGGCCGCGGCGAAGAGTTTGGCGCTGGCGTGGGATGTGCCGTTCATCGGTGTGAACCATCACGAGGCGCATCTGTATTCGGCGTTCCTCGAAGACCCTGCGCTCGAGTTCCCCTTGGTGGTGCTGCTGGTGTCGGGCGGGCACACCATGCTCATCGAGATG
Source organism: Actinomycetota bacterium (assembly GCA_037131575.1). Lineage (GTDB taxonomy): Bacteria > Actinomycetota > Acidimicrobiia > Acidimicrobiales > Ilumatobacteraceae > VFMC01. The sequence continues at coordinate 41,568 of JBAXQV010000002.1, forward strand.
CGCGACCACGGCCAGTATCGGCTGCTCGGGCGCACCATCGACGACGCTGCGGGTGAGGCGTTCGACAAAGTGGCACGGTTCCTGGGCCTCGGTTACCCGGGTGGGCCGGCCATCGACCGTGAGGCCACCATGGGCGACCCCGAGGCCATTGCGTTCCCGCGGGCGATGTTGCACGACGGCCTCGATTTCAGCTTCAGCGGCTTGAAGACCTCGGTGGTGAACTACGTGCGCAAACACCCCGAGGTGAATTCGGTCGATGTGGCCGCCTCGTTCCAAACCGCGGTGGTCGATGTGTTGGTGGCCAAGGCCCAGCGCGCCGCCCGCGAGGTGAGGGCGAAGGGGTTGGTGCTGGCCGGCGGTGTTGCGGCCAACTCACTGCTTCGCGAGCGGTTCCTCAGCGTGTGCATCGACGACGGGATGCACGGGTTCTTGCCGAGTCGTGAGATGTGCACCGACAACGCCGCAATGATCGCTGCGGCCGGCTGGTATCGCCTCCGCAGCGATGGCCCGACCCCTCTGTCGGTGGGGGCCTTCCCCAACCTGCGCCTCCCCCTCCTCAACCCCTGACGCCACCGAACCCGGCGAGCCAACTGGTGGGGAATCGTGGTTCAGCCGCGGTTGGTGGGGTGGATGATCGTGGCTACTACGCCCGCGGGCCCGGCTGGGGAATGTCGAGTGGGCCGGAGAACCCGCTATGCGGAACCGTGGGGGTGACCACGTCGAGGGTCGGTCCAGGTCCCGTGCCTTGGCCGGGCACGCTGGGGGCGGTGTTTCCGTTGGGCAGTGTCGGGCCGGTGACGGATCCTGTCGATCCGGTCGAAGGCACTGTCGATCCGGTGGCGGGTTCTGTCGACTCCGTTGATGGCTGAACCGGCTGGCTCGGCTCGCCCGGCTGGCTCTGCTCACCCGCCTGATCTTGTCGCATGCCGTGCATGTCACGATGACCGCGACCGCCCTGCTGCCCGTGCTGATCGCTGTCGACCACTTGCTCACTGTCGGCGCGGTCGCTGTCGTGGTGGTCGTCGTGGCCGATCGCTGCCACTGCACCTGCGCCGACGGCCAAGCAGGCAACCGCCGCTGCTGCGGCCAGCACTGCCGGGCGACGGAACCAACGGCGTTGGGCCTTGGCGTCGGCCACCGTAGGCGCCGGCGCCGGCGCCGCCTCCGGCTCGGGGGCGGGCGCCTCGTTC
>JBAXQV010000003.1:0-40904 GCA_037131575.1 Actinomycetota bacterium
CCCTTTCAATCCTGAACTATCATTCAGCCCATGCGGAGTGACGTCGTCGTGGTGCTTGGTTCGGGCACTGTCGCGGCCGAATGGGCCACCCGATACCTCGCCTCCGGCTTCGATGTCGTGGTCGATGATCGCACACTCGATGCACACGTGCGCGCCTGTTGGCCCGCCGCCGACCGGTTGGGCCTCTTCCCCGGCGCGTCGCTCGACCGATTGCACACCGGGGTCACCGATCAGCACCTTGCCACAGCATGTTTCGTACAGGTGGTGGGCGATGTTGTGCCACCCACCACACCCGCCACCACGCTGGTTGCCACAGAGGCTCACGCACGCGGTTGTTCACCGGTGCACCTGGTGCCGCTGGTGGAGGTCGCTGGCCCGCAGGCACCTGCGTTGGTGGCCTGGTACGAAGGCCTCGCTATGGCGCCGTGCCCGCCCGATACACCTTCCGAGGTGCGGCACCGGCTGGGCCAGGCGCTCGTCGATGTCGCCGGCGGCAACCCCGACGCCATCATCGCCGTACTCCGCGCGCTACGAGCCACCGGTGTTGGCGCTGGGCCGGCCATGGCCGAACACGAAGCGCGTCGATTCGCCGCCGGGGCCACGGCACCCTGGCAGCCCGGCGATGTGCCCACGGCACCGCTCGACCTCTATCGCACGCCGGTGGAACCCGACTGGGTCGATTACAACGGTCACATGACCGAAGCGGCCTACCTCACCGCTGCCGGATGGGCCAGCGACGCATTGTTCCGCTACATCGGCGACGATGAGGCCTACCGTGCCGCGGGGCACAGCTTCTACACCGTCGAGACGCACATCGCCTACCTGCTCGAGGTCGATGTACACGAGCCGTTGCGCATCACGACCCAGATCCTCGGCGTCGATGCCAAACGGGTGCATCTGGTGCACGACATGCGCCACGGCGTCACCGATGCCCAACTCTGTGTGATCGAGCAGATGCTGGTGCATGTCGACATGAACGCCGGTCGCTCGGCACCGATCCTCCCCCACGTGGCCGCCGCCCTCGACGCCATCGCCACCGCCCACGCCCACCTTCCCGTTCCCGCGCAGGTGGGCAGCGTCATGCGCATGCCACCACCTCGCAACTAGCACTCGCACTAGCCCACAGGAGCCACCATGCAGTTCGCCCTCTCCGATGAACACGAAATGATCGTTTCCACCGTTCGCGCCTTCACCGAGAAGGAGTTGATGCCCTACGAAGAGATGGTCGAGCGCGAGGGCGATGTGCCGGCCGACCTGGTGCAGCAGATCAAAGACCGCTCGCTCGCCGCCGGTATCTACGCGGCGAACATGCCCGCCGAACTCGGCGGTGGTGGGCTCGACACCTTCGCCACCACATTGGTCGACCGCGAACTCGGCGTCACCTCCTATGCGTTGCAGTACATCGTGGCCCGGCCATCGAACATCCTGCGCGCCTGTGTGGGCGACCAGATCGACGAATACCTGCTGCCCACCATCCGTGGCGAGCGGGTCGACTGCATGGCCATGAGCGAACCCGATGCGGGCAGCGATGTGCGCGGCATGAAGTGCTCGGCCGTGCGCGACGGCGACGACTACATCATCAATGGCACCAAGCACTTCATCAGCCACGCCGACCTGGCCGACTACGTCATCCTCTATGCGGCCAGCGGTGAAGAGCAGACGAGCCGTGGCCCGAAGAAACTCATCACCGGGTTCCTGGTCGACTTCGACACACCCGGGTGCGAGGTGGTGCACGGCTACAAGTGCGTCAGCAACCGCGGCTACCACAACATGATCATCAACTTCGACGATTGCCGTGTGCCGGTGAGCAAGATCCTCGGCGAAGAACACAAGGGCTTCGATGCAGTGAACCAGTGGCTCGGCAGCACCCGGTTGCAGGTGGCGGCCGTGTGCGTGGGCCGGGCTCGTCGTGCGCTGCAGATCGCCACCGAATGGGCTGCCACCCGCGAACAGTTCGGCCAGCAGATCGGCAAGTTCCAGGGTGTGAGCTTCAAGCTCGCCGACATGCAGACCCAACTCGACGCCGCCGAACTGCTCACCCTGCGCGCTGCCTGGAAGGACGCCCAGGGCACCGTCACCGACCCTGAAATCGCCATGGCCAAGGTGTTCTCGAGCGAGATGTGCCAGTTCGTGACCGACGAGGCCATCCAGATCCTCGGCGGCATGGGCCTGATGGACGAACTACCGCTCGAGCGCATGTGGCGCGACACCCGCGTCGACCGTATTTGGGACGGCACCTCCGAGATCCAACGGCACATCATCTCGCGTGCGATGTTGCGCCCCTACGGGGCCTGAGCCGTGACCGACGGCCAGGCACCCAACCGGCTCCACCGGCTGTTGTCGCCGCGTTCCATCGCCGTGGTGGGTGGCGCACCCGCCGAGCGAGTGGTGGCGCAATGTCTGAAGCTTGGCTTCGACGGCCCCATCTGGCCGGTGCACCCGCGGCGCACTGATCTGGCCGGGGTGCCGACGTTCGCCTCGCTCGACGATCTGCCCGGTGTGCCCGATGCGGTGTTCCTAGGCGTGAACCGACACCTCACCGTCGAGGCCATGCACACGCTCAACGCCATCGGTGCGGGCGGGGCCGTGTGCTATGGCTCGGGGTTCGCTGAGGCCGGCGAGGGTGACCTGCAGGCCGAACTGCTCGAGGCCGCTGGAGACGTACCGTTCTTCGGCCCCAACTGCTACGGGTTCGTGAACACCTTCGACAGGGTGGCACTGTGGCCCGACGAGCACGGCTGCGGCCGGTTCGAGCGCGGTGCGGCCATCGTGTCGCAGAGCGGCAACGTGGGCCTCAACCTCACCTTCCAACAGCGCGGGTTGCGCCTCGGGAGCATGATCACGGTGGGCAACCAGGCCAACCTGGGCAGTGAAGATGCCATCGAGGCGTTGCTCAGCGACGAGCGCATCACCGCCATCGGAATGTTCCTCGAAGCCGTGCGCGACCCGCAGCACTTCGCCCGCGTGGCCCAGCGTGCCCACACCCAGGGCGTGCCGCTGGTTGCGCTGCAGACGGGCCGTTCGGCCGCCGGGGCCGCCATCGCCACCTCGCACACCGGTTCGATGTCGGGGCGCGCCGCCGCATACGACGCCATGTTCGAACGCTACGGCGTGGCCACCGTGCGCACCCCGGCCGAACTGGTGGAAACGTTGAAGCTGCTCGACTCCGGCGGGCCGCTCACCGGCCGACGCATCGTGTCGTTGAGCTGTTCGGGTGGTGAGGCGTCGCTGGTGGCCGACCGCGCCGAGGCCACCGGGCTCGAGTTCGCACCGTTCACCACAGAGCACCGTGAACGCATCGAGGCCACGCTCACCGAACTGGTGAGCGTGAGCAACCCGTTCGACTACCACACCTTCATGTGGGGCGACCGGGCCGCGATGGCGCGCTGTTTTGGTGCCGTGATGGACGGCCCGCACGACGCCACGATGCTGGTGCTCGACGCCCCGCCCTCGCCCGACAACGACCCCTCGAGCTGGTATGTGGCCGCCGACGCGCTGGCCGATGCAGCCGAGGCCACGGGTAAGCGTGCCGTGGTGGTGGGCACGCTCGCCGAGTGCATCAACGAACCGTTCCGCGAGCACATTGCTGCACGCGGCCTCACGCCGATGCTGGGGCTGGCCGAGGCCCTGGTGGCACTCGACGCAGCGGGCACCGCCGGCAGCCGTTGCGACGTCCCGCACGCCGACGTGGTCGCGCCTGCCGCAATGGTGCTCGTCGACGAAGCCAGCGCAAAGGCGCGCCTTGGTGCACTCGGCGTGCCGGTGCCAGTGGGTGCCGTGTGCGACAGGGCTGGTGTGGCCGCAGCTGCTGCACGTGTTGGTTACCCGATCACCCTGAAAGCACTGGGACTGGCGCACAAGAGCGAAGCCGGCGCCGTGAAGGTGGGTCTGCCCGACGAGGCTTCGCTGCTGGCCGCGTTGGCCACCATGCCGGGTACCGGTGTCGGGTTCCTCGTGGAGGCCACCGTCACCGATGTGGTGGCCGAGGTGCTGGTCACCGTGCGCCGCGACGCGCCCGTCGGCTGGCTGGTGTCGATCGGTCACGGCGGGGTCACCACCGAACTGTGGAACGACCTCACCCATCTACTCGCGCCCGTCACGGTCGCCGATGTGAAGGCCGCACTTCCCCGGTTGCGCAGCTACCCGCTGCTCACCGGGTTCCGCGGCAAGCCCGCCGCCGACATCGATGCACTCGCTGCGCTCATCGTGCGGCTCACCGACGCCGTGGTGGGCACCGACGTGGTGGAAGTGGAACTCAACCCGGTGCTGGTGGGCCGCAACGGGGCCACCGCCGTCGACGCACTGCTCATCGTGGAGGACCCATCATGACCGACACCCCGAACCCTGGCTTCCATGTAGCGGTTGCCGATGGCATCGCCACGCTCACCATCGACCGACCGAAGGCCAATGCCATCGACGCCGCGACGAGCTATGCCATGGGCGAAGCGTTCGTTGCCTTCGAGGCCGACCCGGCGGTGCGGGTGGTCATCGTCACCGGTGCCGGCGAGCGGTTCTTCTCGGCCGGCTGGGACCTCGGCGCCGCCGCCGAAGGTGAGGCGTTCGACAGCGATTACGGAGCCGGCGGGTTCGGCGGGTTCCCCGACCTGCCCAACCGCAGCACACCGGTCATCGCTGCAGTGAACGGTCTGGCCGTTGGCGGCGGGTTCGAGATCGCCATGGCGGCCGACCTCATCGTGGCCGCCGACCATGCTCAGTTCTTCCTCCCCGAAGCGGGCCTGGGCATCTTGCCCGACGCTGGCAGCGTGCGCTTGCCCAAGCTGCTCCCGGCTCACATCGCTCGCGAGATGTTGCTCACCGGCCGCCGCATGGGCGCTGAGGAAGCCGCGCGCTGGGGCCTGGTGAACCGGGTGGTGCCCGCCGCCGAACTGCTGGCCGCCGCCACCGCCCTTGCCCACGAGGTGATGTGGGCGGCCCCGCTCAGCGTGGCCGCCATCCTCGACATCGCCCGGCGGACCGCGCACCTCGACCCCATCGAGGCAATGCGCGAGATCAAGACCTATGCGAGCTATCGCGCTGCGGTTGATTCCGAGGATGCCGAAGAAGGCAACCTGGCCTACGCCGAGAAGCGTACGCCCGCGTGGAAGGGCCGCTGAGCCTCGTTGCCTTCGGCTGACTGGTGACTCAGTTGAAGACGCCGGCGGCGAAGATGTCGGATGACCGTTCGATGATGGGTTCGAGGTCGGCTGCGAGGCGTGCCACGTTGTTCGAGTAGCAGTCGCCATCGGCATCGGTGTGAGCCACGCTGAGGGTCCAGCTCTCGCTCTTGCCCCACGGCGGCAGGAACACCCCACCGTTGAACTGGTAGAGGAAATGGCAGTGGCTCACCGCGGTGTCGATGGCCAGGAAGTCGCGGTAGTTCTGCGCCGGTTCGCCGTGGAACACCACCGAGCCCTTGAAGCCGTAGACCGAGCCGTAGCAGGGTTGGCCGTGGGCCTGCAGTGCGGCCATCGACTGCGCCATCATGCGCTGCCCCAAGGCTTCGGCACGCACATAGGCGTCGGGCGTGAGCACCTCGGTGAGCACCGCCCGGGCGGCTGCCATGGTGAGCGGATTGCCGTTGAAGGTGCCCACCTGGTCGTAGCGGCCGTCGGTGATGGCGCTCATCACCTCAGCGGTGCCGCCGATGGCGCCGCATGGCAAGCCGCCGCCCAACGCCTTGGCGAGACACACCAGGTCGGGCTGCACACCGAACAGCGCGGTGACGCCGCCGGGGTGCACCACCAGGCCGGTCTTCACCTCGTCGAATGCCAGCAGTACACCGTGGCGACGGGTGAGTTCACGAACGCCCTCGAGGTAGCCGGGGGCGGGAGGGATGATGCCGGCATTCATCATCATCGGCTCGAGGATCATGCCTGCGATCTGGCCTTCGTGCTGCACCAGACAGTGCTCGAGCGCAGCGAGATCGTTGAACGGCACGATGCGCACCAGGTCGACCATCTCTTGCGGCACACCGGCACCGGGCACACGGAACGGCTCGTCGATGGGGCCGAGCTGGTCGATGGAGCGGTAGAGCGACACCATGGTGGCGTCGTGGTGGCCGTGGTAGGTGCCCTCGATCTTGATGATGAGCTTGCGACCGGTGACGGCACGCATGATGTGCACGGCGTCCATGGTTGATTCGGAACCAGAGTTGTTGAAGCGCCACAGGGGCAGCCCGAACCGCTCCGCCAACGCCTCGGCCACGATGATGGAATCTTCCGTCGGTTGCGCGAAGTGGGTGCCGAGGCCCACGCGGCGCTGCACGGCCTCGACCACGGCCGGGTTGGCATGGCCCACCACGTTGACGCCGTAGCCGGCGTGCATGTCGACATAGCGGTTGCCGTCGACGTCCCACACATGGCCACCCTGGCCGTGCGACACCCACACCGGGGTGGGGCGAGCGGTGGACCAACTCGAGCACACACCGCCGGGCATCACCTCGCTGGCGCGAGTGTGCATGGCCACCGAGGTGTCCATCCGCGACATGAACACCGCCTCTTCCCGAGCCACGAGAGCGTCGAGGGTGGTGATGCGGGCATCGATCTGTGTCATGAGTGGCTCCGGGTGCACAATTCGTTTGGCGAACTTGTGGACATGCTAGCACATCACTGACTGACACATCAGTCAGTTGCCCACCGAGTAGCATGGGCGTCATGGCGCAGCTAGTTCCCACCCTGTCGGGCAGCGACTACACATCTGCCGATGTGTTCGCACGCGAATGCGAGCGCATCTTCCACGGTGGTTGGTTCATGGCGCTACGCGCCGACACGCTCGAGCCCGGCAACCGCAGGGTGGTCGATGTCGCCGGCGAGAGCGTGCTGATCGCACGAGCCCTCGACGGCACCATCTATGCCCACGCCAATGTGTGCCGCCACCGCGGCGCACGGCTGTGCGAAGCCGACAGCACCAGCCGCCAGGGTTCGATCATGTGCCCCTACCACGCGTGGACATACGCGCTCGACGGAACGCTCATCGCCACCCCACACCTCAGCGACGACGAGGTCCCCAAAGCCGAATTGAGCCTGTGGAGCATTCACACCCAAGAATGGCACGGGTTCGTGTTCGTGAGCCTCGCTTCCAATCCGCCGGCGTTCGACACGTGGATGCAGACCTACTGCAGCGAACTCGAAGCCCTCGAACGATTCAATCTCGGTGACCTGGCAGTAGCGGTGCGTACCACCACGGTGGTGCAGGCCAACTGGAAGATCCTGTTCGAGAACTACCAGGAGTGTCTGCACTGCACCCGTGTGCACCCTGAACTGGTCGACATCGTGCCGTTGTATCGCACCGGCGCCGTATCCGACCCCGATCGAACCGACGGCGGCGTGCACCTCCTCGGCAACAGTTTCAGCCAGTCGGGCACGTCTCAACTGCCGCTGCTACCGGGTGTCGCGGGCGACGACGAGCACTCCTACTTCGGCGCCTCGGCCCTCCCGAACCTGTTCGTCGACATCACCGGTACCAGTGCCATCGTGTCGATCCTGCACCCCAACAGCCCCACCCAGACCACCGTGCACACCGAGTACCTCTTTGCGCCCAGCACCATCGCATCCCCGGGGTTCGACCCGGCCGAGGTGGTCGACTTCAGCGAACTGGTGGCGGCACAGGACTACGCCGTGTGCGAGATGGTGCAGCGAGGTGTCGCCTCGAGCAAGTTCACCCACGGCATGCTCAGCCCGAAAGACGAACTCGTGGTGAGCTTCCTCGGCCGATACCGGATGGCGCTAGGCCGTTAGGCCCGGGCGGCGTCAGTCGAGTTGGCCGGGGCGCACGAGACGACGGGTCCGGTGCTGTGCCGCCAGGCTCAGCCCTCCGCTCGCTGCGGCGATGACGATCGGGATGACCAGCATCACCGCCAGCGCCACCGCCCACGGGAACGGGACCGACGTGGAGGTACTGTCACTTGACGCTGCCCTGGCGAGCAGCACCAGCGTGCCGTAGCCCAGCGGCAGCGCCAGCACACCACCGATCGCGGCCAGCAGCAACGCCTTCCTCGCCACCACCCCGGCGGCCACGGTGGGGCCGGCGCCGAGCACGTTCAGCGTGGTGCGCTCGTCGCGGCCTTCGGCTGCCCACAGGGCCAGACCGAGCGCCACAACCATCGCCACCAGCAGGCTGACGCCGCCGATGAGTAGCCAACGGGCCCACATACTGAAGGGGTTGACCGTGGTGGGAGTGGAGAGCGAAAGCACGCCGTCGGCACCCGAGCCCGGCACGTCGACGAAGTACTGCCCCTCTGGCACGCCGACGACCTGGTTCGACAGCCGATCGATCTCATCCCGGGTGAACGGCCGGTCGCTACGACCGCTCAGCTTGATCCACGAGCGTTCGAGCCCGAGGCCGTCGGCCAGGTCGGGTGCGATGTAGACGTGGCTCACCTCCAACCGCGGCACCTCCTTACCCGACCACTCCTCGGCGAACGGATCGGGTACCACCAGCACCTGCGCCGGATCCACACCGAGCGAAGCGGCGAGGTCATCGACGAATCGCCGTTGCACCGCTGCCCGCGGACTTGCCTGCACCACGGCCACCGGCGAGGCGACGATGCGCTCGATCGTCCCGGTGTCGAATCGTGCTGCCTCGAGCGTCTCGAACGTCGCCAGTTCAGCTTCGGAGACCACGGTATTGGTGGTGCCGACGGCGCTCGGGAGCGTCACCCACTCCGCCCGCCACCAGGCGAGCGGACCCACCACGGCCTCCACCTCTGCACGCACATCGGGTCGGACGTCCTCGGGGTCGATCGAGCGTCCGCTCGGCTGGTCGTAGGCCTGGACACCGATCACCGAACGATCGAGCCCACTCTGCCACGACGCGTTGGACGCGCTGTACTCGACGACCGAACCGACGGCGAATGCTGCTGCACCGATCACCGCGATCGAGGCCACCAGCGCGCCCGAACGGGCACGGTGCCGGTCGAGTTCGCGGGCTGCCAGCCGCATGCTGCCGCCGACGGGGCGCAGCAACGCCATTGCCCCGGCCACCACCAGCGGGCACAGCAGCACCACGCCCGCCAACAGCGCCACGCTCCCGACTGCGCCGAGCAGCACGAGCCACGTCAGCGCAGCATCACCGATGCCCGATGATGCCGACGCGATCGCCGTCGCGGCCACCATCGCCACCAGTCCTCCCGCGGCGAGCGCTGCACCGGCCCGCACCGCCCTGGCACGCACCGGCTTCACCGGTTGGCGCCCGCCGAGTGCCGTGAGCGGCGACATCGTCGCCAACGACCTCACCGGCAGAACCGCCGCCAGGGTGGCAACCATCACCGCCATGACAGCGATGACCGCCCAGTCGCTGGTGTGCACCACGGCCCGACCACCGAACACCGGCACCCGCAGCACGGCGACGAGCGCCGCGGCCATCGAGAATCCGGTGACCGCGCCCAGCAGGCCGAGCCAGGTGCCCTGCAGCGCCAGGAAGCGGCGCAGCACCGACGGGTCGGAGCCGGCCGCGCTCAACTGCCCGATCGATACCAGCTGACGACGTCCGCTCACCGCGAACGCCGCGGCGATGACGATGCCCACCATCGACAGGAACATCGCCACTGCGATCCAGACGAACAATGTGAGCGACGGCTGGTAGCTCGCAGCGTCAGTGTATGTGGAGGTCGGATTGTTGCCGTTCGGCATCGCCAGCACCCGCCCGAGCGCCGTGTGGTCACCGCGTTCGCCCACCAGCACCACTCCCCTGAGCATCCCAGGGCGCACCGCCCCCATGTCGAACCCCGGCGCCACGACGAGCGCGTTGTATTGCGAGCGCGAGGTGGCGAGCAGACCCACCACGGTGAACGTCTGCGCCGGATGAGCGAGCGTCAGTTCGTCGCCCACCTCGATGCCGACAAAGTCGGCGAACCTACGCGACACGGCCGCCTCAACGGCCCCGGTCGGGGCTCGACCGTCGATGACGTGGGCCACTCCGTTCGCCAGTGGGTCGGCGAGGTCGACCGTCAGTACGTCGGTGAAGAAGGTTTCTCGGCCGGGCACTGAGGCACTGCGCAGTGGCAAGCTGGCCTCCACCCACGATGCGCTGGGTAGGCCGTCCGGGACCAGTCGGCCGAGGGCGCTGGCGTCCTGGTAGGTGTCGATGCGCACCTCGGCCTGCCCGAACCGGTCGAGCGCACCCACCGTCTGTTCGGTGCGAGCGAACGCCGCTCCGAACATCAGCGCCGCCACCGGAACCGCCACCAACAGCACGACCAGCACGGCGCGGCCGGGCCGACGGCGCACCTCGCGTCGCGCCAGGCGCGCCGCCACCCGCCACCGGGCGAGCGACGACGTCGCACCCGCCGACGGCAGCAACTGTTGCGGTGCTGGGGCCGCCGGCGGTTCGGCCAGCAGGGTCATGACGACACCTCGGCCGACAGGCCGGTGCCGAGCAGCGACGGTGTCTGGTCGACGATCTGACCATCGCGCAGGAACACCACCCGATCCGCCCAACTCGCGAACCGCGGCTCGTGGGTGACCAGCACCACCGTGGTGCCGAAGCGCTGCGGCAGACCGGCCAACAACTCGACCACAGTGTCGGCGGTGGCCACGTCGAGCGCGCCGGTCGGCTCGTCGCACAGCAACACCCGCTGCCGACCGACGATGGCCCGGGCGATGGCGATGCGCTGCTGCTGGCCACCCGAGAACTCGTCCGGATAGCGGTCGAGGCGGCCGATCGAATCGCCGTCGAGCCCAACTGCTGCTAGCGCCTCACGGGCCCGGCCGCGTGCCTCACGGGCACCGACCCCGTCGAGTTCGAGCGGCAACGACACGTTCTCGAGGGCGGTGAGCGATGCCAACAGGTTCAGTCGCTGGAACACGAACGACACCTCACGCCGCCGCAACGCTGCCAGGTCGGTGGCGCCCAGGTCGCCCAAGTCGCGTCCTTGCAGTCGCACCCGACCGGCATCGACCTGTTCGAGGCCGCCGGCAACGTGGAGGAGCGTGCTCTTGCCGCACCCGCTCGGGCCCATCACGGCGACCAATTCCCCCGGGGCCACATCGAGCGAAACGCCGCGCAGGGCGCGCACCTCGGTTGCGCCGGCGCCGAAGCGCTTCACGACGTCGACGAACTCGATTGCTGGTGTGTTGGTGTTGTCCATGGTGGGCGTTGTCCTCCGGTCGTGCGTCGGTTGGGTGTCGTTCATCGTCTGCGCCGATCGGCGAGCAGGTGGGTTTCGCAGCTGTCGAGCCAGCGCAGGTCGGCCTCGGCGCGGGCAACCAACGCCTCAGTGACCAGACGCGCCGCCAGGTCGCCGTCGGCACCTGCTCGTTCGCGCCGTACTCGCTGCAGGTGGGCCAGCAGCACGGTGCGCTGACGGGTGACCACCTGCACCGCCTGCGCGCGGCCGACTCCTACAGCCATCAGCACCTTCAGCATCAATTCGTCGCGCGGCGGGGGGCCTTCCGGTGCCGTCGTCGTGAACCAGGCCTTCAGTTCGGCCTCGCCGGCCGGGGTGAGGGCGTAGGTGCGCTGCCCTGCCCTACCGGTATCGACGCCGGCGGCGCTGATGCCGTTCGCCTCGTGGGCGTGCACCATGCCGTCGCGCTCGAGGCGATCGAGCGTGGTGTACACCTGACCGACGTTGAGCGGCCACACACCACCGGTGGCGGCCTCGAACTCGGTCTTCAACTGATAGCCGTGGCGCGGCCCGTCGTGCAGCAACGCCAAGAGACCTTCACGGATACTCATACATACTCAGTATATAGATACTGAGTATGTATGTCAAGGGCTAGTTCGGTAGCACCCGCAGCGCGTCGTGGCCCAGCACCAGTCCCACATCATCACCGATGCCGCCGGGCAGGCCCGTGCCGTCGTTCGACAGCACTGCTTGCAACATCTGCTCGCCCACACGCAGGTGCAGATGGGTCACTGCGCCAGCGAACACCACCTGCTCGACCACTGCGTCGAGTTGACCCTGCCCCGCTGCGAGCACCCGCAATCGTTCAGGCCGGATGAGCAATGAGCACGCCTCGCCCGCAGCAAGGTCACCGGTGGCCACTGGGCGACGAACACCGAACGCTTCCACTTCATCAGGAGCCGTCACGGTGGCGGGCACCAGGTTGGCAAGGCCCAGGAAATCGGCCACATACGCACTGGCCGGCTCGTCGTACACATCGCGTGGTGCCCCCACCTGCTCGATCCGACCGGCACGCATGACCGCCAGTCGATCGCTCATGGTGAGCGCCTCCTCCTGGTCGTGGGTGACGTACACGAACGTGATACCGACCTCACGGTGCAGGGTGCGCAGTTCGAGTTGCAAGGTTCGCCGCAACTTGGCGTCGAGCGCGCCGAGCGGTTCGTCGAGCAACAACACCTTCGGACGCAGCACCAACGAGCGAGCCAACGCCACGCGCTGTTGCTGGCCACCCGAGAGTTGATGCGGTCGCCGCGTCTCGAAGCCGGTCATCCGCACCAGTTCGAGCGCCTCCCCCACCCGTCGTTGCCGATCGGCCTTGGGTACATCTTGGAAGCGCAGCCCGAATGCCACATTGTCGGCCACGGTCATGTGCGGGAACAGCGCGTAGCTCTGGAACACGGTGTTCACCGGCCGCTGCTCGGGGGGCACGCCGCGCATGTCGGCGCCGTCGATGTGTACCGAACCGTGCTCGATGTCTTCGAACCCGCCGATGAGGCGCAAGGTGGTGGTCTTACCGCATCCCGAGGGCCCGAGCAGTGAAAAGAACTCGCCCGCCTCGATGGTGAGGTCGATCGATTCGAGCACCTGCTGCTCGCCGTACCACTTCGACAGATCGCGCAGGTCGATTCGACCGCCGCCCGGTTGTGCTCGAGTGTCGTCCACGGCAGTCACCCCCGATCCTGAACGGCCGTTCAGGCGAGGAATCTAGTCGCAGGATTGCCACTAGCCATGCAAGCGACGGCTGGGGCCGCTGATGCAGCAGCCCCAGCCGCGAACTCGTCTGCCGAGGCGACCCGTCAGTCTTCGCCCTGCGCCTTGGTGAAGCCGGGGGCGCCGTCGATGACCAGCAGACGCTCGATGTGACACACCTCGTGGGTGGCGTTCACCTTCTCGGCGAGGGCCAGCACATCGGCGAACGTGATGGCTTCGCCTTCGCGAGCCACGAACCGACAGCGATGGTGACTCACGCAGTCGATGTTGGGGTTGCCTTCGGGGTACACCTTGGTGCCCCGGTTCGAGATCATCTTCAACCGCAGCCGCGACTCGGCGGCGATGGTCTCGAGCGATGGCCCCAGCACTGCGGGCACGAGCGAGCTCTCGACGAAGATGTCGCCGCCCACCACTTCTTTGGTGGTGGCGGGGCGGAACACCTGGTCGCGCGACAGCTTGGGCAGCTTGATGGGGCTGGCCGAACGCACCTTCCAACCTTCGGCGCGCTGACCGAGGTTCTCCATGACTGCCTTGGTGTAGTCGGACGTGGAAACACCGCGGTCGTAGCCCACCACATCGCCGGTGAGCTTGCCCTGGCCGAGCGTCACCAACACGGCGTGCTCCACAGCTTCGGCCGCCTCGAACTCGCCGAGGTGCTTCAACATCATCATGCCCGACAGCACCACCGCGGTGGGGTTGATGACGTTCTTGCCGGCGTACTTCGGAGCCGAACCATGCACCGCTTCGAAGATCGCCACATCGCTGCCGAGGTTGGCCGACGGGGCGAACCCGAGGCCACCCACCAACGCCGAGGTGAGGTCGCTGATGATGTCGCCATTCATGTTGGTGGTGACGATCACATCGAACTGTTCGGGCTTCTTCACCAGCTGATGCGCGCAGTTGTCGATGATGACGTGCCACGCCTCGATCTCGGGGTACTCGGGGGCGATGCGCTCGAACGTGCGCTTCATTTCGCCTTCGGTGAGTTTCATGATGTTCGACTTCGTGGCGCAGGCCACTGACTTGCGACCCTCGGAACGGGCGAACTCGAATGCCAGACGGATGATCTTCTCGGAACCCTTGGCACTGATGAGCTTCAGGCACTGCGCCACATCGGGGGTTTGCATGTGCTCGATACCGGCGTACAGGTCTTCCACGTTTTCGCGCACCACCACCAGGTCGATGCCACGGCCCGAGTACGGGGTGTGTACCCCGGGCAACTCGCGCACTGGACGAATGTTGGCGTAGGTCTCGAACAGTTTGCGCAGCGTGACGTTGGCCGACTTCTCGCCATAGCCCACCGGGGTACCGAGAGGTCCCTTCAACACCAAGCGGGTGTCGTTGATGGAATCGATGGTGTCGGGCCGAACGCCCGAGGCGATGCCTTCTGCGAACACACGCTCGCCGGCGTGCCGTTCGATCCACTCGATCTCGACGCCGGTGGCATTGATGATGTCGACGGCCGCGTTGACGCATTCGGGGCCGATGCCGTCGCCGGGGATGAGGGTGACGCGGTGCTTGCTCATGAGGTACTCCTTGTGATGGTTGGGGTGATAACGGAGAATCAGGCGGCCTGGGGCTCGACAACGCAGGCGACGCGCACGATGTCGTACACATCGGCGAGGCGGCTCTGCATCTCGACGACGCTGCGGTAGCCCACCACGAGGTCGGGGCGCATCAGCACGAAGCGACAGCGCCAGAGACCGGGCGCTTCCGGCTTCACCGACTTGAGGCTCAGCGGGCTGGTTCCCACCGTACGGCAGACGCCCGAGTAGATCTCGGGAGAACTGCCGTCGATGGCGATGTCGATGTCGACGGCGTGAATGTGCATCGCGATCTCCTGTTGACGTAGGTTCTGAATAACATGTTATTTATAGCATGGTTTCTGAACCAAGGCAACTACGGAAGAAGGATTCCTAGACTGCGGGTATGGCAACCGCCGCCAAACCTCCCTCCGAATCAGCCCGCGCCTCGTGGACCTTCCTCACCAACCACGGCCATGTGTTGGTGTGCATCGCCCAGAACCCCGATATCCGCCTCGCCGAAATCGCCGACCTGGTGGGTATCGGCGAACGAGCAGCGCACCGCATCGTGCAAGACCTCGTCGACGGCGGCTATGTGGCCCGCGAGAAGGTGGGCCGACGCAGTGTGTACAGCGTCGACCTCAGCCAACCGCTGCGGCATCCTCTCGAAGCCGGCCACGCAATCGGCGAGGTGTTCTCCCCGCTCGCCGAACCAGCCCGCTGAAAACGGCGAAACCCCGGGCCGAAGCACCGGGGTTTCGTCAACTGGAGCGGATGACGAGATTCGAACTCGCGACCCTCACCTTGGCAAGGTGATGCTCTACCAACTGAGCCACATCCGCAATTGCAGATGTCAGTTTAGCAGTCACTCCGCCACACCGGACAAGGCAGCTTCCAGCTCTACCGAATCTCGTCGTGCGTCGACCACGATGCCGGCCAGCGCTCCCAACACCACCACCGCCCCGAGGGCTTGCACCGGGGCCAGGACCTCGGCGTAGATGGCCCAGGCCCAGATGGTCGACAACACGGGGCTGAGCAGCGTGAGCATCGATGCCACGGTGATGTCGAGGTGTCGCTGGGCCCAGGTCATCGTGCCATGGCCCAGCAACCCGGGGCCGAGCACCATGAGCAGCAAGAACGCGTACCCACGGAGGTTCACCGAACCGAGGTCGTGGCTGGCCAGCACCGACCATGGGGTCACCGTGAGGGCACCCACCAAGAACACCGAGGCGATGAGCGAGTACGCATGCACACCGTCGTTGCGGATCTGCTTCATGCGCACGAAGTAGACAGTGAAGATCACCAGATTGGCGGCTGCCAGCAGGTCGCCCCGAAGCGCGGCCCCCGACGACGATGCTGCGCCGAACACCACCAGCAGAATGCCACCGAATGCGGCCACGGCGAGGGAGATCTGGCGCTTGCTGATGCGCTCGCCGAACAGTTTTGGTGCCACGAACAGCACCAATGCCGGCTGCAGGTTGGCGATGAGCGTGGCGTTGGCCACCGACGTGGTCTTGTACGAGGCGAACCCGGTGATGATCGACAACCCGAACAACACCCCCGGTAGGAACGCTCGACGGAGCAGCGGCAACGACAGTCGCCCACCCGCCACATAGGCCGCACCGATCATCACCGGTTGCGCAAGCCACATGCGCCAGAACACCACCGTGGGGGTCGACACCCCGACGGTGCGCACGATGATGGGCCCGAACGACCAGGCCAGCACTGCCACCGTTGCAGCGGCCAGGGCAACTTCCGCCCTGGCGGGGCGTTCGGTCACGAGCGTTGGTCGGCCGGGCGCAGATCGACGGTGAGCGTGAGGATGCCGTTGTCGAGCGACGCGGTGGCATCGCCGATGATGGCGTAGTCCATGAAGTCGGTGTTGGCCTGCTCGAGAAACGCGCGGCGCTCGTCGCCTGCAACCGGCGGCAATGGCCGCTTCTTCACGGCCGTCGCGCGCTCGCGGAAACGGGCCAACATTGCATCAACATCCAAGGCTCCAGCCATGCCCGCCACAGTATCCCCCGCAGCGTGCCCGACCTAGGTCAATCCTCTTTCGGCCAGGTGATTTCGCGCCGCAGGCGCCCTGAGTCGTCGATGGGCATCAGCACCTGCCCGACCGCCGATGCCGGAGGGGGCGGAGGCGGCAACGCGATGATGGCATCAACCACGCCGAGGGAGCTCTCGACGGGTTCTTCTCGAAGGTCGTCGAAGCTCGTGGGCTCCTGAGCGGCGTGCTCGCCGAGATCGATCGGCTCACCGTGATCGACCTGGTCGACCGGCGCGGGTGCACCTGCCGGCCGGTGCTCGGCCAACAGTCGCTGTTGTTCGGCATCGCTGGCAGTCCGCCACTGCTTGTCGCTCATCACCTCGAGCGGGCCAAGGGCCGGGGCCTCGGGGCGGGTGGTGCGCCACCACCACACCGTGGCCGCAGTCATGCCGATACCAAGTACCACCAGGCCCGCCACGACCAGGTAGATCCGCCGATCGGCACCATGGTCACTGAGGTCGGCTGCAACGTTTGCACCAATGCGCACCGCGCCCATCAGACCGTTCGACATCATCTCCGCACCGCTCACGTGTGCAGTCTCGCGCACCAGCACGCCTCACGAGCAGCGATCGGGCATGCTGTAGGAGATGGACACGTTGTGGGCACTTCTTTCGGTAGGGCTCTGCGTAGGCCTGGGCTGGGTGGCGTACCGCATGGAACCCCACTGGGTGTCGAAAGATGGTGAGCGCTTTCTCTGTGCCGGCCAGATGATGAACACCTTTGGCGACCCACTGTCACGCTGGCGCGAAACGCGAGTGACACTGCTCACGGCGGGGCAGGTGCGAGTTGACCAGAAGAAGCTCCTCGGGCGATCGACATCGTTCTGGCAGGTACAGCACCGCTCGCCCGAACCTCCGCGCGGCAAGGCCGTGTTCGTACTGCGCGGGTCGACCGACGATGGAACGCCGGCACTGCTCACGTTGCGGATGCCCGCGCGTAGCCGCGCCGTGGCGACACTCAGCCAACACATCGCCTCGCCAAGCCAGCCCTGAACAATCCAGCCTTGAGCGAGACCGGCCTATACCGAGTGCAAGAACCGCTCGAGATGCGGGCCGAGCTGGTCGGCCTCGATGAGGAAAGCATCGTGGCCGTGCGGTGAGTCGATTTCAACGTAGTCGCTCGACGGGCTGGCCGTGAGCAGATCGCGGATCTGGCGCTGTTGATAGCTGGGGTACAAGATGTCACTCCAGATACCCACGCTCAACGACGGCACCCGTACCCGGGCCATGGCTGCCTCGAGCCCGCCGCGACCGCGACCCACATCGTGCAGATCCATGGCCTTACCGATGACGAGGTAGCTGTTGGTGTCGAAACGTTGCACCAACTTTTCGCCGTGATACTCGAGGTAACGCTCCACCTCGAAGCGCTGCCACAGGTCGAGCGAGGTGTTCAACTCGTTGCCGTCGGCGAGGTCGCGCCCGAACTTGTCGGTGAACACATTGTCGCTGCGGAAGGTGACCTGGGCGATCATGCGCGCCACAGCCAACCCCTCGGCTGGCCCCTCGCCCGGAGCGGCGTCGTAGTAGTCGCCCCCGTTCCAGCGCGGGTCGAGCCGAATGACACGCCTGCCGATGGCACCCCACGCGATCTGCTGGGCCGTGGCCTGGGCGCAGGTGGCGATGGGCACGATCGAGCGCACTCGTTGCGGGAAGGTGAGCGCCCATTCGAGCACCTGCATGCCACCCATCGAGCCGCCGATGACGGCATGCCACACATCGACCCCGAGGTGGGTGGCCAGGCGCGCCTGGGCGCGCACCATGTCGCGGATGGTGACCACCGGAAAGCGACTGCCATAGGGGCGACCGTCGAGCGGGTGCGGTGAGGCTGGGCCGGTGGAGCCCTGGCAACCACCGAGCACATTGGCACACACCACGAACCACCGGTCGGTGTCGATGGCTTTGCCGGGCCCGACGATGTCGTCCCACCACCCAGCCGCGGAATGGCCGCGCCCCGATGGGCCGGCCACGTGGCTGTCGCCGGTCCAGGCATGGCACACCAACACCGCATTCGATGCGTCGGCGTTCAGCTCACCCCAGGTTTCGTAGGCCACGGTGACATCGCGCAACACCACGCCACCGTCGAGCGCGAACGGACGATCGTGCGGAAACAGCAGGAACTGCCGATGCCCTGGGCCGTGCGCGGGATGCCACGCGCCCGACACCGGCAGAGGGTTCGCCATGGTTGCTCCTTTCGCGCACTGGTTCGGGTGGGTGAGACCGATCGCACAGCGAGACGCTTTCGTTGTCGATCGCTCGACCACATCCCGTACACCGGCCCGCACGAGTGCGGTGTGGTGCACGGCTGGCACCTTGGGGCGTAACCCAGGTTGCCGGGCCCGAAGGCCTCTCGCAATGCGCTTCCAACTGTAGCAGCGGCCCTCAGCGGTATCGCTGTTCGATGTCGAACAGTTCGCCAAGGCCCACGATGCGCCCGAACGTGTCGAAGTCGACCAAGCGGTCGAGGTGGTTGCGCAAACTGCCTTCCGCCGCCAACTGAGCCAGCGACTGCTGCATCGCCTGTACTGCACTGAACAGCAACGACAGCGGTGACACGATGAGCCGGAACCCGAGGTCGGCCAACTCGGCCGGGGTGAGCAACGGGGTACGCCCCGTTTCCACCATGTTCGCCACCAGCACCACGTCGCCCAGGGCGGAGGCGATCTGTTCGAGTTCGGCAATGGTTTCGGGGGCCTCCACGAACACCGCGTCAACGCCCACGTCGCGGGCCATCTTGCCGCGCTCGATGGCTTCGGTGAGGCCGATGGCAGCGCGGGCATCGGTGCGCGCCGTGATGTGCAGTGCAGTGCGATGGTCGCAGGCCGCCTTCAGCTTCGCCAACCAATCGGCGCGCTCGACCACCTGCTTGCCCGCCATGTGCCCGCACCGCTTGGGCCACACCTGGTCTTCGAGGAACATGCCCGAGGCGCCAGCGTGTTCCCACAGTTCGACGGTGCGAATGGTGTTGATGGGGTTGCCGTACCCCGTGTCGGCATCGACCACCACGTTGGTGCCCGGCACAGCGCTGCACACGCGCCGGGCCACCTCGGCCATCTCGGTCTGGGTGAGCAACCCGAAATCGGGGGCGCCGAGCAACGTGCCGCTCACGCAGTAACCCGACAGGAACACGGTGGAGAACCCGGCATCAGCCGACAACTTTGCTGTGAGCGGGTCCCAGACGCCGGGCATCAGCACGCTCTCGCCCGCATCGAGCAGCGCCTGCAGATGGGAGGCTGGCATCAGGCGATACCGCCGTTACCCACACCGAGCTGGTCGATGGCCACACCCTTCAGGCGCTTGTAGTCGACTTTGCCGTTGGGGGCCCGCCCGATGGTGGGCACCACCACCAACTGACGGGGCGCCTTGTAGGCAGCGAGGTGCTGCTTCACATGGTCGCTGAGTTCGGCCAGGGTGACGGTGGCGCCCGGTTCGGCTTCCACCACGGCACAGATGGTTTCGCCGAAGCGAGGGTCGGGCAGGCCCACGGCCACCGCATCGCGCACACCACGGTGCGTCTTCAACGCCTCTTCCACCTCTTCGGGGAACACCTTCTCGCCACCGGTGTTGATGCACACCGAGCCACGCCCGAGCAGCTTCAGCGAACCGTCGGCGTTCACCTCGGCGAAGTCGCCCGGCACGCTCCAACGGCGGCCTTCGAAGATGCGGAACGTGGCCGCGCTCTTCACTTCGTCCTTGTAGTACCCGAGCGGGATGAACCCACCCACGGCCACCATGCCCTGTTCCCCCGAACCGGGCGCGACACGCTGCCCGTCGGCGTTGAACACGGCACAGCTGGCGCCCAGGGCGAACTTGGCGGTCTCTTGCGCTGCGCCGGCAGCCGACACCGAACCACCCATGCCCACGGCCTCCGACGACCCGAACGAGTCGAACAACACCACCTGCGGGAGATGGCGCAACAGGCCGGCCTTGTTGTCGTGGCTCCACATCACGCCCGACGACGCAATGAGGGCCAGACTCGACAGGTCGTGCGCGCCGGGCTGGGCATCGAGCAGGTCGAGCATCGGGCCGGCGAAGGCCTGCCCGACGATGACAAGGCTGGTGACACGGCGCTGCTCGATGGTGCTGAACAGTTCCTCCACGCTGAACTTGCGGTTCACCAGGCTCACCACAGCGCCACCGGCTGCCAGGTTGTTGAGCGCCGTGAACTGCCCGGTGCCGTGCATGAGCGGGCAGGCCACCAGCATCACCGGCAGCGACGCGTTGGGGTCGATGCGAGCCACCAACTCGTCGATGTCGGCGGCGGGGGCGGTGCCGGCGATGGCGTTACCGCCCGCGCCGAGCACGTTGAACAGATCGTCTTGGCGCCACATCACACCCTTGGGCATCCCCGTGGTGCCACCGGTGTAGAGCAGCAACAGATCGTCACCGCTGCGCCCCCAACCCATCGCCGGGGTATCGGCGCCGGTTGCCACCACCGCTTCATACGGTGTGGCCCACTCGGGGCCGCTACCCGTTTCATCGGCCACCACGAACCAGCGCCGAACCTTGCCCAAGTTGGGGCGAACCTGCTCGACCACATCGGTGAAACAGGCGTGGAACACCACGGCCTCGGCATCGGCGTTGTCGAACAGGTAGGTCACTTCGTCGGGGCCGTAGCGATAGTTGGTGTTCACCGGTGCCATGGCCACCTTGAACGCGGCCACCATCGTTTCGAGGTACTCGGGGCCGTTGTAGAGATAGCACGCGACCTTGCTCTGGTGCCCCAGCCCGGCTTCGACGAACGCTGCCCCGAGCGCGTTGGCGCGCCGGTCGAACTCGCCCCAGGTGATCACCCGGTCGCCGATGATCTGGCACGGATGGTTCGGCACTCGCCGAGCCACCGCCTCGAAAATGTCGGCCAGGTTCCAATTGGTCGCGTTGGTATCGGTATCAGTCATCGCAGGTCCCCCTCTGCAGCAAACGATGGCGCGTTGCGCCAACCCCGACCGTACCAAGCAGCGGTGACCCAGCGATACCCTTGATCACCGTGAGCGAACGTCGCCGGCTCGGAAAGCACGCTGTGGAGACACTGCTCACCTCCTACGACGCCAACCCCGAAGCGGCACTCACGTTGGCTTTGCGGGTGGTGCTCGATGCACCCGCTGCAGAGTTCGACGAGCTCATCACCGCTGCACACTTCCCCGCCCCGCGGACCCAGCAACTGCTGGCCCGCGACACCGCAGCACTCGACCAACTCGTGCGCGAACTCAACGAAGTGCGCACGCTCGCACTCTGAGACAACGCTCAGCCGAACTCGCCCACCACGGGCTGCGCCGTGCGCACTCGCTGGTCGAACCCGGCCTCGGTGGGGAGGAACCCGTTGCGGTCGGGCCACAGCAATTGCACCAGCGCATAGCCGCTCCCCCGGTACCAGGCTGTTGCCGTGGCCGTGAGTTCGCCCCACACCTCCACGTCGATCGGGGCGAAGACGCAGCGCAGATCGTTGTCGAACAACCCCACCAACTCCACACCCACCGGTATTTCGGTGCCTCCGCGCAGTAGTTCGGCCACCAGGTCGAGCAGCCCGCGTGCCGCCACCGGGGTGAGGCCGAACACCAGCACTTCGGGGAATCCGAACGCCGCGGGGAACCCGATGGTGTACGAGTAGCCCGGCACCGGCGGGTCGGTGTCCACCCGTGCCGGAACGGGTTCGAGAGCCCAGCCGTTGGTCTCGATCATCCACTCGATCTTCTCGGCATGGGGAATGTGGAAGTCAGGAAGGTCGTAGCTCATCGGTGCGTCGCCTGGTATCAGATGACCGCGAGAGCGTCGAGGTCGAGCGCGTGCTGGAGGTGCCTGCTACCCATGGCGGTGAACAGCGCTTCGCTGCGGTCGCTCGCCCCGACCAACTGCGATGCCACCACCGTCATCACCACACCAGCGAAGGCTTCGCGGCGGTACTGCTGCCACAACCAGTCGTCATCGGCGTGCACCCCGTAGCCAGCTAGTTGTTCACCGTAGGCATGCACGAACTCGCGCTCCACCGCGCGACGCTCGGGCGGTAGCAGGCCTGCACCCATGAAGTAGCTCACATCGCTGAGCGCCGGGCCGTGACCGGGTGTTTGCCAATCGACCGCCGCCACCGGGTACCCGCCCTGCGGCGTGGCGAACATGAGGTTGTCGAGGCGGTAGTCGCCGTGCAGCAGGGTGAATGGCCCCTCGCGTCCATCCACCCAGTCGGCAAGCCGCGGCCCGAACCGAGCGAGCAGGTCGAGCGCCTCGGGCGACAGATGCCGGGTGTATGTGGCGAGGAACCCGGGCATGAACATCGCCCAGTACTCGACCAGGCGCGCCGTGTCGTCGGCCGAGGTGCGGCGGCTCAACCACTCGAGATCGTCGAGTGCAGGGTCGGCCCAACGCGGCCCATGCAACCCGGCCAACTCCATCACAGCGGTGCGCGCCTGGGGCACGGTGCACCCGGTGAGCTGGTTGCCCTGGGCGCCCGGGGCGAGGTCTTCGAGTACCAGCACGAAATCGCCGGTGTGCGGCTCCCAGTCGAGATGATGGCAGGCCGCGACGCGTAGATCGATGGTGGCAGCGAGGTCGCGGTAGAACAGCACTTCGCGTTCGTAGTTGCGCAACGCGATACCGGTGGCCCGGCTCGTGGCATCGGGCGACGGCAACTTCACCACCAACGTGGCCGGCGCACCATCGGCGCCACCGGCGTAGCCGAGCGAGAGCCGCAGGTTCATGCCCACCAAGCCGTCGCCGATGCGGGTGGCGGTGAACGATGCCACCTCGTGGCCGAGCACACCGCTGAGCCACGGCGCAGTGAGCCAGTCGGGGGCGAACGAATCGAGCATGAAGGTGCGCTCAGACGTCGGAGGGTTCGCCGCGCTCCACCAGTGCCGCATGGCTGTTGGTGAAGTCGGCCGTCAGGTCGGGCGCACCGCCGTAGTGGCTCCGCAGGAACCGGCGGGCGAACAACCACTGCCCGTCGACCTTCACGTACTCGTCGTCGTAGTGCGCGAGCAGCATGCCGTTGGTGCCATCGGCGCGGCGGTACCACTCGTTGATGTACCAACGGCCAGCGGCCCGATCGGTCGACCCGGCGTAGTGCACCTCACCGCTGTGCACCACCTGCACCACGGCGTGCATGCCTTTCATCGCGCCGTACCAGAGTTGCACGATGGCCTCGCGGCCCTCCACCAGGCGACCGCGGCCGAGATCCCACGATGCGTCGTCGGCCCAGGTGCTGGCCCACTGCACACCGTTGCGGTGGATCACCGCGTCGGCGTACCGGTGGATGAGGCGCTGGATGGCGACGTAGTCGTCGGTGGACGCGGGGGCGGTATTGCCGTCGGTGCTGCTCATGCACATGGTCTAGTTCGCACAGGCGGGCGGGCAGCGAGTCGAGCCGCGCCCGATACCGTCGGGGGTGAGACGCCGACCATGAACACCACACCTCTACCGCCCACAACTGTCATCGATTGCCGACCAAGCCTCACCGGGCGGGTGGCCTTGGTCACCGGCGGCATGGGCGGCATCGGCTGGGCCACCGTGCAAGCCCTCGCTGTGCACGGTGTGCACGTGGCCTTCACCTACGCCCGCGGGCACGAATCGCCCGAGGCGGCCGCCGCGGCCGCCGCAACGTTGCCGGTGGAGGCGTCCACCCATGCGCTCGACCTGGCCCACATCGAGTCGATCCGTGCGTGCGTGGCCGAGGTGTTCGCCCGCTGGGGCCATGTCGACATCCTGGTGAACAACGCCGCAGTGGGCACCGCCACTGTGGCCGCCTTCGCCACCGACCCAGCGCTTCAGGATTCGGCCATGTTCGCCATCAATGCCGACGGCACGTTGAAGATGTGCCAAACCTTTCTGGCCCACGGTGCCGGCGCCCCCGCCAAGATCGTGAACATCTCGTCGGTGGGCGGTGGTGTGCAGGTCTTCCCGGGGTTCCGCATGTCGGACGGTATGTCGAAAGCGGCAGTGGCTCACCTCACCCGCCAGCTCGCCGCCGAACTGGTCGATTCCCCCATCGATGTGTTCGCTCTGTGCCCGGGCGCCACCGACACCCCGATGTTCCGATCGAGCACACTCGATCCGCTGGGCAGCGACGAACGCGACGCATTCGTGGCTGCGCTGCCCAAGGGCAGGCTCATCGACCCTGCCGAAATCGCGCAGCTCATCGTCTTCCTGGCCTCGCAGTACTCGGCGCCACTGCACGGCGCAGTGGTGGACGCGTCGTTGGGGTTGGGCGTGCGACCTGGCAGGATCACCGGATGAACATCGGCCTGGCCAACATCGTCGATCTTCAGCGATACCCCATTCATCGGCTTGACAGCCCCGAGGGCGCGGCCCTCGTTCAGCAGTGTCGCGACGAGCTTGCAGCAACGGCAGTGTGCCAACTCGACGGCTTCCTGCGCCTCGACGCTGTGGAGCAGGTGCTGGCTGCAGCCGAGGCACTCGTGCCCCAGGCATGGGTGAGCGACCAGGTGCACAACGTGTACTTCGAGCCGGTGCCACAACACGCCGAGCCCGACGACCCACTGGCCATGGTGCAGCACTCGTCGAAACATGCCATCGCCTACGACCTACTGCCGGCCGACCTGCCCTTGCGTGTGCTCTACGAATCGCCCGAGATGCTCGCGTTCGTGGCCGCGGCATTGGGGCGCGACGTGCTGTACCGCAGTGCCGACCCGCTCGACGCGCTCGAGATCGCCATCTTCGACCCGGGTCAGGAATTGGGTTGGCACTTCGACAACAGCGAGTTCTCGATCACGCTGATGTTGCAGCCTGCCCTCGACGGCGGCGCGTTCGACTACCGGCCCGCCATGCGCACACACGCCGACCCCAACCACGCCGGGGTCGCCGCATTCCTTGCCGGCACCAGCGCTACCCCGCCCATCGGCCTCAACCCGCAGGCCGGCACGCTGTCGCTGTTCCAGGGGCACCTCGCCATTCACCGAGTGGCACCGGTGGCCGGCGCCCGTAGCCGCATCAACGCTGTGCTCACCTACGGAGCCGCACCCGATATGCAACTCAGCGACCTCACCCGACAACTGTTCTACGGCCGGCTGGCCTGACCATGCCGCCCACAACAGAACGGCTCGAGTGCTACGTGGTGGTGGCCCCTGGGCTCGAACCGTTCACCACCACCGAACTCGAAGCGATCGGTGCTCGCGATGTTCGCCCCCACCATGGCGGCGTCGATTGCTCGCTCACCTTCACCCAATTGGGCGCGGCGAACTTGTACCTCCGCACCGCAACCCGGGTACTGGTGCGCATCGCTCGTTTCCACGCCGCCGGCTGGCGCGATTTCGAGCAGGGATTACGCAGTATCGACTGGCAGCCTTGGCTGCCCACTGATGCCACGCTCGAACTCAATGCCTCATCGTCGGGGTCGAAACTGTTCCACACCGGCGCCATCGAAGAGCGCGCCGCAGCGGTGCTGTCGCGCTGGGTCGGCACCGGCACCACCCAGCGGGTGAGCATCCGCATCAAACACGACACCGTCACGGTGAGCATCGACTCGTCGGGCGAACCACTGCACCGCCGTGGGTGGCGCACGTCCGTCGACGATGCACCGCTGCGCGAAACCCTCGCTGCCGGGCTGCTGATGGCCAGTGGGTGGACCAAGCGCGCCCCGCTCGTCGACCCGTTCTGCGGAGCGGGCACCATCGCCATCGAGGCGGCCTGTATGGCCCGGCGCATCGCGCCCGGCCGCGACCGCAGCTTCGCCTTCATGCACTGGCCTCGGGCCGAGGAGGTGCGCTGGGATCGCCTCATCGCCGGCGCCGACGACGAACGCGTCGAGCGCATACCGCCCATTGCCGGTTCCGACATCTCGACCCATGCCATTGCAGCCGCCGCCGCCAACGCGGCTCGGGCCGGAGTGGCCGACGATGTGCAGTTCACCGTGATGGCGGCCGATGCCGTGCAACTCGGCACACGGCCAGGGTGGATCATCACCAACCCGCCCTACGGCGAGCGACTGCGCGCCAGTTCACCGGCGTGGCAGCAACTAGCCGCGCTCATCGCCCGGTCGCCTCAGTGGCGCGGTGCCGTCATCGCCCCGCGCCGACTCGTCGACACCGCATTGCGCGCCGCCCAACCCGTGGAACATGCGCACCGGTTCGCGGTGTCGAGCGGCGGCATCGCCGTGGAACTCACCCCGTTCAGGCGTGCGGGCGAGCGGCCTGCATCGGTTGCAGCACCTGCTCGACGAAACGCAGCACAGGCTCCACCGACTGCGGGTGGCCGAAATCCATCACGAAATGGCTGATGCCCAACGTGGTGAGGTGTTCGAGTTTCTCGCGCAGCACCGCTGAATCGACATCGGTGGCGGGTAACGGCCGTTCCACGGTGAGGCTGATCTCGATGGAACCCGGGTCGCGGCCAGCCGCCTCGGCGGAACGGTGCACGATGTCGCGCTTGTGCACCCACTGCGCTTCGTCGTGCATCCACCCGTTCCACATATCGGCCAGGCGGCCCACCATGGGGAGGCCCACCCGTTCACCCGATGCGCCGATGCACACCGGCGGTACCACCGATGGCAACGGGGGCGCGGCCGCCTCGCTGATCGAGAAGTGGGTGCCCTGATAACTGGGGAGTGGCTGAGTCCACATGGCCCGGCAGATGTGGATGAGGTCTTCGAGTTGCGCGAACCGAACGCTTGCCGACGGGAACTCGTAGCCGTAGGCGCGGTATTCGTCGTCGCGCCAGCCGGCACCGATACCGAGGATGAAGCGGTTCCCCGACAGCACCTGCAACGTCGCTGCCATCTTCGCCGTGAGCGCCGGGTTGCGATAGCCGTGGCCGAGCACGTGGTGGCAGAGCAAGACGTCGGGGAACTTTGCCGCCAGCCATGTGATGGTGGTCCAGGCCTCCATGAACGGATCGGTCTTGGCGTCGAAGCCATAGAAGTGGTCAGCGATCCAGAGCGAATCGAAGTGCTGAAGCGCAGTGGGCAGGATGTGTTGCTCCTGGTAGATCACGATCGGCTGATGATCGCTCCAGCGGTTACCAATCACCGGCGACAGCCATCCGAACTTCACCGAATCGGCCACGAGGTACCCCCTTGTTCGGCCCGTAGGCAGATCTTGTGATTCGACGTTACAAGCGCGCACCGGGTCGATAGCGTCCGCAGTGTTCCCCTTCGCCCGATCCATCGGGCCATCGGTGGCAAAGCCACCCGCTCGGACCCATCGGGTCCCTCGCCAGATGCGAATCGAGCAAGGGAGTTCCTGTGCCATCGTTCCGTCGTTTCCTCGCGGCTGCCGTACTCACGGCCGGCATCGCCGCACCATTCATCGCCCCCGTGGGCCCCGCCGGCGCCGGTTCATCGGCACCGCCCATCCATTCGCTGCCGCTCATCTCGCAGGTCTCGCAGGCACCACGCCGTGCCTCCACCATGGCGTATCACGGCGGCCCAGTGATGGTGGGCCCGGTGAACGTGTACATCGTGTGGTACGGCGACTGGAGCAAAGCAGCTCTGCGGCAAACCATCATCACCGACTTCATCGGCAACCTCGCCTCCCCATACTTCGCCATCAACAGCACCTATCCCGACCGCGCCAAAGCCACTGTGGCCAACACCGTCGTGCTGGCAGGCCAGGTGAACGATGCCTATTCGGTGGGCAAGAAGAACCTCAGCGACGAGCGCATCCGCACGGTGGTGACTACGACGCTCTCCAAGGGCGCCCTGCCCACTGACCCTCATGGGGTGTACCTGGTGATCACCAGCAGCGACGTGAACAAGCAGGGGTTCCTCACCCAGTACTGCGGTTGGCACACCTATACCAAGGTGGGTGCGAAGGGGGCGCAGACTGCCATCAAGTACTCCTTCGTGGGCGACCCCACCGGCCCGAAAATGCGCGGCTGCACACCGCAGATGGTGTCGCCCAATGGCGATGCTGCGGCCGACGCCATGGTCAGTGTCATCGCCCACGAGATCGACGAGGCCGTCACCGACCCAACACTCAACGGTTGGTACGACGCACGAGGCAATGAGAACGCCGATCTGTGCGCATGGAAGTACGGCACCACGTTCGACGTCGGTAGTGCCAAGGCAAACGTCACCCTGGGCAAACGCTCATACCTGGTGCAGACCAACTGGGTGAACGTGGGCAAGGGAGGCTGCGGGCTCAGCGTCGGCGGCTGACGCCACCCGACACGAGCAGCCCGCGTCCGAGCCGAAACTCCGGGGTTCTCGGCTCGGACGCGGAGCCGCAGGCAGGTACTGTGCCTAGCCCATGGTTGCATTACACGACGCTCCCACGGGTTGGGCCGTCTCGCGCTGGACCGACAACCCATACTCGCGTGGCGGGTGGAGCCTGGTTGCCGTGGGAGGCAGCGATGAGCACCGTCGACGGCTCGGTGAACCCGTCGATGGGCGACTGATCCTGGTCGGCGAAGCCACCCACGCCACGCAGGCAGGAATGACCCATGGCGCGTTCGATGAGGGGAGGCGCGCGGCGGCCTGGTGCATGGCTGCCGGACACCGACGAGTGCTGGTGGTGGGTGCCGGTGCCGCCGGGCTGGGGGCAGCACGGGCGCTCGCCGATGCCGGTGTGGCGGTGGAAGTTGTGGAAGCTCGCGACCGCATCGGCGGCCGCATCCACACCACCGAACTGCACCGCCCTGGCCGGGCACCGATGGCTGTTGAACTCGGTGCCAACTGGTTGCAACAGGCAGGCCACAACACACTCGCACCCATTGCCCAGGCGCTGAACCTCACACTCGTCGACACCGACTTCAGCTCGCCACTCGACCTGGCCGTCGATCACCTTCCCCTCCCCCTCGATGCACACACCCTCGGTTCGGAACTGCGCCACCGCATCGCTGCGCTCGGCACCCAAGACGACCCAGCCACCAATGACCCGTCGGCTGCCGAATTGGCCGCCGTCTGGATGGAGCACGCCACCCCGAACCCGCCCAGCGAGATCGCGAGGTTCATCGACGCCGAGGTATTCCTCGACGCCGGCCTCGAACTCGACCAGCTCTCGGCCCGATACGGAGTGGAGCCCGGGGTGGGCGTGGGCGACCGCTGGATCCGTGGCGGGTACAGGCAGGTGCTCGATCATCTCGCCGACGGCATCGATGTGCACCTGCAGTGGCCGGTAGACCGCGTTGAACACCACGCCGGGCAGGTGCGGGTGTTGGGCCCCCACGGCAGTTTCGAGGCCGATGCTGCAATTGTCACCGTGCCGGTTGCAGTGCTGAACGCTGGCGTCATCGAGTTCGACCCGCCTCTGCCTGCCTCACACCGCGATGCACTGGCTGTGCTGCGCCCCGGCAGCGTGGAGAAGGTGGCGTTGGCCTTCACCGAACGCTGGTGGCCGCGCAGCAACGGATATCTACGCATCTTCGGCACGAACCGCTTCGGTAGCGACGGTTGCCTGGGCGGCGATGTGTCGGAGTGGCTCGACATCACCGACACCGTGGGCGAACCGGTGATCGTGGGGTTGTTCGCCGGCCCGTGGACCGACCTCATGTGGCGCGACCGCACCGATGCCGATGTGGCGCAGGCGGCCACGGCGGTGCTGCGCTCGGCAACTGCTCACGTTCCCACCGCACCGCCCTGATGGGGCCGTTCGACCCGAGCCGAGCGATGGTCAGCGCCCGTACTGTCGACATGTGGCAGTATCCGACGCGCAACTCGACCTGCTGAGCGCTGGCGCGCTTTCACCCGAAGCGGTGCTGGAACGACTGGGCAGCGGCGCATCGGGGCTCACCAACGCCGAGGCTGCACGACGGCTCGCCGACATCGGACCCAATGCCATCACGTCACGACATGTCACTGCTCTCGACATCCTCATGCGTCAACTGCGCAACCCGCTGCTCATCTTGCTGTTGGGTGCTGCCGGCATCTCCGCGGCCACTGGCAACACCACCGACGGCGGCATCATCGCCGCAATTGTCTTGCTGAGCGTGGGCCTCGGCTTCGTGAACGAGTACCGCTCGGAGAACGCGGTGGCTGAACTACACACCCACCTGCGTCATGAGACCGTGCTGCGTCGCGAGGGGGTCGATGCCCCGGTCGACGTTCGCGAGTTGGTGCCCGGTGATGTGATCGAACTGCGTCTGGGCGAACTCGTACCGGCCGATGTGCGGCTGATCGAGGTGAACGGACTCGAATGCGACGAGGCCGCGCTGACCGGTGAGTCGATGACCGCAGTGAAGTCGGTAGCCCCCGCCACCAGTGATTCGCCCGTCGATCTGCCGTCGTGCGCCTTCATGGGCACCGTGGTGCACCAGGGCAGCGGACGCGCCGTGGTGGTGGCCACCGGACCACACACCGCCTTTGGCCAGATCGCCGCCAGCTTGGCCGTGCAACCAGCAGCCACCGCATTCCAGCTCGGCCTGCGCGATTTCTCCCGTCTGCTCGTGCGCGTCGGAGCGGCGCTCACAGTGTCGATCTTCATCATCAACATCTCCCTGCGCCGACCCATCCTCGAGGCGGTCCTCTTCTCGCTGGCCATCGCCATCGGCATCACACCGCAACTTCTACCAGCGGTGGTGAGCCTCAGCCTGAGCACCGGCTCGCGCAGCCTTGCCCGCCGCAAGGTGCTCGTGAAGCGGCTCATCACCATCGAAGACCTCGGCAACATCGAGGTGCTGTTCACCGACAAGACGGGCACCCTCACCGAAGGAACCATCACCTTCGACCGCTCGCTCGGTAGCGCTGGCGTCGCCTCCGACGAGCCGCTGCGGCTGGGTCTGCTGTGCAACGAAGCCACCCTCACCCCAGCTGGGCCGATGGGCGGCAATGCGCTCGACGTGGCACTGTGGCTGGCGCCCACCGCTGGCCAGCTTGCGGCGCGAGCCGACGGTCCCAGCGCCTACCAACGCAGCGCGCTCATGCCGTTCGACCACGATCGCCAACGCGGTTCGGTAGTGGTGACCGCCCCCGACGGCAGCTCTCTCCTCATCACCAAGGGTGCCCCGGAAAGCGTATTCGAACGGTGCATCGACTTACCCGCCTCGGCGCATGCCTCGGTGGACGCCCTCTTCGCAGAGGGCGCGCGAGTGGTGGCTGTCGCCAGCAGGCCGTTCACCGAAACCACCCCCATTTCCGGGGCTGGCCCCACGAGTGCCGACGAGCGCGACCTGCATCTCGAGGGCTTCCTCACCTTCATCGACCGGCCAAAGGCCGATGCGGCGAACTCACTCGCCCGCCTCGCTGCCATCGGTATCGAAGTGAAGGTGATCACCGGTGACAACGGGGTGGTGGCCACCACCGTGTGCACTCAACTCGGCCTCACCGTGCAGGGAGTGCTCAGCGGGCTCGAGCTCACCACGATGAGCGACGACCAACTGGCTGAGGCCCTTCCGAGCACCACGGTGTTCGCCCGGGTGAGCCCGGACCAGAAGGCCCGCATCATCAGGGTGGCCCGGCGAACGGGGGTTGATGTGGCATTCCTGGGCGACGGGGTGAACGATGCGGTGGCACTCCATGCCGCCGATGTGGGTATCTCGGTCGATTCAGCCACCGACATCGCCAAAGACGCCGCCGACATCGTGCTGCTCGACAAAGACCTCGGCGTGTTGGCCGATGGGGTGATGGAGGGCCGGCGCATCTTCGCCAACACGTTGAAGTATGTGCTGATGGCCACATCGTCGAACGTGGGCAACATGTTCAGCGCCGCAGGTGCATCGCTGTTCCTCACCTTCCTCCCAATGCTGCCCTCGCAGATATTGCTCAACAACCTGCTGTACGACGTGGGGCAGTTGGCCATCCCCACCGACCTGGTGGATGCCGAAGTGCTGGCTCGGCCGGCAGCGTGGGACCTGGCCTTCGTGCGGCGCTTCATGAGCATCTTCGGGCCGATCAGTTCGATCTTCGACTTCCTCACCTTCGCCGTGATGCTGTGGGTGCTGCATGCCAGTCACGATGAGTTTCGCAGCGGTTGGTTCGTCGAGTCGCTCGCCACGCAGACACTCGTGGTGTTCCTCATCCGAACCCGTCGGGTTCCGTTCATCCGTTCTCAGCCGAGCACCGCGATGATCGTGGTGCCCATCGCATGCGCGGTCACCGGTGCCGTGCTGCCCTTCACTCCCCTTGCCCATGCATTGGGTTTCACCGCTCTGCCGGTGAGCTTCTTCCTCATCCTCGTAGCGATGATCGTGGCGTACCTGGTGCTCGTGGAGTACGCCAAGGGTCGCTTCTACGCGAGTTTCGCCCACCCTCAGCGCCCGCCGCTCAGTGAGGCAGAACGCCACCAACGCCATCAGGAACGGCGCGCCGGGCACCTCCGCCACCACCCCACCGTGACGCAACCTACGGGCCAAAAGGCGTAACCGGCTCACAGTGCACGGTGGTGAGACGTGCGCCTCTGAGTATCTACCGGCCGGTGGCGGCCTGGACCCTCGCAGTGTTGGGCCCGTGCGCGCTCACCGCTGTGTTCCATCTCATCGGCCACAGCGTGAACGTCGGTTCCGCCTTGTTGATCCTGCTCTGCGTCGCCCTCGGTGTGACCACGCTCGGCGGTCGTGGTCCTGGGCTGCTCGCGTCGGTCACTTCGGTGCTCCTCACCATGTATTTCGTAGCGGTACCAAAGGGTTTCTCGGTTCACCGAGTCGAGGACTTGGTGGCATTGGTGGTGTTCGCCCTCGTCACCCTCGTCACCGGATTCTTGGTCGAGAAGGCAGCTCATCAAGCCCAACTGGCACTCGTCGCGCGCAAGCAAGCCAAGGCACTCGGTCGCCCCGCTGCCACCTTGGTTGGCCACCCCAACCCACTCGCGGCGCTGCTCGAAGAGCTGCGTTCCGCCTTCGACTTGGAGGCCACAGCGTTGGTGGAGCGAACCGACCACGGCTGGCGGTGCATCGATGCCTGCGGCGCGACCGTTGTGACCACACCCGACGACGGCACGTCGATCGATCTCGCCGACGACGGGTCGGTGAAACTCATCATCTCGGGCAACACCGTAGAACCTGACCAACTCGCTGTGCTGAGGGCGTTCGGCGACCAGATCGCAGTGGCCAGGCAGGCCGAGCAACTGCGCGCTGAGGCTGCTCGTGCTGCGGTCATCGCCGAGGGCGACGAGCTACGCGCAGCCCTGCTACGCGCCGTATCGCACGACCTGCGTACACCGCTCGCCACCATCAAGGCATCGGCTTCGGGTCTGTTACAGACCGAGGTGCAGTTCTCGGCCAGCGACCAACGCGAACTTCTGGTCGATATCGACCAGTCCGCCGACCGGCTCACCCGCATGGTGCGCGACCTGCTCGACATGAGTCGGCTGCAAGCTGGGGTGATGCCACTGCGTCTCGGCCCCACCGCACTCGAAGAGGTGGTCGCAACTGCACTGGCGAGTCTCCCCACAGCACACGACCGGGTTGAGGCCGACATTTCCGAGTCGCTGCCTCTCGTGATGCTCGACCAAGGTCTGTTCGAACGCGCAGTGGCGAACATCACGTCGAACGCGATCTCTTGGTCGCCTCCGAACACAGTAGTGAGCCTCACGGCGCATCAGATGGGTGACGTCGTAGTACTCCGTATCGTCGATCATGGCCCCGGCGTGCCGCGCGAACAGCATGAGCGCATCTTCGTACCGTTCCAACGGCTCGGCGATCGCTCGAACGAAGCGGGAGCAGGCTTGGGCCTCGCCATCGCCAAGGGTTTCGCCGACGCCATGGCCATCGATCTGCGGCTCGAAGAGACAGTCGGGGGCGGGCTCACCATGGTGATGGAACTCCCGATCGCACACGAGCATTCCCCCAATCTTTCCGGCAGACACGAGGTATCGGTATGACACGAATCATGGTGGTCGACGACGAGGTACAGATCCTTCGTTCGCTCGACATCAACCTGCGCGCCCACGGCTACTCGGTGGATCTAGCACTCGACGGTGAAACAGCGCTCACCGACGCGGCAAAACACACCCCCGACCTGGTGTTGCTCGATCTTGGCCTACCCGGCATCGATGGCATCGATGTGATCAAGGGTCTGCGGAGCTGGAGCGATGTACCGATCATCGTGCTGTCGGCACGCGAAGGCGACACGAGCAAGGTGCCTGCGTTCGACGCGGGCGCCGACGACTACGTGACCAAGCCGTTCAGCATCAATGAACTCTTGGCTCGGGTGCGCGCCTCGTTGCGCCGACAGCAAGCCACCCCCGAGGAGACGATGATGGCCACCGAGCACTTCGTGGTCGATTTCTCAGCCGGGCGCGTCACGCGCGATGGCCAGGCGGTGCGGCTCACCCCCATCGAGTGGTCGATCGTCGAGCAACTGGCTCGCCACCCAGGCCAACTCGTCACCCAACGGCAGTTGTTGCAGCGCGTTTGGGGCCCTCAGTACGAGAACGAGACCAACTACCTTCGGGTCCACCTCGCAGCGATTCGCCGCAAGCTCGAGCCCGAAGCGGCCCGACCGCGGTACTTCATCACTGAGCCCGGTATCGGCTACCGCTTCGAACTGGGCTGAGAGGTTCATATGAGCGTTCGACTCACCGCTACGCATGACATCCGTGCAAACGATGTCCTGTCCGACACTGTTGTTCTCCAGTGAACGACGCCATCTTCGCCGGCCAACAACGGGTGCTCGAACTGATCGCTCGTGGCGCGCACCCGCGAGAGGTGCTCTCGGCCATCGCCGTGCTCGCCGAGCGCAGCGTGCCCGATCTGCTCGCCTCGATTCTCATCTTCGACCGTCACTCGGGAACCCTGCGCAGCGGCGGCAGAGGGAAACTGCCCGCCTCGTTCGCCGACATCATCGACGGGCTCGAACCTGGCCCGGTGACGGGGAGTTGCGGTACCGCTGCATTCCGCCGCAAACGCGTGATCACCCCCGACGTTGCCAACGATCCGCTGTGGGCTCCGTTCCTCCCTGTGGCGCAGCAGTACGGCATCGGAGGTGCCTGGTCGACCCCGCTCATCGATGCCGAGAACGGCAGCCTGCTCGGCGTGTTCGGCATGTACTACCCCACACCGCGCACGCCCACCGAAGCAGAATTGAAGGTGGCCGACCATTTCGCGCATCTCGCCACGGTGGCCCTGCTGCGCGATCGCCTCGACGAGCGCCAGCGCTATCAGGTGATGCACGACCCCATCACCGACCTCGGCAATCGCCGATTCCTGCGCGATCACCTGTCGCACAGTCGCTCGACGAGCCAGATCAACAAGCCAGCCACGGTGGCTCTGTTCGATTTCGAACAGGCCCGCCGCAACGACCAACGCTTTGGCCGACTGCTCGGCGATCGTCGCCTGGTGGAGATCGGGTTCCAGTTGCAGAACCTGCTGCCTGACGCAACCCTGGCGCGCCTCGAGGGCGACCATTTCGTGGCCGTCGTCCATCAACCCGATGAAGAGGCCCTCGCAGTGATCGAGAGCACAGTGGGTGCCTTCACACTGCCCGTGTCACTACCCGGCGTCGACATTCGCCAGAGCCTCGCCGTGGGTGCGGTACCGCTCCATGTGGGCCTCACCGACATCGACGAGATCCTATATCACGCTACCGAAGCCACCCGCCGCTCGAAAGAGATGGGCGGCGGCCGGGTGGTGGTGTTCGACGAAGGCGAGCGCGCCGCATCGGTCGAGCGGCGGCGTATCGAATCGCTGTTGATCGGCCTGCTCGCCGAAAACCGAGTGGTTCCGCACTTCCAGCCCATCGTGAACCTCGCCACCGGCCGCCCGGTCGCGTTCGAGGCGCTTGCGCGTCTGCACGGCCCCGACGTTGCCGACATCTCCCCCGGCGTTTTCATTCCCATTGCCGAAGAGAGCCATCTCATCGATGCCATCGGCATGAGCATTCTGCGTTCTAGCTGCAAGGCGATGGCCGACAACCCCACCGCCTTCGGCGACGTGGTCATCAACGTGAACGTATCGGTTCGTCAGTTGATGAGCCCTTCATTCCCGTTCGATGCGGTATCGATCGCCCGCGAGTTCTGCATCGAACCGCGACAGATCTGCTTCGAGATCACCGAGAGCCAATGGCTCGACCGCAACAGCCCTGCTCGTGGGGCCATGCTGGCACTGCGTCGCGACGGTTTCGGCCTCGCCCTCGACGACTTCGGCACCGGGTATGCATCATTGAGCTATCTGCAGGAACTCCCCTTCAGCTCGGTGAAGAATGACGGTTCATTCATCCGTCGCCTCGGCACCAGCACCGCCGCCGCCGCGATGTGCGAAGCAGCGCTGTCGATGGCACACGCATGCGGGATGTCGATCACTGCCGAATGCGTGGAAACCGAAGAACAGGCGACCATCCTGCGCGAGATGGGCTACCAGTTCGCGCAGGGGTATCTGTTCGGTCGGCCAATGCCCTTGGCGGCTGCCATCGAATGGCTGAGCGAGCGCGACAGGCTCACTGCCGACGCTCACGCCTGACGTTCGTTCAGCGCACCCCTGCTGTCACGAGGTCATGCCACCCAGGCCCACGAGGCCACGGGCCAACTCGATTTCACCCATATGGCGGAGCCCATGTTGGTAGATCCAGCACTCGACGCCATCGAGCACCGTGATTCCCTGCTCGCCGGCCACGCGTGCGCTGTAGGTGCTCGCGATCTGCGGTGGAAACGGCCGGGGTACCACCACGCGGTGCAGGTCGGCGGCGACGAGCGTGTCGAGCCACGCTTCGGTTCGTTCGAACACCGTGCGCTGATACTGCTTGAACGCTTCGAAGTCGCCGATGCGCTGATACTCCATCTCGTCGACAGTGCGGTGCTTGCCGTGGTCGTTCACCGACATCTGCACGCGCTCCTGCCATTCGTCGTTCCAGATCGGCATCTGGCCGGTGAGCATCATGAACGACACGTCGATCATGTTGGTGAGGTGGAACAGGCTGAACGCGATGGGGAGCACACCGGCGCGCTCGAAGTGGTTCACATGCTCGAGGTCCATCGATGTTGTGGCCTGATAGTAGAGCGAATGCATCGCTTTCATCCGGCGGCGCAGTGAGTCGAGCACGAGATCGTCCATGCTGGCAGCGTAGCTGCCACAACTTGGGCGACGGTTGACGGCCGAGCCGGCCCATTCGGCCCTCCCCTGCCTCACCAGGGGCGAACAACCCTGGGGGCATGACGATCACTGCCCCAGCACTCAGCCGCGTTGCGCACCACATCGCCGGCGCGGCCAGCGATTACGACGAGCTCATCGACCGCATCGGCGATCGGCGCATCGTGTTGATCGGTGAAGCGACCCACGGAACACACGACTGCTACCGCGAACGGGCGCGCATCACCAGGCGACTCGTCGACGAACTCGGCTTCACCGCGGTAGCCGTGGAGGCCGACTGGCCCGACGCATATCGGGTGAACCGCTACGTACTCGGTCAGGCGGGCGATACCGATGCAGAGACGGCATTACGCGACTTCACCCGGTTCCCTGCCTGGATGTGGCGCAACCGCGACATGGTGGAGTTCGTGTCGTGGCTGCGCGCCCGGAACGACAACCAGCGCGACCCCACCACCAAGGCGCGGTTCTTCGGCCTCGACCTGTACAGCCTGCGAACTTCGATCGATGCTGTGATCGCCTATCTCGATCGGGTCGACCCCAAAGAAGCCGCTCGTGCCCGCGAACGCTATGGATGTTTCGACCATGTAGGCGGCGACGGGCAGGGGTACGGCTATGCGTTGGCGTTCGAAGGTGCCCCACCGTGCGAAGACGAAGTGGTGGCGCAACTGGTGCACCTGCGCCGCAACGCCAACGACTACCTCCGCTCCAATGGGGCGCTGGCCGAAGACGAACTCTTCTTCGCCGAGATGAACGCCATGGTGGTGCGCGATGCCGAGGAGTACTACCAGCAGATGTATCGGGCCGAGGTGTCATCGTGGAACCTCCGCGACCGGCACATGGCCGCAACCCTCGACCACCTCACGGACCATCTCGACCGCCATCTCGACCGCCAAT
Organism: Actinomycetota bacterium; assembly: GCA_037131575.1. Classification (GTDB taxonomy): domain Bacteria; phylum Actinomycetota; class Acidimicrobiia; order Acidimicrobiales; family Ilumatobacteraceae; genus VFMC01. The sequence continues at coordinate 38,200 of JBAXQV010000003.1, forward strand.
TCGGCGATGCCAAGGTGGTGGTGTGGGAACACAACTCGCATGTGGGCGACGCCCGCGCCACGGCGATGGGTGCCCGCGGCGAACTGAACGTGGGCCAGTTGGTACGCCAACGGCACGGAGCCGACTCAGTGCTCATCGGGTTCACGGTGTACGACGGACGTGTCACCGCCGCAGCCAACTGGGGGGCTGCAGCCGAACGGTGGCACCTCCGGCCGGCCCTGGCCAACAGTCACGAAGCCTTCCTGCACCAGGTGGGCATGTCGGCGTTCTGGGTAGACACCAGTGAACAGGTGGTACGCAACGAACTACGCGAACCGAGGCTCGAACGGGCGGTGGGCGTGATCTATCGGCCCGCCACCGAACGGCAGAGCCACTATTTTCCCGCTCGCCTTGCCGATCAGTTCGACCTCGTCATCCATCTCGATCACACCGGTGCGGTGGAACCACTCGAGCGCACGTCGGTGTGGGATCGGGGCGAACCACCCGAGACCTTCCCGACCGGACTCTGATTCGGACAGGCGATCAGCGCGGCGCCACGCCCGCGGCGAGCACCCGACGCAACCGCGCATCGGGTTCGGGCCGCGCCCCGAGATGTTCGATCACCCAGGCAGCCACCGAGGTGGCGAACTGTGCCGCCTCCACTGGGTTCACGCCGCGCAACCACTGAGCGAGGAACGACCCAGCGAACGAATCGCCTGCCCCGGTGGCATCGACGAGGTTGTTGGTGGCGGGGGGAATGTGTGTGCTCTGCCCCGCCTGGTACACCAGCGCGCCCTGAGCATCGAGTTTCAGCACGATCAACGCACCGCCGTACAACTCGGCCAACCGAGCCGCTATGGCCCCGGGCTGATCGTGCCCTGTGAGCATCTGCCCCTCTTCGAAGTTGGGCAGAAGTACGTTCACCCCGAGGTCGGTGGTGTGCTGCAGAAACGAGTCGACACCCATCTCGCCGATCATCTGGAACGAACCCGGGTCGAACGAGATGGTGGCCCCGGAACGGGCTGCCAAACGAGCAGCCTCGCGGGCTGCTGAACGAGGAGGATCGACGAAGAACGACCAGGCGGTGAGGTGCAGATGCTGGGCCGACGTGAGTACTTCACGTGGCAGTTCCGACGGCAGCAGATAGAAGTCGGCGCCGCGCCCCGACACCATCGAACGCTCACCGGTGTGGTCGACGAACACGGCCACTGAACCGGTGAGGTGAGCGTCGGTCTCCACGAAATGCGCGCCCACCGCCTCGGCACGCATGTTCTCGTGCGCCAATGCCCCGAACCGATCGCGCCCGATCTTGCCCACGAACTCGGTGGACATACCGCAGCGCGTGGCCCACACCGCCACGTTGGCCGCGCTGCCTCCGGGGGTGAGCATCACCTCGCCGAAGGTGTCGCCACCTTTGAGTAGTTCAGTGTTGGTGCGAATGAGCACATCCCAGGCGAAGTCGCCAAGCACGCACAGAGGGCCGGTCACGGCGCCTGAGCGTACTGCCATCACCTCGCCGGCAACGGGTGCTCGGCCCGATACTCGGCGCGTAGTGCTGTCTTCAGGGGTTTCAAAGCACCCGAGAGGGGTAGTGGTTCAGCGCGGAAATCCACCGACTTCGGCACCTTGTAGCCGGCGATCGTGGTGCGCGCGTGAGCCTGGATCTCTTCCGCATCGGCATGCGCGCCGGGTTTCAGCACCACGATGGCGTGCACCTGCTCGCCCCAGATCTCATGTGGAACACCGATGACCGCCACCTGTGCCACCGCAGGGTGTGTGGCAATGGCGTTCTCGACTTCAATGGAGTACACGTTCTCGCCGCCCGTGATGATCATGTCGGTGATGCGATCGACGAGGTGCAGGTAGCCCTCGGCGTCGAGGTGGCCGGCATCGCCCGTGTGGTACCAACCGTCGCGTAACGCCGTGGCCGTGTGTTCGGGACGCCGCCAGTATTCGCGCATCATATTGCCACCCCGCGCCCACACCTCACCGTCGTGGCCGGTGGCGCACACCGACCCGTCGGGGTAGCGAATGCTCAGTTCCACACCCATCACCGTGCGGCCCGCCGACCCCGCCACGGCGGGGCCGCGCCGATGGTCGGCTGCGCTCAGCATGGTGAGCACGGATGAACACTCGGTCATGCCGTACCCCTGCCACAGGCCGAGGTCGGGGAAGGTGGTGAGCAATCGACCGAGTAGTTCGGTAGGCATCGGCGACGCGCCGTACACCAGGTCGCGCAACGACGCGAGCCGTTCGGGAGCGAACCTGGGGTGCGCCAACACCATCGCGATCATCGTGGGCACCATCACGGTCCAGTCGACCTGATACTGCTCGATCACCGACATCACCGGTTCGGGGTCGAACATGGGCACGAACACCGATGTGCCACCCGTGGCCGGAATGCCCACCACACCGGCCATCGACGCCGCATGAAACATCGGGGTCTGATGCAGATACACGCGGCGTTCGTCGAAGCCCACCGACAGGCCCACGTGGTACAGGTTCAACATCTCCGCGCGCTGCTCGAGCAGCACCCCTTTGGGAAGGCCAGTGGTACCTCCGGTGTACATGAGCACCGCAGGGTCGGTTTCTTCGGGCTCGGGCGGAATGTGAGGCGAGCCACCCGCCAGCAGTTCTTCGTAGGCGATGTCGTGAGCCACATCGGCCTGGCCGATGAGCACGACGGTCTCGAGGGCCAACTCTGTGCGCGCCTCGGCGATGTTGCG
>JBAXQV010000004.1:0-37438 GCA_037131575.1 Actinomycetota bacterium
CCCCGGGTCAGCGGGGGGTGGCCATGGTGGCGACGATGTCGGTGAGCATCGACGCGCTGGTGGCCATGTTGAGGCGCACATGCCCGGCACCGACGGGGCCGAAATCGAGGCCGGGGTTGAGTTGCACGCCACGACTGGCGAACACCTCGAACGGTTCGTCGCTGAACCCACAATCGCGGCAATCGAGCCAGGCCAGGTAGGTGGCATCGGGCATGAGGTAGTGCACGGCCGGGAGATGCTCGGCCAACAGGCTCGCCAACAGGTGCCGGTTGCGGTCGATGTGCACCAGCAGCGCGTCGAGCCACTCGTCGCCCAACGTCCAGGCGGCGATGCTGGCCTCAGCGGCAACGATGTTCAGCGCCCCCAGCAGGTGGTTGGGTAGCGCATCGAGCGCGTCACGAATGGACTGCGGGCCGATCTGTGCGATGGCATGACGAAGACCGGCGATGTTGAACGGTTTCGAAGCCGAATGCACCGTCACGGTGCGGGTCGCCACCTCGGTGGAGAGCGCAGCGATGGGCAGATGCACGGCCGGCTTCAACGTGAGATCGGCGTGGATTTCGTCGGAGATGATGAGCAGATCGAAACGCTCGGCGATGGCCGCCAGCCGTTCGAGTTCGGGCCGATCGAAGCGGTGCCCGGTGGGGTTGTGGGGATGGCAGAGCATCAACACCTTCGCCGGTTCACGCTCGAGGCGCTGTTCGAGCGCGTCGTAGTCGAACAGCACGCCGTCGGCGGTGACGGTTGCCGGCACATCGATGAGCCGTCGCTGCATCGAGTCGATCATCTGCCACAGAGGCGGGTACGAGGGCATGTGCAGCACCACCCCGTCGCCGGGTGCGGTGGCCACGTACATGACTGCCTGAACGGCCTGCACCACATCGCAGAATTCGCGCAGTTGCTCGTGGTCGATGGCCCAGCCGTAGCGACGCAGCGCACGTTCGGCGAACACATCGACAGCCGGGCTCCCGAAACCGGTGCCCTTCCACTCGGGGTACCCGAAGTCGGCTCGGTCGGCGGTGGCGCGAATGGCATCGAGAATGGGCTGCGCAGGCGGCATGTCCATATCGGCAACCCAGGCCGCGAGTTGGCCCGGGTAACGACTCCACTTCGCACTGTGTTTGGCGCGCACCCAGGCAGGGTCGATGGCGTCGAAACCAAACGGATCGACGCCACCCGGCGACGACACGTCAGGCCCCGACCCAGGCACCAATGCGGCGAATGCCCTCTTCCATGTCGGCATCGGCCATGGCGAACGAGAACCGGGCGTAGCCAGGAGTTCCGAACGCTTCGCCGGGCACGAACGCCACCTTGGCCTCATCGAGAATGGCATCGGCCAGTTCGAGTGTGGTGTGCGACACCGTGCCGTTGGGGCCGAGGGGTCGGCCGAGCAGACCCTTCACGTTCGGATAGCAGTAGAACGCACCCTGCGGAGTGATGGCGCTCACACCAGGGATGTCGTTGAGCATGCGATGCATGGTGGTGGCTCGCCGGGCGAAGGCGTCGCGCATCATGGCCACGGCCGACAGGTCGCCGCTCACGGCCTCGAGCGCAGCGATCTGGGCCACGTTCGACACGTTCGACGTGCTGTGCGACTGGAAGTTGATGGCCGCCTTCATCACATCGCTCGGCCCGATCATCCAGCCAACGCGCCAGCCGGTCATGGCGTAGGTCTTCGCCACACCGTTCACGATGATGCACTGGTTGGCCAGTTCGGGCACCACGGTGGGCATGCTGACAAAGCGGTTGTCGCCATACACGAGATGCTCGTAGATCTCGTCGGTGAGCACCCACACGCCTTTGTCGACGGCCCAGCGCCCGATGGCCTCGACCTCTTCGGGTGTGTAGATGGCGCCACTGGGGTTGTCGGGGCTCACGAACAGCAGCACCTTCGTGCGCGGCGACAGGGCGGCATCGAGTTGTTCAACGGTGACCTTGAACCCGGTGGTCTCATCGGTCTGCACCACCACGGGTACACCACCGGCGAGTTCGATGGCCTCGGGGTAGGTGGTCCAGAACGGAGCGGGACAGATGACTTCGTCGCCCGGGTCGCACAGCGCGGCGAATGCCGTGAACACAGCGTGCTTGCCGCCATTGGTGACCAGCACCTGCGACGCGGTGCAACTGAAACCGCTGTCGCGCAGCGTCTTCACGGCGATGGCCTCGCGCAGTTCGGGCAGACCCGCAGCCGGCGAGTACTTGTGCTGCTTGGGGTCGCGGCAGGCGCGCACGGCAGCCTCGACAATATTGTCGGGCGTGGGGAAATCGGGCTCACCGGCGCCGAAACCGATGACGTTCTCGCCCTTGGCCTTCAGCGCCTTGGCCTTCGCGTCGACGGCAAGGGTGGCCGATTCGGCAATGGCGGCAAGACGAGCGGAGGTGCGCTTCACGGTGGGCCTTTCGTGGGGGAACGACGGCAAATCCTACTCGTGCACCGGGCATGAAGGCCGGGTGAATTGGCGATTCCCCGTGTCTGGTGGGCGCTTCAACCGCCAGACTGGTGAGGTGACGATCGACCCCCGCTCCATCGAGATCCCTGCATCGCTCCTGCCCAGTGACGGCCGCTTCGGCTGTGGCCCCTCGAAGGTGCGCCCCGAGCAGGTGCTCACCTTGGCCAAGGCCAACCAGCACATCCTCGGAACCTCGCATCGGCAGGCACCCGTGAAGAACCTCGTCGGCTCGGTGCGCACCGGGCTTCGCGACCTGTTCGGCCTGCCCGATGGCTGGGAGATCGTGCTCGGCAACGGCGGCTCCACCGTGTTCTGGGACATCGCCACGTTCGGCCTCATCCGCGAGCGCAGTGTGCATGCCGTGTTCGGTGAGTTCTCGTCGAAGTTCGCCGAGGCTGCGGCAGCGGCCCCGCACCTGGGTGAGCCAGTGGTGGTGCGCAGCGAGCCCGGCGACCACCCCATGGTCACCGCCCGACCCGGTGCCGATGTGTATGCGCTCACCCACAATGAAACGTCAACGGGCGTGGCCATGCAGTTGCGCCGCCCGGCGGGTGCCGATGCCGATTCGCTCGTGGTGGTGGATGCAACCTCCGCTGCCGGTGGCCTCATGTGGAACCCCGCCGAGGTCGACGTGTACTACTTCGCCCCGCAAAAGTGCTTCGCCAGCGACGGTGGGCTGTGGCTGGCAGCCTGCTCGCCGGCAGCCATCGAGCGCATCAACAGCATCAACGCATCGGGGCGCTGGACACCTGCATCGCTCGACCTGAAGATCGCGCTCGACAACAGCGTGGCCAACCAGACCTACAACACGCCCGCTCTCGCCACACTGGTGCTGCTCGACGATCAGGTGCGCTGGATGCTGGACCAGGGTGGCCTGGCATGGTGCGCCGAACGCTGCGCCGCCTCGGCGGCCGCCCTCTACGGCTGGGCCGAAGCACGCCCTTGGGCATCGCCGTTCGTAGCCGACATCACCAAGCGTTCCGATGTGGTGGGCACCATCGACCTCGAGGGTGTCGAGGCCACCGATGTGAGCGCTGCCCTGCGCGCCAACGGCATCGTCGATACCGACAGCTACCGCAAACTCGGCCGCAACCAACTGCGAGTGGGTATGTTCCCCTCCGTGGAACCCACCGACGTCACCGCCCTCACTGCCTGCATCGACTTCGTGGTCGACACCCTGCGCTGACTGAGCTGCGATGAACGTCGACGAAGTGCTCACCACCGCCTACGACGAACTGGCACCACTGCACTCACCGATTCTCGTGGTGGCCTTACGCGGCTGGTTCGATGTTGCCGAGGTGGCCACCGATGCCCTCGACAGCCTCACCACCGACCGGGTGGCGCCCGTGGTGGCATTCATCGACCCCGACCCGTTCTTCGACTTCACCCAGGAACGCCCCGAGGTGTACTTCGACGACGACGACGAGCGCAAGATCCGCTGGCCGCACAATGAGTTCCGCGTGGTGCGTTTCCAGGGCCGTGCGCACGACCTGGTGGTGCTGGCTGGTGTTGAACCCCACCTGCGCTACGCCACCTTCGCCGATTCCATCATCGCCGTGGCGCAGGCACTGAACTGTGAAGTCGTGGTCACCGTGGGCGCGGCCGCCGAGGCGGTACCGCACACCCGCCTGCCGCTGGTGGTGGGCAGCAGCACCAACGACGGGTTGGTGAAAGCACTGGGGCTCAGCCGCCCGCAATATCAGGGCATCACCGGCTTGGTGGGCGTGCTCCAAGAGCGGCTCGATCGGGCGGGCATCCCGGCGGTATCGCTACGCGTTGGTGTGCCGCACTATCTCGGTAATGCCAAGCATCCGCAGTCGTCGGTGGCACTGCTGCAACACCTCGAGCACGTACTCGGCATTCCCACGGCGCATGGCTCGCTCGATGAAGAGATCGAGCGCTGGCGGTCGCTCCACGACGAAGCCGTCGCAGAAGACCGCCAGGCCCGTTCGTATCTGTCGATGCTCGAGTCGGAGTACGACCGTCGCACCGAGGCGTCATTGCCCTCGGCCGACGATCTCGCTGCCGATTTCGAGCGGTTCCTGCGCGATCAGCGCAACGACGACTGACCGGCTCAGCTACCGACGGCGGCAAAGCCGACTGCGAGGTCGGCCAAGATGTCGTCGATCGCCTCGAGGCCCACGCTGAGGCGCACCAAACCGGGGCGCACACCCGATGCCTCTTGTTCGGCTTCGGTGAGCTGGCTGTGCGTGGTGCTGGCCGGGTGGATGACGAGGCTGCGCACATCGCCGATGTTGGCCACATGGCTGTGCAACTGCAACGCCTCGACGAACTTCTGGCCCGCTTCGCGAGCGGTAGAACCAGCCGGTGCCTTGATGTCGAACGCGAGCACGCTGCCGAAGCCCTTGCCGCCGAAGTACTTCTTCGCCCGCTCGTTCCAGGGGCTCGACTCGAGACCGGCATACGACACGCTCTCCACCTGCGGGTGGGCGGCGAGGAAATGGGCCACCTTGTCGGCGTTGCTCCAGTGGCGTTCCATGCGCAGGCTCAGGGTTTCGAGGCCCTGCAGGAACATGAACGCGTTGAACGGCGACACGGCCGAACCGAGGTCGCGCAAGATCTGCACGCGCGCCTTGATGATGAACGCTCCGTGCCCGAGCGCCGGCCAATAGGCCAGGCCGTGGTAGCTGGGGTCGGGCTCCATGAAGTTGGGGAAACGACCGCTGGCGCCGAAGTCGAACGTGCCGGCGTCGAGGATGGCGCCGCCGATGGAGGTGCCGTGGCCACCGATGAACTTGGTGAGGCTGTGCACGATGAAGTCGGCGCCCCACTCGAATGGGCGGATGCCATACGGCGTGGGCACGGTGTTGTCGACCATGAGCGGAATGCCGTTGTCGTGGGCCACCTTGCTGACGCCTTCGATGTCGAACACGTCGTTGCGCGGGTTGGCCAGCACCTCACCGAAGAACAACTTGGTGTTCGGGCGGATGGCGCTGCGCCATTGCTCGAGATCGTGCGGGTCGTCGACGAAGGTGACCTCGATGCCCAACTTCGGCATGGTGTGGTGCAACAGGTTGTAGGTGCCGCCGTACAGCGAAGGGCTGGCCACGATGTGGTCGCCGGCCTCGGCGAGGGTGAGGATGGCGAGGGTCTCGGCAGCCTGCCCCGAGCTCACCACGAGCGCGCCGGGCAGGCCCACGGCGGTGGTGACCGCACCTTCGAGGTTGGCCAAGCGAGCTTCGAGCGCACCCTGCGTGGGGTTCATGATGCGGGTGTAGATGTTGCCGATCTCGGCCAGCGCAAACAGATTCTGCGCATGTGCAGCGTCGCGGAACTCGAAGCTGGTGGTCTGGTAGATCGGCACCGCACGGGCGCCAGTGGTGGCGTCGGGCTCTCCGCCGATGTGGATCTGTCGTGTGTCGAAACCCCAGTTGTTACTCATGGGCCGATACGTTACCGAGAGATTCCCGACCAGACAAGTCGGATTTCGCTCGCAACGTGACCAAGGCCCGAACGCGCCACTGGGAGCAACACATCGCCATCACGACGACGCGCTGCTCCCAGTGAACCAACACGGGGTTTCGAGGCGGATCAGCCGCCGCTGACGTCGGCGACCTTCTGCTTGCCGGCGCCGAGGAACGGCATCATGCCACGCAGTTGCTTGCCCACTTCTTCGATCTGGTGAGCAGCACCGGCTGCGCGCAGTGCGTTGAAGTTGGCACGACCGCTCTCGCTCTCGGCGACCCATTCCTTGGCGAACTTGCCGGTTTGGATTTCCTTGAGGATCTTCTTCATCTCGAGCTTGGTCTTCGGGGTGACGATGCGCGGCCCACGCGACACGTCGCCGTACTCGGCAGTGTCGGAGATGCTGTAGCGCATGCCGGCGATGCCCTCTTCGTACATGAGGTCGACGATGAGCTTCACTTCGTGCAAGCACTCGAAGTACGCCATCTCGGGCTGGTAGCCAGCCTCGACCAACGTCTCGAAGCCAGCCTGCACCAGCGAGGTGAGGCCGCCGCACAGCACGACCTGCTCGCCGAACAAGTCGGTCTCGGTCTCTTCAGCGAAGCTGGTCTCGATGACACCGGCGCGGGCGCCGCCGATAGCTGCGGCGTAGCTCAGTGCCAGCGCGTGGGCGCCGCCCGAGGCATCTTGGTGCACAGCGATGAGCGCCGGCACGCCGCCACCCTCGGTGTAGGTACGCCGCACGAGGTGGCCCGGGCCCTTGGGGGCGATCATGATGACGTCGACGGTCTTCGGCGGACGAATGCGCTTGAAGCGGATGTTGAAGCCGTGTGCGAACGCGAGGGCCTTGCCCTTGCGCATGTGCGGCTTGATGAACTCGTCGTAGGTGGCCTTCTGCTCGGTGTCGGGCATGGTGAGCATGATGACGTTGGCCCACTTCGCCGCCTCGGCGATACCCATCACCTTCAGGCCAGCGGCCTCGGCCTTGGCGGCCGACTTGCTGCCTTCGCGCAGACCGACGACCACCTGCACACCCGACTCCTTCAGGTTCAACGCATGCGCGTGGCCCTGTGAGCCGTAGCCGATGATCGCTACCTTGCGACCCCGGATGATCGACTGATCTGCGTCAGCCTCGTAGTACATCTTTGCGGCCATCTCAGGCTCCCTTTCCTTGTGTTTGTCTGGTGTGCACGGCGCGGAGCCGTGCCTCACGATCGAGTTTGGGAAGCGCAACGCGCCCCGTCCGCTGCAACTCAACGATGCCATACCCGCTGAGTAGGTCTTCAAAGTCGTCAAGTTTGTCGGGGTGACCGTCGAGCGAGACGGTCACCGATTCGGCGCCCACTGCGAGGATTTTACCCTCGAAGATGTTCACCAGTTCCACCACCTGGCCACGGGCTTCGTCGCCATCCTTGGTGAGGGTGCGCACGGTGGCGAGCAGCAGTTCGCGCTCGACTGAACGACGGGGGTCGAGTTCGCTGATCTTCACGACCTCGATGAGCTTGAACAGTTGCTTCACGATCTGCTCGAGCGGGGTCGACTCAACATCGACCACGATGGTGATGCGGCTGAAACCGTCGTCTTCGGCGGGCGCAACCGCCAACGAGAAGATGTTGAAGCCGCGGCGAGCGAACAGCCCCGACACGCGAGCAAGCACGCCCGGGCGGTTCTGCACCAGCACCGACAAGATGTGATGGTTGGTGACCGAGCTCATCGCAATGCCTTTCGGTTGATCTCCTGCGAGGCCGGCAACACGAGGTCGTCGTTGGTGTACCCGGCCGGCACCATCGGGAACACTTTCTCGCGGGCATCGACACGGAAGTCGACCACGACCGGACGGTCGTCGATCTCGTTGGCCTTGTCGATGGCCGGCTGCACTTCTTCGGGGCTGTCGACGCGGATGCCGACACAACCCATGGCCTCGGCCCACTTCACGAAGTTGGGCGTATCGGGCGACAGGTACACCTCGCTGTAACGCTCGTCGTAGAACATTTCCTGCCACTGGCGAACCATGCCGAGGTAGCTGTTGTTCAGAATTGCCACCTTCACCGGAATGCGCTCGACGCTGGCGGTGACGAGTTCCTGCGCAGTCATCTGGAAACAGCCGTCGCCGTCGATGGCCCACACGGTGGCGTCGGGGCGGCCCACCTTGGCGCCGATGGCGGCCGGCACGCTGAAGCCCATGGTGCCCAAGCCGCCCGAGTTCACCCAGGTGTAGGGCTGATCGAACCGCCAGTACTGGCTCGACCACATCTGGTGCTGGCCCACGCCGCTCACCAAGATGGTGCCCTCGGGTGCCGAATCGCGCAGCTTCTCGAGACAGAACTGCGGCTTCAACGCCTCGCCCGGCTCGCTGGCTTCATAGGCGTAGGGGAACTGCTCGCGCCAGCCGCTGATGCGGCTCTTCCATGTGGCCGTGTCGGCCTGCGTCTCGCCGCTGGCGAGCAGGTCGCGGATGGCCTTGATGAGCTCTTCGATGACCAGGCGGCAGTCGCCCACGATGGGCACATCTGGCCGACGGACCTTGCCCTGCTCGGCAGGGTCGATGTCGACGTGGATGATTTTCGCTTCGGGGGCGAAGCCCGACACCTTGCCGGTGATGCGGTCGTCGAATCGGGCGCCGAGGTTGATGAGCAGGTCGCTCTTCTGCATCGAGGTGGTGGCCGTTGCGTTGCCGTGCATACCGGGCATGCCCAGGCACAGCGGGTGGCTGTCGGGAAACGCGCCGCGAGCCATGAGCGTGGTGACCACGTGGATGTCGACCAGTTCGGCCAACTCGCGCAGCGCCTCGGCAGCGCGGGCCTTCAAGATGCCGCCACCTGCGTAGATGATGGGCCGCTCGGAGGCCAGGATGAGCCGCGCCGCTTCCTTGATCATGCGCGGGTGCCCCTTTGTGGTGGGCCGGTAGCCGGGCAGGCTGTCGGCCACCTCGGCGTCGGTGGGCCAGTACCACTCCATGGTGTTCTGGAGCACGTCTTTGGGGATGTCGACCAGGGTGGGGCCCGGGCGACCCGTGGTGGCGATGTGGAACGCCTGGCGAATGGCCATCGGCACATCTTGCGCGGTCATCACCAGGTCGTTGTGCTTCGTGGCACTGCGGGTGAGGCCGACCGTGTCGCATTCTTGGAATGCGTCGGTGCCGATTGCCGTGGTGGGCACCTGCCCGGTGATGCACACCATGGGGATCGAGTCCATGTAGGCATCCATGAGCGGGGTGACCATGTTGGTGGCCGCCGGCCCACTGGTGACCATGGCCACGCCGGGGCGTCCGGTCACGTGCGCGTACCCTTCGGCCATGTGCCCAGCACCCTGTTCGTGGCGCACCAGGATGTGGCGGATGGGGCTGTCGAGCAGCGGGTCGTAGGCGGGCAGGATGCAGCCGCCGGGCAGGCCGAACACGACCTCGGTGCCCTCGAGCTCGAGGGCTCTGATGAGGGCTTGTGCCCCGGTGAGTTTCATGGTCTTGCTCCTGGATGTGGTTGAGATGGCCGGAAAAACGAAACAGCCTCCCGACTGGGAGGCTGTGACACACACGGATATGGGCGCGTGTGTCTAGCGAACTACTACTACGAGAATCGAAAGGTCGGAAGCCGAGGTGGCGCGCACGTTCCCAAGTCAACCACGGAAGCGACGAATACGCAACTCCTGCTGCACGTTCGGAACCTGATCGTGGCAGATGATGCCCAAACGACGTAGCCTTGCCGATCGCGTCTCACGTCGCCGCGCCGCGTCACGGCACGGGCGAAACGCCCACACTCGCACGGAGCAGTCATGACACCAACCATCGCCCCCGCCACCGGCCGCCTCGGCGTCCTCACCGTCGGCCTCGGTGCCGTCGCATCCACCCTCATCGCCGGTGTGGAACTGGTGAAGCGTGGCCAGGGTCAGCCCATCGGCAGCCTCACGCAGATGGGTACCATCCGCTTGGGCAAGCGAACCGACAACCGCAGCCCGTTGGTGAAAGATTTCGTACCCCTCGCCACACTCGACGACATCGTGTGGGGCGCGTGGGACGTGTTCCCCGACGATGCATATGTGGCCGCCTCGCGCGCCGGTGTGCTCGAGCACGGTAAGCACCTCGAGGCCATCTCCGACGCACTGCGCGACATCCGCCCCATGGCGGCGGCGTTCGAGCGTAAGTACGCACGCAACCTCGACGGTCAGCACACCATGGGCGACATCTCCAAGCGCGCCATGCTCGAGAGCATTCGCGCCGACATCAACCGATTCCGCGACGAGAAAAAGGTCGACCGTGTGGTGATGATCTGGTGTGCGAGCACCGAGATCTACATCGAGATCGGGCCTCAGCACATGGACATCGAGTCGCTCGAGAAGGCCATCGACGCCAACGACCCGATGATCTCACCGGCCATGCTCTACGCGTACGCTGCGCTACTCGAAGGGGTCCCGTTCGCCAACGGTGCACCCAACCTCGCCGTCGATGCCCCGGCACTGCGCGAGTACGCCACCGACAACAAGATCGCCATCAGCGGCAAAGACTTCAAGACCGGCCAGACCCTCATGAAGACGGTGTTGGCCCCCATGCTCAAGGCCCGTCAACTCGGCCTGAACGGCTGGTACAGCACCAACATCCTCGGCAACCGCGACGGTGAAGTGCTCGACGCCCCCGAGAACTTCAAGACCAAAGAAGAGTCGAAGCTCGGTGTGCTCGAAGACATCCTCGAGCCCAGCAAGAACCCCGAGCTGTACGGCAACGTGTTCCACAAAGTCACCATCAACTACTACCCGCCCCGCGGCGACAACAAAGAGGGCTGGGACAACATCGACATCTTCGGGTGGCTCGGCTACCCGATGCAGATCAAGGTCGACTTCCTCTGCCGCGACTCCATCCTCGCTGCGCCGTTGGCGCTCGACTTGGTGCTGTTCAGCGACCTCGCTCAGCGCGCCGGCCTCGGCGGTATCCAAGAGTGGTTGAGCTTCTACTACAAGAGCCCGCAGGTGGCACCGGGGTTGTACCCCGAGCACGACCTGTTCATCCAGCTCACCAAGCTCAAGAACACGCTGCGCTGGATGATGGGCGAAGACCAGATCACCCATCTCGGCCGCGAGTACTACGACGAGATCTGACCGCTGTTCCCAGCACCGATTCTCGACCAAAAGGTTAGCGAATCCGCTAACCTGACGCGATGGCAATCGGTGCTGACTTGCGCGAGTTGCGACTGCGAACCGGCCGAACCCAGGCCGATGTCGCCGCGGCTGCGGGTATCCCGCATACCGTCTTGAGTGCCTACGAACGCGGCCGTCGCCAGCCCGGTATCGACATCGCGGCGCGCATCATCGATGTGCTCGGTTTCCGCATCGCCTACGTCGCGAAACTCGACCCTGCGGTGCAGGCTCGCAAACTGGCCGACGTATTGGCACTCGCCGAGGAACTCCCCTACCGACCGAGGCCACTGGCCAAGGCACGTCGATGACCTCCCTCGTCGACCGCATCGTTGCCATCTGCGACGCACTCGATGCCAGTCGACTCCCCTGGGCGCTTGGCGGCGCCTTGGCACTTGCCTACGCAACCGAGGAACCGCGAGGCACGCGCGATATCGACGTGAACGTCTTCGTGCCCGCCACCGATGCCTCAACTGTGTTCGCCGCGCTCCCCCCTTCCGTTCACCACACGGTCGACGACGTGGGAACAGCGGAACGCAACGAACAGGTGCGTCTCTGGTGGGACGACACACCCATCGACATCTTCTTCGCCGCAGATGCGTTCCACTTCGATGCAGCCGGCCGGTCGCGAACGGTACCGTTCGCTGGACGCTCGATTTCGGTGCTCTGCGCCGAAGATCTCGCCGTCTTCAAGGCAATGTTCGATCGCCCGAAGGATTGGGTCGACATCACGACGATGATCGAGTCGAATGCGCTCGACGTAGAGGTTGCCGCGCAACGGTTGGCGGGCCTGCTGGGCGATGACGCTCGAGTCGGTCGATTGCGAGGCCTCGCGCTGTAGCAGCCCGTCGGCCCCAACTCACCGTCAGGCGTGCAGCACGTGCTGCATCAGCACATCGTGGGGTTCGGTCGACAGTTCGTCGAGGAGCTGCTCGCTGAAGCACACCCCTACGGTGGCGGCGCTGGTGGTGGGCAGGAAGCGGTCGTAGTAGGCCTTGCCGTGGCCCAGGCGCGCGCCGGCCAGGGTGAAGGCCACGCCTGGCACCACCACCAGGTCGATGGAGGCAGGGTCGCACGGTTCGCCCAGCGGTTCGCGAATACCCCATCGCCCGTCACGGAACGAGTCGCCAGCAACCACGGGCACGATGCAATCGCCATCGGCTTCGATGCGTGGCAGCACCAACGTCTTGCCATCGAGCACCAGGCGGGCGAACAACCCATCGGTATCGGGTTCGGTGGGCATCGAGGCGAAGGCCATCACCGTGGAGGCAGCTGCGTACTCGGGTAACACGGCAAGTTGTGTCCAGAGATCGATACTGCGCAACTCGCGGTCGTCGATGAGGTCGCAGACCTGGCGCATCCGTCGCCTGATACTCGCCTTATCGCCCACGGCCCCACCCACGCCCGACAGATTCCCACAGCGACGCCGCGCGATCTACAGTCATTTCATGACGATTGACGCGCAGTTGTACCGACAGGTTCTCGGCCACTTTCCCACCGGCGTCACCATCGTCACGGGTATGGCCGATGGCGAGCCGGTGGGCTTCACCATCGGCTCGTTCACCTCGGTCTCGATGGACCCACCGCTCGTGGGGTTCTTGCCCATGGTGAACTCCGACCGGTGGGCGAAGATCCGCAGTTCAGGCGCATTCTGCGTGAACGTGCTGGGGGCCGACCAAGCAGCCCTGTGCTGGAACTTCTCGAAGAGCAGCATCACCGACCCCTTCGAAGGTGTCGAGTGGACCTCGGCGCCCGCCACCGGTTCGCCCGCCATCAACGGTTCGATCGCGTTCATCGACTGCACCATCCACGAGGTCGTCGACGCCGGCGATCACCACTTCGTGATGGGCCTGGTGCACAACCTGGGGCACTCGCCCGCCGAACACGAACCGGCACCGCTGCTGTTCTACCGCGGCAAACTCGGCGGGTTCGTGCAGCACTGATGCAACGCCGCCCCCTCATCGTGGCCGCAGTGCTCGACATCGTGTCGATCATCGTGTTCGTGGCCATCGGTCGGAACAATCACGACGAAGGCGGCGGCGCAGTGCACGGCACCCTCAGCGTGGCCGCCCCTTTCCTCATCGCGCTCGCGGTGGGGTGGCTGCTGGCTCGCGCTTGGCGCGCGCCCTTGGCACCCGCCACCGGCATCATCGTGTGGCTCACCACCATCATCGTGGGCATGCCGCTGCGGCACTGGGCGTTCCACCGCGGCACCGCCACGGCGTTCATCATCGTTGCCACCCTGTTCACCGGAGTGTTCCTGGTGGGTTGGCGTGTAGCGGGCGAAAAGGTCGGCGCCCATCGCAACCGTCGATGAGTTAGCGCATCAGAGAGTGTTCGTGATGGCGCCGGTGTCGGCACCCTGCACGAGCCTTGCGTACTTACCGAGCACACCGCTGGTGTAGCGGGGCGGAATCGGTGCCCACGAGGCGCGCCGCTTGGCCAGTTCGCCATCGTCGACCAACAGATCGAGCGTGAGTTCACGCACGTCGACGCGAATGCGATCGCCATCGTGCACGAACGCGATGGGGCCGCCATCGACGGCTTCGGGCGCCACATGGCCGATGCAGAAGCCCCAGGTGCCACCGCTGAAGCGACCATCGGTGATGAGCGCACAGTCGGCGCCGCGACCCACACCCTTCAGCGCACCGGTGATGGCAAGCATCTCGCGCATGCCCGGGCCGCCCTTGGGGCCTTCATAGCGGATGACCAACACCGTGCCGGGCTGAATGGAGCCCGTCATGATGGCCTCCATGGCACCGTCTTCGCCGTCGAACACACGCGCCGTACCCTCGAACAACATCTGGTCGGCGGTGAGGCCGGCCACCTTCACCACGGCACCCTTCGGGGCCAACGAGCCGGTGAGCACCACGATGCCGCCCTCGCTGTGAATGGGCTGATCGAGCGGGTGCACCACCACACCGTCGGGTGCGGGCGGGTTCAATTCGGCGAGGTTCTCAGCCATCGTCTTGCCGGTGACGGTCATCACGTCGCCGTGCAGCAGGCCCGCATCGAGGAGATGCTTCAGTACCACCGGCACACCGCCCACACGGTCGAGGTCGCTCATGTGGAACTTGCCGCCGGGCTTCATGTCGGCGATGTGCGGCACTTTGGCGGCGATGCGGTTGAAGTCGTCGAGGTGCAGTTCGACACCGGCTTCGTTGGCGATGGCCAACAGGTGCAGCACTGCGTTGGTGGAGCCACCGAGCGCCGAGGTGACGGCGATGGCGTTCTCGAAGGCCTTCTTGGTCATGATCTTGCGCGGGGTGATACCCAGGCGCAGCATGTTCACCACGGCCTCGCCAGCACGGCGGGCGTCGTCGTCGCGACGGCTGTCGATAGCGGGCGGCGATGCGGTGCCGGGCAGCGACATACCGATGGCTTCGGCGATGGAACTCATCGTGTTGGCAGTGAACATGCCACCGCACGCACCCTCACCGGGGCACGCACCGCGCTCGATCTCGTCGAGTTCCTCGGGGGTGATCTTGCCCAGTGCGCAGGCACCCACCGCTTCGAACACGCTGGTGATGTCGGTGGCCACGCCGTGGTGGTCGCCCGGCATGATGGAGCCGTTGTACACGAACACGCTGGCCAGGTCGAGGCGAGCAGCGGCCATGAGCATGGCGGGGATGCTCTTGTCGCAACCGGCCAAACCGATGAACCCGTCGAGGCGCTCGCCGTGCATGACCACTTCCACCGAGTCGGTGATGACCTCACGGCTCACCAGCGAGGCGCGCATGCCCTCGTGACCCATGCTGATGCCGTCGCTCACGGTGATGGTGCCGAACTCCATCGGGAAACCACCCGCGGCGCGCACACCCACCTTGGCGAATTCGGCCAGCTTGCGCAGCGTCATGTTGCATGGCGTCACTTCGTTCCATGCGTTGGCAATACCGATCTGCGGCTTCACCCAGTCGTCGTCGGTCATGCCGATGGCGCGCAACATGGCCCGCGCCGGGGCCTTTTGCATACCGTCGGTGACGTCGCGACTGCGGGGCTTGATATCGACCGGTGTGTCCTGGGTTTCAGCCATGCCACCACGCTACAACGGCGCGCCCGTTCGCTACCCTGCCGGTGATGGACGAACCAGCGGTGCAGCCCACCGACATCGCCGACGCGCGTCGCCGCACGGCCGGGCATCTGCGGGTCACGCCCGTGGTGCACACCTCGGCGGGCGAGTTGGGGCTGCCCTATCCGGTCACCCTGAAGCTGGAACTGCTGCAGCACACCGGGTCGTTCAAACCGCGCGGGGCGTTCAACCGCATCCTCGCGGCCGCCGAGGCTGGTGAGATCGGCCCAGCCGGGCTCATCGCTGCGTCGGGCGGCAACCATGGCGCGGCGGTGGCCTTCGCCGCGCAGCGTCTCGGGTACCCGGCCGAGGTGTTCGTACCCTCGGCCAGCCCGGTCATGAAGCGCGAACGCATCACCTCGTTCGGTGCCACGGTGCGCGTCATCGACGGACTGTTCGACGATGCCTACGCTGCGGCACTCGAGCGCCAAGCCGCCACCGGCGCCGTGATGATCCATCCGTTCGACCATGTCGATGTGGTGGCCGGGCAGGGCACGCTGGCCGCCGAACTCGACGAACAGCTCCCCGGCTACGACACCTTGCTGGTGGCCACCGGCGGTGGTGGCTTCACCGCTGGGCAGGCTGCCTGGGTGCGCGATCAGCACCGGGTGGTCAGCGTCGAACCCCTCACCTCGCGCTGTCTCCACGCCGCCATGGCCGCAGGCGAGCCCGCCCCCGTAACGGTTGCCGGCCTGGCATCCGATTCACTTGGCTGTCGGCAGATCGGCGACATCGCCTGGTCGGTCGTGCGCCGCTACGTCGATGAGGCGGTGTTGGTGACCGACCACGACATCCGCAGCGCGCAGCAGGCCATGTGGCAGCAGTTCCGCCTGGTGGTCGAGCCGGGTGGGGCCACGGCGTTGGCTGCGCTGCGGTCGGGTGCCTACACACCCGATGCGGGTGAACGGGTGGTCGTGGTGGTGTGCGGTTCGAACTGCGACCCCACCAGCGTGCTCTGAGCCCTCGGCCCGCACGTCACCCTGCTGCGGCGATCGTGGCCGGCCCATCGAGCACCGCGATCGGGTCGGTGTGGCGTGGGCGCAGCAACGCAACGGCCCCTGCGCACACGCCCAGCACCACCCCCGAGCCGATGGTGACGAACCGCAACGACGTGTGGTCGGCAACCACACCCTGCAACAGCACCCCGATGGGGTAGGCGGCACCGAGGATGAAGTTGTTCACGATCATCGCTCGGCCACGTTGTTCGGCCGAGGCCGAGCGCTGCGTGATGCTGGTGCAACTCGACAGCGTGCCCATGTAGCAGCCGCCTGCCACCACCAGTGCCACGGCCGCCACGCCGATGGTGGGTGCAGCGCCGTAGGCGATGAGCGCTGGCACCATGACGAGCACCGACATCACCAGTACACGCCGCACCCCGAACCTGCCCGACAGCGATCCCATCGACGCACCCGCCGCCACCGCACCGATGCCCTGTGCCGTCACCAGCAGGCTCGTACCGGCCTGGTTGGCACCGAACACGTTGGTGGCCATCTGCGCCACCAACCCAAGGAACGGTGAAGCCACCAGCACCACCACCACCATGATCGGCACCATGGCCCGAACCGCTGGCGTGGTGCGGGCGAAAGAGACGGCGTCGCCGATGGCCACACGCACCTTGCGCCGCACGCTCGGGCGAACGGGAATGGGTGCCAGCATCACGGCCGCGATGACCGCCAAGAAACTCGCCGCGTTCACCCAGAGCGCGGAGGGCACGCCACCAATGGCGATGGCGATGGCCGCCGCTGATGGCCCGAGGATGCGGCCCAGGTTCCACTGCGTACTGGCCAGGCCGATGGCCGCCACCAAGTCTTCCGGCGGCACCAAGTCGGGCAGCACGGCTTGGAACGACGGCCAACTCATTGCCGACATGCAGCCGCCGAGCAACGAGAGCACGGCGAGCCGGGCCGGCGTGGCGTGGCCGGTCGCCACCAACGTTGCCACCGTGGCAGCCACCACGGCGAACGCTGCGTTGGCGAGGGCGATCACCTTGCGGCGGTCGAACCGATCGGCCCACGCACCGCCTAGGGGACCCAACAGCGCGGTGGGCACGAACCCGGCCGCCGCCACCAACCCCGATGCAGCGGCACTCGACGTGTTGGCTACGTAGTACGACAG
Source organism: Actinomycetota bacterium (assembly GCA_037131575.1). GTDB lineage: Bacteria > Actinomycetota > Acidimicrobiia > Acidimicrobiales > Ilumatobacteraceae > VFMC01. The sequence goes on from JBAXQV010000004.1 coordinate 17,185, forward strand.
CGCCGTCGTTTCCATCCAGGTACCGATGTTCGAGATGAGCGCACCCGACCACACCAACAGGTAGCCCCGGTGCCGGAAGGGCGCGAACGACTTCAGTGCCAAGGTGGGTACAGCCCCAAACGGCGCTCAGCGCGCCGCGAGCCGTTCGAGCAATGGACGGAACGAGGTGAGGTCGGGACAGGCCACGTCGAGTTCTTTCGCCTGGTCGTCCCAGTCGCGCAACGCCAACGCATCGTGGAAGCCAGGGTGTGCCTCGAAGCGGCGACACTCGTCGTCGTTCAACAACCCGCCCTGTGCCTTCAGGGTGGCCTTCGACGTGTCCGACAGCGTGTCGTGGTACTCGGGCTGCACAGTGCAACGCCAGCGCTTCGCAGTCACGTGCAGCGCCACCGGCTGGGCCACCCGGGCACCGAACAACGGCGCCAGCAGGCGAGCCCCGACCGCTTCGTGATCGTCGTCGTCGGTTTCGAGATCGAAGCGAGCGTCGCCCTGCAGATCGACTACCAGATGCCCTACATCGTGCAGGAGCGCAGCGGCAATGAGTTCATCGCCGGCACCGGCCAACTGAGCCAGATAGGCGCATTGCAGCGAGTGCTCGAGCGAGGTGACCCGCTCGCCGTAGGCCTCATTGCCCCGCTGGGCGAACATCTCGAATACATCGTCGACGGTTTTCAGCGAACTCACCCCGACAGTCTACGAATGTGCGGTACGGCCTGCACCGACGACGAAGGCCCAGGTGCGATGACCTGGGCCTTGGTACGAACCAAACGTGGAGCTGAGGGGAATTGAACCCCTGACCTCTTCATTGCGAACGAAGCGCTCTGCCAACTGAGCTACAGCCCCCGAAGTGACTCCGTAGCGTAGCGGCCCACTGCCGCTTCCCACCACGTTGCAGGCAAGGCCAGGCCTCGCCCACCGCCGAGTCAGGCGGCGTTGAACCAGCGCTGGTCGGTGTATGCGCTGTCTTGTTCGTACTGACGCAACTGGGCGAGCTTGTAGCAGTAGCCGCAGAGCGAAACGAACGAGAAGGCGAAGGCGTACACCATGGCCGACGACTTGGTGGTGGCGGCGAGGAACATGGTGAGCACCGTGGAGCCGGCGAGGATGAACAGCACGTTGGTGCGGCGACGACGCAACATTTCACGGCGGCTCACGGGGCGAGCGGGGCGACGGGCACCACGCGATGCATCGACCTCGGAGCGGCGCTGCAGCGGGGCGGTGTACGTGTCGTCGTGGTCGCCACGGGCCGGGCGGGCTGCGGCGGTGCGCTGCGTGGGTGCTTGAGCCAGCGGACGAGCCATCGAGCGCATCGACGACATCGACTTGGTGGGCACGGTACGTTGCAGAGTCGACAATTGGCGGCGGAAGTCGTGTACCGATGAGCCGGGACGGTTCTCGGTACGCGACCGCAGCAACGGCGGAAGGAGCACGGCGGCCCAGGCGGCGAGTACAGCGATGATGATGATGTTGGCCATGATGCAGCTCCGTTGTATGACGGCCCGCTGAACGCAGCGGAAACGCCACGGACGACGAATATTACGATTCTACTACGTTCGTCACAGATTCGGAAACATTGCTGGACAGATCATCGAGCTCGTCGCCCGCGGCCTGCGCCCTTCTGAACACGCCCGACTTCCCGCCGGTCTTTTCCCACAGTGCCAGATCGCCGATCACCATCTCGCGATCGGCCGACTTGCACATGTCGTAGATGGTGAGCGCTGCCACCGAACAGGCGTGCAGCGCTTCCATCTCCACACCGGTGCGGTCGACACAGTCGACGTTGGCCTCGATGGCCACGAAATCGTCGCCAATCTCGAAGTTGATGTTGACTGCGCCCACCAGCAGCGGGTGGCACAGCGGAATCATGTCGCTGGTGCGCTTGGCCGCCTGGATACCGGCCACACGGGCCACGGCCAGCACATCGCCCTTCTTCACCTCACGGTTGGCGATGGCCGCCGTGGTGGAGGGCAGCATGAATACCTTGCACCGGGCCACCGCACGACGATGCGTGGGTTCCTTCGGCGTGACATCGACCATGCGCGCCCGACCGAGTGGGTCGAGGTGGGTGAATGGTTGATCGCTCATGTGACTCTGAGCCTAGTTCACCCACGGCAGCGAGCCAGGGCACAGGTCTTCAGTGAGCTCGGCTCAGGCATGCACGCCGTGATGCGCAGCCCACATCTCGGCATACCGGCCGCCAAGTGCCACGAGATGGTCGTGATCGCCCTCCTCCACGATGAGCCCATCGGAGAGCACGACAATGCGGTCGGCGGTACGCGCCGTGGGTAGGCGGTGAGCCACCAACACCGTGGTGCGGTGCGCCGCCACGGCCGCCATGGCCTCACGCACCTTGGCCTCCGCGGTGAGGTCGAGGTTTGCGGTGGCTTCGTCGAGCAACAGCACAGCCGGGTCGACCAACTGGGCTCGAGCCAAGGCGATGAGTTGACGCTGCCCGGCCGACAACGATCGTCCCCGTTCGGAGATGGCGGTGCGATACCCGTGGGGCAGGTCGGCGATGAACCCATGCGCGCCGACGGCACGGGCAGCGGCTTCCACCACTGCGTCGGCGGCATCGGGGCGGCCATAGGCGATGTTGTCGCGAACCGTGCCGGTGAACAGGAACGGTTCTTGCGGCACCACACCGAGCTGCTGGCGATACCCAGTGAGATCGATCTCGCGCAGGTCGATACCGTCGGCCGACACCGAGCCGCTGGTGGGGTCGTGGAACCGAGCCAGCAACTTCACGATGGTCGACTTGCCAGCACCCGTCTCACCCACGAGTGCCACCGTTTCACCGGGCTCGATGCGCAAGGTCACACCGGCCAGTGCTTCGGCCCCGCCATTGGCGTAGCGCAGGTGCACATCGCGCAATTCGAGCGCCCCCGTGAGCCGCGGTGCGGCAACGGGATGCTCGGGCGCCGGCGTGGTGGACGGTGTGGTGAGTAGTTCGGTGATCTTCGCCGTCGACGCACTGGCCTGCTGCCACGTGTCGAACACCTGCGACAACTGCTGGATGGGCGAGAAGAACAAGTTGAGATAGAGCACGAAGGCGATGACCACTGCTGGGGTGATACTGCCCGAACTCACTAGCGCTGTGCCGGCTGCCAGTACAGCCACGCCGCCGAGGTCGGCGAGCAGGCCGATGGAGGGGAAGTAGAGCGCGAGCAGGCGTTGAGCACGCAGACGGGCCTGCATATAGGTGCCGCTCGACGCGCGGAATGCATCGGTGTTCCGCCCTTGGCGGCCGTACGCCTGGGTGACACGAACACCCGACAGGTTCTCCTGCAGGTTGGCGTTCACGTTGGCGATGGCCTCGCGGGCCGAGCGATATGCCTTGGTCGATTGGCGCTGGTACCACCAGGTGGCGGCGAACAAGAACGGCAGCACCGAGGCCGCCGCCAAAGCCAACATCGGCGACAGCAACACCAGGAACACCGCCACACCGATGCACGTGGCGAACCCCACCACCGCCGTCACCAAACCGCTCTGGACCAATTGCGAGAGCGCCTCTACGTCGGTGGTCATGCGGGTCATCACTCGGCCGTCGAGTTCGCGGTCGTAGTAGTCGAGCGATAGTCGTTGGAGGTGGCTGAAGATACGCACTCGGAGCGCCAGCAGCATTCGCTCGGCGGTACGCCCGGTCACGAACGTGCCCGCCCATGTGGCCCACCAATCGACGAGCGCGACCACACCGAACACGGCCGAGGTGGTGAACAGCACGCGCTCCGACTTCGCCGTCACCCCTTGGTCGATACCGTGCCTGATGAGCACGGGCCCGAGCACCGTGAGGAACGCGTCGAGCGCCACCAGCAGCAGACCCACGCTCAGCCAATTCCTCCACGGCCGCACAAAGCGGAGCACACGGAACGGCTCGGGCGGTTCGGCCACGGCGGCTGCGACGTTCACATGGTGTTCGTCGAGAGCTGGTGGCAGCTTGGCCACTGCGGCGAGCAACTCGGGAGTGGCCGCGAGGTTGGCACCGAAGTTGCCGCCGCCTGGCGCCCCGGTGGCGGCGCGAGTGGACGCCACCGACACCTTCGCCAACAGCGTCCCTTCCGCGTCGACAGCGGGCCACGCCGACACCGTGGTGCCATCGGCCGATGGCGCTTCGTTGACCACCGTGGTGCGGTCGGCTTCGTCGCCCAACAGGGCCCGGTAGGCCGCACTCCGCGCCAGTAGTTGGTCGTGAGTGCCTTCCTCCACCACTCGGCCTCGGTCGAGCAGCACCACCCGGTCTGCCAGCCGAACCGTGGAGGCGCGATGCGCCACGAGGATGGTGGTGCGCCCGGCCATCACCGAGCGGAGTTCGGCGTGAATGGCTTCCTCGGTGGTGGTGTCGACCGCCGAGGTGGCATCGTCGAGCACCAAGATGCCCGGGTCGCTCACCACCGCACGAGCGAGCGCTATTCGCTGCCGCTGGCCGCCGCTGAGGGTGAGACCACGCTCGCCCACCACGGTGTCGAACCCGTTGGGCAATGCATCGATGAACCGCTCGGCACCGGCAACCCGCGCCGCAGCGCGAACCTGTTCGCGTGTGGCGTCGGGGCGGCCATAGGCGATGTTCTCGTGCACGGTGTCGGAGAACAAGAACGCCTCTTCGAACACCACGCCTACGCGGTTGCGCAGCGAGGCCAAGGTGACGTCGCGCACGTCGATGCCGTCGATGGAAATCGCCCCGCCGGCCACGTCGTAGAAGCGGGGCAGCAGGGCCGTGACTGTCGACTTACCCGAGCCGCTACCGCCCACCAACGCCACCACTTCTCCGGCACCGATGGTGAGCGAGAAGTCGGCCAACGCCGGTTCATCGGCGGTGTAGCCGAACCGCACATGGTCGAAGCTCACGGCACATCCACCCGAGCGTCCATCGGGGTCGACCTCGTCGATGTCGCCGGCATCGGGCCTGTCGGCCACCTCGGCATTGGCATCGAGGATGCCGAGCACTCGTTCGGCCCCGGCCCGTGCTTGCTGCGATGCGGCCACCACCAACGCAACCATGCGGATGGGTGCCACCAGCTGCACCAGATACGACGAGAAGGCGAGGAAGGTGCCCAGGCTGATGTGCCCGTGCATCGCCAGCCAACCACCGAGAGCGAGCACAGCAACCTGCGCGAGTGCGGGCACCGCCGCCAGTGTGGAGGTGGCCTTGGCCTGTAGTCGCACGAGCCGCACCCGGGCGCGGTAGAGCGAACTCGACGCCGCCACCAGTCGGTCGATTTCGCGCTGCTCGGCCCCGAACCCCTTCACGATGCGCACACCGGTGACCGCCTCGTCGACCACCCCGGCCACTTCGCCGGCGCGTTGCTGTGCATCCCAGGTGGCCGGGAACACCGTGGTGCGCAGCCGCATGGCGGTGACACCCATCAGCGGAAGGGCCACCACCATCACGAGGGTGAGCGTGGGCGACAAGATGGTCATGGCGATGAGCGCGATCACCACGAGCACGATGTTGCCGAGCATGATGGGCAAGAAGGCGAGAAGCTGTTGGATGAGCCCGAGGTCGCTCGATGCGCGCGACACCAATTGCCCGGTGCGCAGCCGGTCGTGCCCAGCGAAGTCGAGCCGCATCAGGCGATCGAAGATGGCGGTGCGCAGATCGTGCTGCACCCCCAAGCTCACACGGCCGCCCACCCACCGGCGCACGAAGGCCAAGCCGAACGTGGTGAGCGACAGCACAGCCAGCAGCACCAGCCAGGGCGTGACCGATCGAGTGTGGTGCACGATGCCATCGTCGACGATCACCTTCTGGATGACCGGGCCGATGCTGTTGGCCGCCTGGCCGACGACCGATGCCCCGAGCGCCAACCCCACATCGCGTCGATGCACTGCCAGGAACGGCCAGAGCCGCTTCACCCAACCGCCTTCTGCAGCAGGCTCGATGTGGGCTGTTCGGGCTGCCTCGGCCACGACGGCGATCAGCCGCCGATTTGGCTCATCGTCCGCGTGGGGCGACTGAACGTGACTTGATTGATCTGATGGCCGGCCCATTTCGTGCCAACAGCTCGGCGAATCTCGGCTGCCAACTCATCGTCGCTGGCACCGCTGCGCAACAGAGCTCGGAAGTCGAATTCGGACGTGGCGAACAAACAGGTGCGGAACTGCCCATCGGCGGTGAGGCGCACGCGGTCGCAATCGCCACAGAACGGCTTGGTGATGGTGGGGATGACGCCCACCATGCCCTTGCCATCGAGATAGCGCCAGCGGTCGGCGGGGGCAGCTCCACGGGCGGGCACCAGTTCGAGCGGATACACGGCAGAGATGGCCGCAACGATGTCGTCCTGGCTGACCACCTTGTCGTTCATCCAATGCCCCGATGCGTCGAGCGGCATGAACTCGATGAACCGCACCTCCACATCGTTGTCGCGACCGAACTCGGCGAGGGCCACGATCTCGTCGTCGTTAACCCCACGCTCGATGACGGCGTTGATCTTCACCGGGTTGAACCCGGCTTCCTTGGCAGCTTCGATACCGTCGAGCACGCGATGCAGTTCGTCGCGGCGGGTCATCTGGGTGAACCGATCGCGCTGCAAGGTGTCGAGGCTGATGTTCACCCGGTCGAGCCCGGCGTCGCGCAACTCGTGGGCGAGCAGCCGGAACGTAGAACCGTTGGTGGTGATCGACAGATCGGGCTTCTTGCCGGCATAGGGCGAATCGCTGTGGGCGGGCACGCGCAGTTGGGCGAGCTTCGCCACCAGCACGGGCAGGTGGGCGCGCACGGTGGGCTCGCCACCGGTGAGGCGCAGCCCGTCGACCTCGAACCGCTCGACGAAGATGCGTGCCAACCGTTCGAACTCTTCGAAGCTCAGCACTTCACTGCGCTGCACCCACTTCATGCCTTCCTCGGGCATGCAGTAGGTGCACCGGAAGTTGCACCGATCGGTCACCGAGATGCGCAGGTCGCGGATGGTGCGCCCGAACGGGTCGACGAGCAGCGTGTCGGGGTGCTCGGCGGTCATGGGGTCAGCCTACCCAGAGCACGATCGCATCGACCGAGCCGCCGGCCTCCACACCGTCGCCATCGGGCAGCACGGCCAATGCCGTAGCGGTTGCCGTGGCGGCAAGCTGGTGGCTGCCCTGGCCCCCCACCGAGCGCACGTGATAGCGCCCATCGGCACCGAATGCGCCGTGCACCCGGGCGTAATGCGTCTTGCCGTCGGGCCGACGCTGCAGCGCTTCATCGGCCACGGCCAGCACATGCAACCGGTCGATCACCGGATGACCCTGCATTGCGCGGAGCGCGGGCCGGGCGAACAACTCGAAACTCACCATCGAGCTCACCGGGTTGCCGGGCAAACCGAACACCGGCACCGACCGACCTGGCTGCGCTGCATCGGCAAGCAGACCGAACGCGAATGGTTTGGCGGGTTTGATCGCGATCTGCATCCAGCGCATATCGGCGATCTTGGTGAGCACCGCCTTCACCACGTCGTAGTCGCCCATGCTCACGCCGCCGCTGGTGACGATGGCATCGCATTCGGTGGCGGCCTTGCGCAGCACCCCCTCGAGCACGGCTTCGTCGTCGCGCACCACCCCGAAGTCGACCGCCTCGCAACCGGCCGCGGCCACCATGCCCAGCAGCATCGTCTTGTTGCTCTCACGGATCTGCCCGGGCGCCAACGCCCCGCCATCGGTGACCAGTTCGTCGCCGGTAGACAACACCGCCACTCGCGGCCGGGGCACCACCAGCACCTGGCGAGCATTCACACTGGCCAACACACCGGCAATCGGTGGCGTAATGGTGGTGCCCGGTTCGAACAACAAGGTTCCTGCCACCACATCGTCGCCAGCGAGGCGAACGGCATCGCCTGCATTCACACTGCGGCGCACCAGCACGCGTGTGCCATCGGCGAGCCGTTCGGTGTCTTCCACCATCACGGAGGCATCGGCACCGGCCGGCATGGGCGCACCGGTCATAATGCGAATGGCCTGGCCGGGCCCCACCGTGGCGGTGCTCGCCGCGCCGGCTGCCACTTCGTCGATGACCACCAGTTCCACCGGCGCGTCGACCACATCGCCAGCACGCACCGCATACCCGTCGACGGCCGAGTTCACGAACGGGGGCACGTCTTCACCAGCCACCACCGCTTCGGCGAGCACGAGCCCAGTGGCGTCGCTCAGTGAGATGCGCCGCGGCGCAGCAGCCACAACTCGGTCGAGCACGTACTGGCGAGCATCGCTCTCGGGGATCACCTCTGGCACGGTACTCAACCCAGCAACTGATGGCACACTGGGAGCGTGAGCACCTACGTTCCGTTCCCCGCCGACGGTTTCGCCACCGGGTGGTTCACATGGGACGGCCAGCATCGTGAAGACCTCACCGTGCTGTGGGAGAACGAAGCATGGACGGTGTCGGGCGTAGTGGGACGCGAGCAGGTGCAGTACATCCTGCGGCTCTCCCCCACCTGGCAGGTACGCCAGTTCATCCTCTTCCGCGACCTCGACGAACCCGACCTGTGGCTGGCCACCGACGGTGGTGGCCGGTGGGGCGAGATGAACGGCGCCCACCGCGTGGAACTCGACGGCTGCTACGACATCGACCTCGCCTGCACCCCGTTCACTCGGTCGCTGCCCATCCATCGGCTGCCGCTGCACGTGGGCCACACCGCCGATCTCACCGTGATCGAGGTCGACGTGGAGACCTTGGCCGTGGTGCCGGTGCAGCGGCGCTACACGCGTGTCGATACGCACCGCTGGCAGGTGGCCACCGACGCACTCGACGCCATCGACGAGTTCGAGGTCGACCAGCACGGGCTGGTACTCGACCAAACCGGCGCGTTTCGGCGCACGCTCTGAGCGCCGGTTCGCCCGACGCCGATACGCTCAGCCAACGAGGTTGGTGAGCCAGGGCCGGAGTTGCGGGCCGATGGCCGGGTCGGCCAGGGCGATCTCGATGACGGCCGTGAGCCAGCCCATCGGGTTGCCGGTGTCGTAGCGCAAGGTGTCGCTGACGATGCCGTGGAACGGGCTACGCGCCGCTTGGGCACGCATCGCGTCGGTGAGTTGGATCTCGCCGCCTGCCCCTGGGGCCACGCGAGCGATTTCGTCGAACACATCGGGCGTGAGCACATAGCGACCGATGATGATGAGGTCGCTGGGGGCGTCATCGGGGTGCGGCTTTTCCACCATGGAACGCACACCGATGACACCGTGTTCATCGAGTTCGCCCACTGGGTCGATGACCCCGTAGCGATTCACCTCGTGATGCGGCACTTCCTTCAGCCCCACCACACCGCCGCCGGTGGTTTCGCACAGCCGGGCCATCTGGTGCAGCAGCGCCGACGAACCCATCAGTTCATCGGGCAGTAGCACGGCGAAGGGTTCGTCGCCCACCGCCTCGCGGGCGCAGCCCACGGCATGACCCAACCCGAGCGCCTGATCTTGGTAGGCGAAGCTCACCTTCACATCGCGGCCGATGGCTTCGAGGTGATCGGCCATCGAGTCGCGCCCCGACGAACGCAACTTGGCGATGACCTCGGGCTGCGGTTGGAAATAGGCCTCGATGGCGGGCTTGGCATGGCTGGTGACGATGACCATGTGGTCGACCCCAGCGCCCACCGCCTCATCGATGATGAGCTGGAGGGCAGGGGTGTCGATGATGGGCAGCAACTCTTTCGGCACCGCTTTGGTGGCAGGAAGAAAGCGGGTACCCATGCCTGCGGCAGGAACGACAGCGGTATGAACGCGCATGAACCCATGCTACGAAGTGCCGCCCGAAGATGAGGGCGATACCCTGTGGAGTCCCCTCAAGATTTGTTCTGCCCGCTGCCGAAGCGGCCCATCGTTCCCGCGGAGCCACGATGCCCACGTACGTGTACAAGTTCATCGAGACCGGCGAGACCATCGAGGTCCAGCAAGCGTTCACCGATGAGGCACTCACCGAAGCCACCCACCCCACCTCCGGCGCCGTAATGGCCGTGAAGAAGGTGTTCACCCCCGTGGGCGTCACGTTCAAGGGTGGCGGGTTCTACAAGACCGACAGTCGGGGTGGTTCGAAGGCGTCGAGCTCGTCGAGCAGTACGTCTCCGTCAACAACAACGAGCACCGACTCGTCGAGTTCCACCAGCACCACGTCGAGCGACTCGTCGAGCGCAAGCTCCACCCCGGCACCGGCTGCGGCACCTGCGGCGTCCACCTCCGCGAGCTGATCAGCCCGCCGGTTCGCACGAACTGGGCGTCAGCGAACGCCGGTGGCGAGCAAGAGCAACACCACCACGCCCATCACTACGCGGTACACCACGAACGGCATGAAGCTGCGCGTGCGGAGCAGCTTGATGGTGCCCCATACGGCGATCCAGCCCGAGATGGCGGCGGTGATGATGCCCACCAGCATGGGAATGGCCAGACCGTGCGGAATGCCGTCTTTCAGCAGCTTGGCCATCTTGAACACCACGGCACCACCGATGACCGGGATGCTCATCAGGAAGCTCAACCGGGCCGCCGCATCGCGGTCGAACCCGGTGAAACGTGCTGCGGTGATGGTGACACCCGAACGTGAGGTGCCGGGGTTGAGCGCCAACATCTGCGCCGCGCCCAGAACGAGTGCGTCCTTGCGCGTGTACGACTCGACCTTGCGGATGCCGGTGCGCCGGTCGGCCCAGGCCAGCAGCAGCGCGAACACGATGGAGGTGACGGCGATGAGCCACACCTTGCCGAGTTTCTCTTCGACCGCGCTCTCGAACAGTGCGCCCACCAACCCAGCCGGCACTGCCGACAAGATGAGCAACCACGCCATGCGCCCTTCCACCGTGCTCGGCCGTTCGCGGTGCAGCACCATCTGCGCACCGTCACGTACGTACACGATGAGTTCGCGCCAGAAGTAGGCCACCACGGCGATGAGCGTGCCGAGGTGCAGGGCTACGTCGAAGGCCTTCGCGGTGGAGGGCGGCGTGAGTTCAGGCCACTTGAACAGCCAACGCACCAAGATGAGGTGACCACTCGACGAGATGGGGAGGAACTCTGAGAAGCCTTGGGTGAGGCCCAACACGATGGCGTGGAAAATCGGCACGCTGTTGTTCTAGTCGTTCGACGACACGCTGGGCACGATACGAGCGGTCCAGGGCCGGGGCTTGTCCCAGTGATGGCCCACGATTCGGCCCAACGGCAACTTGGCCAGGAAGTCGACGGGGCCGTCAAAATCGGGCATCTCCACATAGGCCGAACCCAGCGCGTCGGGCACATGCGCATCGCTTCCCGCACCGGCGGCGAGCTGGTGCATGGCGGCGTAGTCGGCAGCCCGGCGGTTCAGGCTCGGTAGCGAGGTCTTCGCGTTGAACACCTCGATCGCATCGACCAAGCCGTCGGCCACCAGCGCGTCGAGCGCCGCTTCGGTGAGGTTGCGACGCATCGGGTCGAACGGGTGCGGCACATACACCACGCCACCCTGGGCCCTGATGGCACGCGCTGCTTCGGCGTGGGGAGTGCCGAAGGGAATGCGCTCGGTGAGGAACAGTCCGATGATCTCACCGGCGTGTGTGCGCAACTCTTCGCCCACCACCACACGGCACGGCAGTTGGCCGGCGAGTTCCTGCGCCCCCTTCACTGCGTTGTGGTCGGTGATGCAGAGCACGTCGATGCCCGCTTCCGCCACTGCCTGCGCCACCTCGTCGGGGGTGGTGGTGCTGTCGCCACTCCACATCGTGTGGCTGTGTAGGTCGACACGAACCCAACCCGGCTCGAGCGGAGCGGCCAGATGGGCGTGACGGTCGAGGGCAGCAGCGTGTGGGGCAGGCACGAAGGGTCAGGCACCGCTCATGGTCATGTCGGCGATCACCAAGGTGACGCCGGCGGCGCGCATGGGCAACCAATCGACATCGCCGCCCACCTCCACCACATCGAGCAGCATCTTCTGCAGGGTGGACGCGATGGTGAACTCGCGCACCGGTGCCCCGAGCTGGCCATTGGTGATGAGCAGACCCGAGGCACCCGTGGAGAAGTCGCCGCTGATGGGGTTCACACCGCTGTGCATTCCCGACACCTGCTGCACCAGCACACCATCGGTGATGCCGGCGATGATCTCAGCTTGGGTGCGCGTGCCCGGTGCGAGTTGCAGGGCGAGGCAGCCCACGCCCGGCGACCCTTTGAAGCCACCACGCACGGCATTGCCGGTGCTGGCGGTGCCGGCGCGGCGGGCGCTGTAACTCGAGTGGACGAACTTCTGCAGCACACCGCGATCGATGAGCACGTTGCGCCGCGCTGCCAGCCCTTCGCCATCGACGTCAGATGCGGTGTAGGCGAGCGGGTTGGTGGGGTCGTCGACCAGGGTGAACAACGGGCTGGCCACGGTTTCGCCGACGCGGTCTTTGAACAGGCTGCGTCCCTTGATGACCGCTTCGCCGTTGAGTGTGCTGGAGATGATGCCGAGGAACTGCGCCGTGACATACGGGTCGAGCACCACCGTGAGGCGTTTGCTGGGCGGCTTGGTGGCGCCGAGCAAACGCGTTGCCCGGTCGGCGGCTTCCCGCGCCGCCTTGGCGAGGTCGAACGCCTCGGGCGAGCGGCCCACGCTGAACCCGAACCCGGTTTGGGTCTCGTCGCCATCGGTGGCCAAGGTGCCCACGCTCACGTAACAACCGTTTTCGCGGCTCGCCCGGCGGATACCCGTCGTGGTGGCCACTGCGTATTCGCCCGACACGTCGGCATAATTGGCCTGCTCGACGCGCACACGCGGGTCGAGCGCCAGCACCTGCTGCTCGAGCGCCGTGGCCAATTCGATCTTGCCCGCTGTGGGGTACGCAGCAAGTGCGTCGCTCCACAGTTCTTGTGGCACCACAGCCACGCCGTCGGGCTCGGCCAACCCGGCCCATTCGTCGACCGAGCCGAAGGTGGCGTTGTCGCGTGCCTCGGCCAGAACCTCGTCGATGGAGGCGGCGTCGAGCGTGCCCGAGTACGCGAACCCGGTACGGCCTTCGCTGATGACCCGGATGCCAATGCCTTCGCTCTGCGCGCTCACGAAGTGTTCGACTTCGCCCTCGTACACCCTGATGTCGGTTTCGCTGTCGCGAGAGGCGAACGCCTCGATCTGCTCGCCGGGCCGGGCCTTGGCCACCACCGAGTCGACGAGTTCGAGCAGGCTGTCGACACCACTCATGCTGCGGTACCGCCGATGGTCATCGACTTCACGCGCAGCGTTGGCTGGCCATCGCCCACGGGCACGCCCTGCCCGTCTTTACCGCAGGTACCCGGGTTCCCCATCGCGAAATCGTTGCCGAGCAGGTCGATGTCTTGCAGCACCTGGGGGCCGTTACCGATGAGGTTGCCTTCACGGAGCGGCTCGGTGATCTCGCCCTTCTCGATGAGGTACGCCTCGGTCATGCCGAACACGAAGTCGCCGGTTGCGGTGTCGACGCTGCCGCCACCGAGGTGTGCCACGTAGACGCCGTAGTCGGTGGCACGCACGATGTCGTCGGGGGCCTCGGTGCCGTTGAGCACGTAGGTGTTGGTCATGCGCACCATGGGCAAATACATGTAACTCTGCCGACGGCCGTTGCCGCTCTGGGCATGGCCTTCCTTGCGAGCCCGCAGGTAATCCCACATGTAGTCGGTGAGCACACCGTCTTGGATGAGCACGTTGTATTGGCTGGGGTGGCCCTCGTCGTCGATGCCGATGGCACCCCATTCGCGGCTCATCGTGCCGTCGTCGACCAAGGTGACGAGCGGTGACGCCACGAGCTCGCCCGTGCGACCGCGGTACACGCTGGCACCCTTGCCAACCAGGTCGGCCTCGAGGCCATGCCCGCATGCTTCGTGGAACAGCACACCGCCACTGCCGCGCTTGATGACCACCGGCAGCGCGCCACTGGGTGCCGGGCGGGCGCGGAGCTTGGTGATGGCCTGGCGAGCGGCATCGCGTGCGAGCTGCTCGACATCGACCTCGTCGAACATCTCGAAACCCACGGTCTGGCCGGCGCTCTGGAACCCAGTCTGCATGCCCGTATCGCCCGAGGCGACCACACTCATGCGGATGAGTGCACGCACCTGCTCGTCTTCGGCGAGCACACCATCGGTGTTGGCCACCAGGATGCGCCGACGGCTGTCGCCGTAGCCGGCCGACACCTGCACGATCGAGGCACCAGCACTGCGCGCCGCTTCGTTCACGCGCTGCAGCAACTCCACCTTGTCGGCCTTGGCGATTTCGTCGGGATACCGCTCGACGGTGTTCACCGCAGTGCCCGCCCGGCGGGTGAGGGCCACGGTGCGAACCCCACCGCCACCCTGGCTGGCTGCCGCAGCGGCTGCCTCGGCAGCCGCGAGCAAGCCCTTCTCGGAAAGGTCGGCGGTGTGCGCGAAGCCGGTGGTGTCGCCCTTCACCACACGGATACCGGCACCCCGATCGCGGCCACTCGTTACCTGCTCGATGCGGCCGTCGTCGAGGCCTGCCGAGGTGGAACGCTTGTCTTCCGCAAAGACTTCCGCAAATTCGGCACCGGTACGAACGGCTGCGCCGAGTACCCGGGTGAGCGTGTCGGTTTCGATCATGGACTGATCGTATCTGCACCTCTCGCAGCCGAGATACGCAGCACCCCGGCCGCGGCGATGAGACAGCACACGCCAGCCACGATGAACGCCAAGCGATAACTGCCGGTCTGGTCGTGCAGCGCACCGGCGCCCCACGCGGCCAGCGCCCCACCCACCTGGTGCCCAGCGAACACCCAGCCGTACACCAATGGCCCGCGGTCGCGCCCGAAGTGAGCGATGCACAGCGCAATGGTGGGCGGCACCGTGGCCACCCAGTCGAGCCCGTAGAACAGCATGAAACCGAACAGGCCCCCGCCACCATGCGCGAGAGCCGGGTCGAGTACGAACAAGCTGAGACCACGGAGTAGGTAGTACGCGAACAGCAGCCGCCGGGCATCGAACCGGTCGGTGAGATACCCGCTGGCGATGGTGCCGACCACGTCGAACACGCCGATGAGCGCGAGGTAGGTGCCGGCGCTCGGGCCGGTCATGCCGTGATCGTGCGCAGCCGAGATGAAGTGGGTCTGCACCAGGCCGGTGGTACTGAGGCCGCACACGGCGAAACTGCCCCAGAGCAACCAGAAGGTGCCCGAGCGGCGAGCGAGCCGCAATGCGTCGAACGCAGCCGTGAGCGGGTTGCCCATGTTCACGGCCACCACCGGCGCATCGGCAGGGGCCCCATAGGCGCGCAGCCCCATGTCTTCCGGGCGATTGCGCAGGAACAGCACCGTCACTGCCATCGACGCGAGCGCGCCCATTGCCACCACGGCACCCACCCAACGCCAACCGACGTTGTCGGCCAGCCGGGTGAGCAGCGGCAGGAAGACCAGTTGGCCGCTGGCGGTGGCAGCAGTGAGCACGCCCACCACCAGGCCGCGTCGGGCCACGAACCAGCGCGTCGCCACCGTGGAGGCGAACACCGTCGCCATGCAGCCCGAGCCCGCGCCCACCACCAACCCCCACAGCAGGAACAGGTGCCACGGCTGGCTCATCTGGGTGGTGAGGGCCGAGCCGGTGGCGATGACGGCGAGTGCGATCACCGTCACCTTGCGCAGCCCGTAACGCTGTTGCAGCGCGGCGGCGAACGGGCCGATGAACCCGAACAGCAGCACATTGATGCTGACCGCGAACCCCACCGTGGCACGGCTCCAACCGAACTCGGCGCGCAGCGGGTCGATGAGCACGCCGGGCGCACTGCGCGTGCCGGCAGCACCGAGCAGCACCACGAACGCTGCGCCGAACACCACCCAGTGGTACGACACACGCCCCGCGCGACGTGAAGGGCTGGCGACGGGTGCAGATGAGGTGGTGGTCATGTTCGTGGGCGGCCGCAGGCCTCAGAAACTGTGGTAGCCACCGTCGATGGTGATCACATCACCGGTGTGATAGCTGCTGGCCGCGGAGGCAAGGTACACGGCCAAGGCGCCGAAGTCGCCCGGTTTCCCCCAACGTCGCATCGGCACTCGGGGCAACACGTTGTTCACGAACTTGTCCCACCCGAAGGCCGGTGCCGTCATCTCACTCTCGATCCAGCCGGGCAAGATGGCGTTGCTGCGAATGCCGTGGCGGGCGTGCTCGACGGCGATGCCCTTCATCATGGCGATGAGCGCACCCTTCGACCCGCCGTAGTGCTGCCCCTTCTGCTGGCCGAACAAGGCCGACCCCGAGGTGGTGAACACCACCGAACCGCCGTCGCCCTGGGCAACCATGGCCTTCACTGCTTCCTGAGCCGTGTAGAAGGCACCGTCGAGGTTCACGCGCAGTACGCGGTGCCATTCCTCCTCGGTCATGCCCACGAAACTGGGGGCCTGGCCGCCCACACCGGCGTTCACGAAACACGAATCGACGCGGCCGAGGGTGGCGATGGTGGTGGCCATCGAGTCGATGACCGCCTGGTGGTCGCCCACATCACACACCAGGTCGAGTACTGCGCCCCCGTGCGAACGCAGTTGCACGGCCGCAGCGGCGTTCTTGGCGGGGTTGGTGCCCCAGATGGCCACGGAGGCGCCATGCGCTGCCATCGCATCGGCCATACCCAAGCCGATTCCGCTGTTTCCGCCGGTTACGAGGGCGACATGCCCAGAAAGGTCGAACAGCGATGTGGTGATCGGCACATCGCGAACCTATCGGTCTGACCACTCTGCCCCATGCACCCAGCGGTAGCGTTGAGTCTCCATGGCGCTGTCAGACATCCACGAACCTGCCGACCTGCGCCAGCTCACCTATCTGCAACTCGACGAGTTGGCTGGCGAGATCCGCGATTTCGTGGTGCAGGCCGTGGCCGAGACCGGCGGTCACCTCGGCTCCAACCTCGGCGCCGTCGAACTCACCCTGGCGCTGCACCGGGTGTTCGACTCGCCACGCGACGCCATCTTGTGGGACACCGGCCATCAGGCGTACGTGCACAAGATCGTCACCGGGCGCCAGGCGGGGTTCGCTCACCTGCGCCAGGCCGAAGGCCTGTCGGGCTACCCGAGCCGCGAAGAGAGCCGTCACGACCTCATCGAGAACAGCCACGCCAGCACGGTGCTGTCGTATGCCTACGGGCTGGCCGTAGCCCGCGACGCTGGCGTCGACCCCCACCGGCACATCGTGGCCGTCATCGGCGATGGCTCCATGACCGGAGGTATGGCGTACGAGGCGCTCAACAACCTCGGCCACTCGGGCAAGCGCGTCATCATCGTGCTCAACGACAACGGCCGTAGCTACGCCCCCACCATTTCGAACCTCACCACCGCGCTGCCGACGGCTGTGGAGTCAGCAATGGCTGCACACCCCAGCCTGCCCACGCGCATCACCGACAAGTTGTCGCACACGCTCACCAACATTCGCCTCAATCCCATCTACGTTCGCCGGCAGCGCAAGATCGAATCATTCCTGCAAGGGCTTCCCGTGGTGGGCCCTCAGGCAGAGAAGGGCATGGAGGCGTTCAAGGCCGCCGTACGCGAGTTCTTGCAGCCACCGTCGTTCTTCGAAGCACTCGGTGTTCGCTACGTGGGGCCGGTCGACGGGCACGATCTGGCCGAGATGGAAGATGCGTTCGCCAAGGCGATCGAACTGTCGGCCGAGGGGCCCATCGTGGTGCACGTGCTCACCCAGAAGGGCCGCGGCTACTCGCCCGCCGAAGACGACGACGAGAAACACCTGCACGACACCCCTGTGTTCGACCCGCTGGTGGGGCCTCCCCCGGCCATGCCCTCGGGGTATACGCAGGCATTCGCCGACGCTCTGGTGAAGGAAGCCGAGGCCGACGCGCGCGTGGTGGCCATCACCGCCGCCATGCCCGGGCCCACCGGCCTGCTGCCGTTCGGGGCCCGTTTCCCAGACCGCTTCTTCGACGTGGGCATTGCCGAACAGCATGCAGTCACGGGCGCTGCCGGTATGGCCATGGGTGGGTTGCGCCCGGTGGTGGCCATCTACTCGACGTTCCTCAGCCGCGCCTGGGACCAAGTGGTGTACGACGTGGCGATGCACCGTTTGCCCGTGGTGTTCTGCCTCGACCGTGCCGGCATCACCGGCGACGACGGCCCCAGCCATCACGGTGTGTACGACATGGCGTTGCTGGCCAAGGTGCCTGGCATGCGCGTGCTCGCACCGTCGAGCCTGCAGGAGATGCAGGTCATGTTGCACGACGCACTGCAGCTGGCCGATTCCGGCCCCGTGGTCATCCGCTACCCGAAGGGCACTGCCCGGCAGGTGGGCGAACTCGAAGTGGGCAGTGGGCTGCATGCGAGGCAATTGCGCAACGGTCAGCGTGGCGAGCGTTCGGTGTGCATTCTTGCCATCGGAAAGTTGGTGGGCGCTGCCGAGAAGGCTGCCGACACGTTGGCGGCCGAAGGCGTGCAGGTGACCGTGTGGGATGTGCGCTCGTGCGCACCGCTCGACCCGGCAATGATCGCCGACGCGGCGGCGCATGCAGCGGTCGTCACGTGCGAAGACGGCATCCGCGACGGCGGCATCGGCATGACCATCGCCGACCAGGTGCATGCCATCGACGCCGACATTCCGGTTCAGGTGCTCGGTGTTCCCACCAAGTTCATCCCACAGGGCAAGGCCGACCGAATCCTCACCTCGTTCGGCCTCGACGCCGACGGTATTGCCACCACCGTGCGTTCGCTGCGCGCCGACGCGTAGCCTCGGCGGCGATGGACGACACCTCGTACCGACGCCTACTCATCGAACGACGCGACCACGGGGTGATGCTGCTCACGTTGTCGAACCCCGGCAAGCTCAACGCCACCGACGCAGTGCTGCACGCCGAATTGGCCCGCGTGTTCCACGACATCCACCACGACTCCAGCGTGCGCGCCGTGGTGGTGACCGGTGAGGGCAAGGCCTTCAGCGCCGGCGGCGACCTCGAGTGGATCGCCGAGCAAGTGGGCAACCACGCGCAGACCATGAAGGTGATGCGCGAAGCCGGCGACATCGTGCGCACCATGATCGAATGCGATACGCCCATCATCAGCGCCATCAACGGAGTAGCGGTGGGTGCCGGGTTGGCGGTGGCGTTGCTGGCCGACATCTCCATCATCGACGAGGCCGCTCGCTTCACCGACGGGCACATCCGCTTGGGTGTGGGTGCAGGCGACCATGCCGTGGCCATCTGGCCGCTGCTGTGCGGTATGGCGAAGGCGAAGTATTACCTGCTCACCAGTGAGTTCATCGACGGCCGCGAGGCCGAGCGCATCGGTTTGGTGAGCAAGGCGGTTCCGGCGGCCGACGTGCTGCCACAGGCCTTGGCCGTCGCCGAGAAGTTGGCCACCGGCCCCGTCGATGCAACGCGCTACACCAAGCGGGCGTTGAACCATTGGCTCCGCCAGGCGATGCCCAACTTCGAGGCATCGCTCGCCTACGAGATGCTCAACTTCCTCGGCGCCGACGCTGCCGAAGGCCTGGCTGCGCTGCAGGCCAAGCGTGCGCCCGAGTTCCCCCGATGAGCACCCGGCCCACTGCCGCCGACATCGGCATCGACCTCGAACCCGAACTGGCATTGGCACGTCGCCTGGCCGCCGTGGCCGACGCGCTCACCCTGCCGTTCTACGAAAGCCGAGCCTTCACCACCGGCCGCAAACTCGACCGCAGCGAAGTCACCGAAGCCGACAAGAACTGTGAGGCTGCCATCGCCGAGGTGGTGCTGGCCGAACGACCACAGCACGGCATGTTCGGCGAAGAGTACGGCCTGGTGGGTGACACCGAGTCGCCCTGGCGGTGGATCGTCGACCCGATCGACGGCACCAGCAACTTCGTTCGCCGTATCCCCGTGTGGGCCACGCTGGTGGCGCTCACCCATGTGGAGTTCGGGCCGGTGGTGGGTGTGGTGTCGGCGCCTGCCATGGACCGCCGCTGGTGGGCCGCCACGGGGCTCGGGGCCTACGCCGATGGCCGTCGCCTCGAGGTGTCGACCGTCGACCGGCTCGACGAGGCACAGGTGTGCATCACCTACTCGTCGGGTTGGAACGCGCTGGGCCTTACCGGCGCGCTGACCGACTTACAGGTTGGCGCCTACCGTACTCGCGGGTTCGGCGACTTCTGGCAGCACATGCTGGTTGCCGAAGGCGCCATCGACCTCGCCGTCGATGCCGTGGGCGTGATGCCCTACGACCTCGCTGCCCCCATGGTGATCGTCGAGGAAGCTGGCGGTGTGTTCACCGACCGCCACGGCGAACGCACCTACCTGCACGATTCAGCTGTTTCGTCGAACGGCCTGCTGCACCACCACATCGCCGCCCTGGGCTGACCACACGCGCTGGCGCGCGAGACTGAGGCCATGCACGATCTGGTCATCCGCAACGGTCTGCTCGTC
>JBAXQV010000005.1:0-34249 GCA_037131575.1 Actinomycetota bacterium
AGGCGCATGTGATCTTCGCCTCGAGGTCGCCCTTGCCGCCGTAGTCGAGCAACGAACGAGCGGTCTCCACCTGGGCCGACGCGTGGGCGAGGTCGTACGCCAGGGTCTGGAGCTTGTCGGGGCCACCGTTGGCGGCGAGGTGGCGTACCGCTTTGCCCACCACGTTCTGGGCAAGATCGATGACGTCGGCGGCAGCATGCAGGTCAGGAGCAATCACGCAGCGAACTGTAGTGAGTGGCGCTTCGGGTTGTCCTGTCCGCCCCGGAGGCGTTGCAAACGTCACACCTGGTCGAGTGCGGTGGCTGCCTGCTGTGCGCACCAGGCGATGAGCTCAGCGGCATCGCGCATGGTGAGCGTGTCGATGGCGTCGCGGGGGCCAGCGCCCTGGCGCACCGCTATCGCTTCATCCAACAGCGAATGAAACCGGGCCGGCGCCACCTCGAGGCCGTACGCCCCGGCCTCGGT
This sequence comes from Actinomycetota bacterium, assembly GCA_037131575.1. GTDB lineage: Bacteria > Actinomycetota > Acidimicrobiia > Acidimicrobiales > Ilumatobacteraceae > VFMC01. The sequence goes on from JBAXQV010000005.1 coordinate 466, forward strand.
CTTGCTCACCACCCCGCCGCGGAACGCCGTGTAGTGCAGTCGCAGCGCGCCCAGCGCACACCATTCGAAGCTGGCGGGGTCGAATTCGGCGAGCGGGTTGGTATCGCAACTGATGATCAGATCGGCCGAGAGCGATCGCCAGTAGCCGAGCAGGTTGTCGGCGCAGAACCGCGCCCGGGCATCGACGTCGACGTAGATGCCCAACCGGTCGACCGATGGGCCGCGCACCGTGACACCGTAGGTGGCCAGGGTGTACCAGGTGACCGGGTTGAGTTCGAAGCAATCGCCGTCGTGGTGCAGGCGCCCCTCGAGCGACCACGGTCGGTGCAACCCCATCGACGGGGTGATGAGATCGCCCCACGCCACGTACGGGCCGTCGATGGAGGGTGTGGGCTGCTGTTCGGCCAGTACGGCGTGAGCGGTGACGAGCGACGCAGCGTCGTCGTCGGTGGCCGGTTCGGCGGTGATGGCCACGATGTCGATGTCGCTGCGGCCCTCGTGCCAGTCGCCCAGGGCGAAACTGCCCACGACGTACAGGCCTTCCACCAGGCCAGGTGCGCACGAATCGACCACCTCGAGGTACCTGCCCAGTGCGGTCGCCACATCCACACGACAAGTCTGCCAGCCCGGGTGCGATACCGTCATTCCATGACCCACCTGCTCGACGCTGCCGGTGCCGCTGCCGACGTGCTGTTCGCCGACGACGCACCACATGGCCGGTCGCTGGCGTTGCTCGTACAGCAGGGCGGTGAGGTGGTGTTCGAGCGTTACGGCACGCAGCCCGACACGCTGTTCGGCCCCGGTAGCCCGGTCGATGCCAACACCACGCTCATCTCGTGGAGCATGGCCAAGAGCATCACCCACGCCGCGCTCGGTATGGCGGTGCTCGACGGACTGCTCGACGTGAACGCCCCGGCCCCTGTGCCCGAATGGCAGGGTACCGACAAGGCAGCCATCACGCTGCTGCAGTTGCTCGAGATGCGCTCGGGGCTCGAGTTCGTGGAGGACTACGTCGACGATTCGGTGAGCCACTGCATCGAGATGTTGTTCGGCGCTGGCGTAGCCGACACTGCCGCCTATGCCGCATCGCAGCGACTCATCCATGTGCCCGGTGAGGTGTTCAACTACTCGAGCGGCACCACCAACATTGTCAGCCGAATCCTCGGCGCCTCACTGGGCGGCGGCCAAGAGGCGATGGAGCACTTCCTCCGCACCCGCCTGTTCGAGCCGCTGGGCATGCACAGCGCCGTTCCCAAGTTCGACGATGCCGGCACCTTCATCGGCTCGTCGTACGTGTACGCCACGGCCAACGACTTCGCCCGGTTCGGGCAGTTCTACCTCGACGACGGTGTGGTCGACGGTGTGCGCCTGCTGCCCGAGGGATGGCGCGAGCACGCCCGCACCTGGAGCGCGCACGACCCCGATGGGTTCGATTACGGCAGGCATTGGTGGCTGTGGCCCGAGTTCCCCGGAGTGTTCGCCGCGCACGGCTACGAAGGGCAGTACACCGTGGTGTGGCCCGAGCGCGGCCTGGTGCTGGTGCACCTCGGCAAGAGCCCCTACGACCAGCGGCAGGCGCTGAACGAACAGTTGCGCAGCATCGTGGCTGCGGCGGCAGCGGGCTGACCAGCGGCGTGGGGCGTAACCGTTCGGGCGATGTGAGCGGGAGGTGGTCGGCGGGCAGCGCCGACATCGGCTATCACAGTGATGTGGATTTTGACGTCGATGGCCCGTCTACCGGCGACCTGCCGCGCGTCTCACCCGACGACACCGGCGGCCCACCTCGGCCACGGCGCTTCCATCGCTTCCGCGTCACGCTGAAGCTGCTCGCCTTCTTGGGTGTGCTCTACTTCGCCGCGGTCACGGTGCTTCCCGGTGTGTCGAAGGCCGCCGACCGGCTCACCACGGTGAGTCCGTGGCTCATCGGTATCGGGTTCATGATCGAGATCTTGTCGCTGTACTGCTATTCGCTGCTCACTCGCGCCGCGCTGGGCAAGGCCGGTCGACGTATCTCGCCGCTGCGGTTGTTCCGTATCCAACTCAGCACCAAGGCGCTGTCGAGCATCGTGCCTGGAGGCAGTGCTGCGGGGTCGGCCTTGGGCTATCGCTTGATGACGCTGTCGGGTGTGCCCGGCCCCGACGCCGGCTTCGCCATCGCCACAGCGGGGCTCACCTCGGCCGTGGTGCTCAACGTCATCTTCTGGACGGCGCTGGTCATCTCCATCCCCATTCGCGGGGTGAACAGCGGGTACACCTCGGGGGCCATCGCCGGTGTCATTCTCATGGTGTTCGCCGGCATGTTGGTGTTCGGGTTGCTCGAGGGCCAGGGGCGAGCCGAGCGGGTATTGCGTTGGACGGCACGCAAGTTGCGGCTCGACGAGAATCGCGCCGCAGCAGGTGTGCGCCACATCGGTACGCGGCTCGAAGAACTCGCCCGCGACCGCCAGCTGCTGGTGCGAGTCATCGGATGGGCAGCCGCCAACTGGTTGCTCGACGCGGCGGCGCTCTGGGTGTTCCTACGCGCCTTTGGCGAAACCACCGACCTCGACGCGCTGCTGGTGGCCTATGGCCTGGTGAACGTGCTGGCGGTCATCCCCATCACCCCTGGTGGCCTCGGCGTCATCGACGTGGCGCTACCCACCGCGTTGGTGGGTTTCGGTCTCAGCCGCGACGCCGCATTTCTCGGTGTGGCGTCGTGGCGCTTGGCCTCGTTCTTCTTTCCCATCGTGCTCGGTGGCGTGATGTACGCGTCGTTGCGTGTGGGGCCGTGGAGCATTCGCCGCCGCGATCAGTTGATACGCCTGCGCGACCTTGCCGCTGCCGAGGCCGACAACCCCGAGGGCCCGCTCGACTTCGCAGTTCGGTTCGGTCAGCGACCCGACGAGTAGCCTGCGGGCATGACCACCCACGAGCGCCCCTTCGGCCGCTACCTCGAAGACTTCGTCGTCGGCGATGTCTACAAGCACTGGCCGGGCAAGACCATCACCGAGTACGACGATCATCTGTTCTGCATGATCACGATGAACCATCACCCGTTGCACACCAACGACTGGTTCGCGGCGCAGAGCGTGCAGGGCCGCAACGTGGTGGTGGGCAACCTCGTGTACTCGCTGGTGCTCGGTATGAGCGTGCCCGATGTGAGCGGCGCCGCCATCGCCAACCTCGAGGTCGAGACGTTGCAGCACAAGTTCCCCACGTTCCATGGCGACACCATCCACGCCGAGACCCGTGTGCTCGATGTGCAGGAGTCGAAGAGCAAGAACGACCGCGGCATCGTCACCGTCGAGAGCAAGGGCTTCAACCAGGACGGCAAGGAAGTGTGTTACTTCCGGCGCCGGGTGATGGTGTGGAAGCGCGAGTTCGCCCCCAACCGTGCCCGCCCGTACGACGGCGTCGAGGTGTGGGACTGATCGAACCCGACGGTCTGCTCGGCTGGGGCCTGCCCCGGTTGCGCGATCTGCCGTGGCGGCACACCCGCGACCCGTGGGCCGTGCTGGTGAGCGAAGTGATGTTGCAGCAGACGCAGGTGCCGCGTGTGCTGCCCAAGTGGTTGGCCTTCATGGAGGCGTTCCCCACCCCCGCCGCCTGCGCAGCGGCACCGTTGGGCGATGTGCTGCGGCTATGGCAAGGCCTCGGCTACCCGCGGCGGGCGCGCAACCTCCAGGCCGCGGCCGCTGCGGTGACCGCAGCGGGCGGGTTCCCGTCCACGCTCGACGGCCTACTGGCATTGCCCGGCGTTGGGGCCTATACGGCGCGGGCTGTGTTGGCCTTCGCCTTCGAAGCCGATGCTGCCGTGGTCGATACCAACATCGCCCGCGTGTACGCCCGGGTGGCAGGCAGGCGATTGACGGCCCGCGAGGTGCAAGCGGTCGCCGATGCTGCCCTGCCCAGTGGCGATGCGTGGGCGTGGAACCAGTCGCTCATGGACCTCGGCGCCGTGCTGTGCCGACCTGTGTCGCCCGGTTGTGCCGAGTGCCCGGTGGCAGATGCGTGTGCGTGGCGGGGGAGTGCGGCCGATGACCCGGCCATCGGCTCTGCGGGGGTCAGTGGCCGCCAGGCCCGGTTCGAAGGCAGCGACCGTCAGGCCCGCGGCCGCTTGCTGAAAGCACTCGCCGCCGGCCCGGTGCCGATGGCCGACGCCCCGACCGTGGTGGGCCGCCCGCCCGATGCCGCCGCCCGCATCGTTGCGAGCGTGATTGCCGACGGCCTGTGCCTCCTCGACCCCACCGCCAACACCCTGCATCTCCCGTAAGTGCATTGCACTGTGCATCCCATCGTGGTATACAGAGAGGATGGCTACTCAGTTTGCCCTTCGCCTTCCTGATGAAATCGTCGCCGAACTCGACTGGCTGGTGGTGCGCTGCGACTACGCAAACCGAACCGAAGCGATGCGCGATGCCATCGTGCGGCTCATCCGTGCCGAGCGCAGCCGTGCCATCGACGACGAGTACGTCGATGCCTATACCCGATTGCCGCAAAGCGACGACGAGCTCGTACCACTCAGCGCACAACACCTTGGTGCTGCGGAAGACTGGTCGGCACTGTGAACCAAGGCGACATCTGGTGGGGCGAGTTACCCGATGTGCCCGGTCGCCCCTATCTAGTGTTGTCGAGACAGCACGCCATCCCGGTACTGCGCACCGTGTTGGCTGCGCCGGTCACCCGCACTGTGCGCGGTATCTCGAGCGAAGTGCCCTTGGGGTCGGCCGATGGGTTGCGGGTCGAGTGCGTCGCATCGTTCGACAACGTGGTCACTGTGCCCAAGCTGACCTTCACCCGTAAGGTGGGTGCCCTGGCTGCCGGCCGCTGGCCGGAGGTCTGTGCTGCCGTGAGCGCAGCCATCGACTGCTGAGCGTCAGGGCGTGGTGATCTCAGCCACGATGGCATCGAACGCTTGGTCGGCGTAGAGGCGCATTTCGTCATCGGTGCGGTCTTGGATGGGGTGCGGGGTGAACACCCGCGCCACCGATGGGAAGCCGAGCGAAGCCGACTGCGCTTCAGCAGCCACCACGAATTCGGCGGACGCCACGAACACACCCGGCACACCGCGGGCTTCCAGATCTGCGATGTCGTGCACACTGCACGACGTGCAACTGCCTCAATCGGCGAGGGCCTCGATGACCAGTGTGCACTGGGCGGCGATCTCGTGGCGCAGGTCGACCGGTGCCGGCTTGGTGAAGGTGGGCTTCTTGAAGCGCTTCACCGTGGCGCCGGCCTCGACGAGGCGCAGTTCGAGCTGGTTCAGGAACACATCGCCGCGCGGTTTGGAGATGTCGAGCAGGCCCACCACTTGGCCGTGCAGCGCTGCAGGCCGGGCGAGGCGCGCCCGTTCGGCGACGCGGCGTTCGCTGGTGGGATCGAGCAGCAGCTTGCTCATCGCCTGACCTCCCTGGTGACGGGTTGCGAGCCAACGCTGCCGTTGGCCCATCCCCCAATCATGGCCGAGAACAACCCGGCGCCGCCACCTGCATGCACCAACAAGATGCCATCGGGCCGGAACTTGGGCAGGGTGACATCGCGCAAGTGCTCGGGTACCCCTTCGGCGATACCGCCTGCGCCGCGCACGATCTCGGCGCCGGGAATCTGCAACCGGGCGTGCAGTTCGGCGAGTACACGGTCGCGGTCCCAGCCGGCCTCGGCAAACACTCGCGCATGTTCGGGTCCGACCACGAGGATCACGTCGAAGCCCAGTACCAGCTTCGGGTTGTGCAGCGTGCGCAGACATGAGGCGAATGAACCTGCCAGGCTCTCGGGTGTGCGCGACAACTGATCCACGATGCACCGTGGCCCTTCACCGGCGAACACCGTGACAGCATCGACCCCCGACGCCACACCACGACTGGTTGCGAGCGACGTGAACGGCGACGACTCCTCCAACTCGGCGAAACAGAAGCTGATCTTGCCGGGGTTGCCGTGGGTGGCGCGATCGACCTCGCCCGGCCGCCCGCCCCCGATGTTGCGCACCACCAACTGCACAGCACGCCCGATGGTGAGATTGGCGCGGTTGCCCTGCCCCATGGCGTTGCCGCCGCCGTTCATGCCGATGGCTTTGGCCCCCGGCCCGTTGCACACGATGACGGGGCCCACGGGCATGGTGGTGGCGAGTACGCCGTGGATGTTGAACTCGTCGGTGCAGATGGCCTCGACGGCGGCGATGACCCACGGCAGGTACTCGGGCAGACACCCGGCCATCACTGCGTTGATGGCGATCTTCTCCACCGTCACATCCACCAGATCGGGCGGCACGATGGCCACCACCTCATCGGGTGACCGAGTGGTGCCGGTGAGCATGCGCAGGACGCGTTCTTCGGTGGGTGGCACCACGGGGAGGCCATCGGTGACCCCGAGGTCGTAGAGCCGTTCCATCTCGTCGTCGAGGTCGGCCAGTTCGATGCGACGGGCCTTCAGCACGCTCGAACCGAACCGGGCGCGCAACGCATCGACCAGGTTGGGGTCGACGCTCATCGACCCACAACCGGGCCGCATGACAGGCAACTCGGCCCCCAGGTCGGCGAGGCCCGTGATGCGCTGCCAGTCGGCGCGAGACCACCCCACCGTGCGGTCAACCTCCACACCGTCGACCACGCGCAACAGTGTGGGCACCGTCTCGATGTCGTGATGCCAACTCACCGCGAGGTCGGCATCGTGCACCGCTGCCACCGACGATGGAAAGGCGGGGTCGTCTTGGGTGAACACCGTGGCCTCGAATTGTGCCAACAGCGGTGCGACCATGCGGCAGGTCTCGCACTCCTCCTTCACCACCACCACCAAACCGTCGGGTAGGCCGGGGCGACTACCGGCGGCGCTCATGCGAGGAACTCGAGGATGCGTGCGTTCACCACAGCGGGCTGTTCGAGTTGGAGGAAGTGTCCGCAGCCTTCGACGATCTCGATGGTCACGTTGCCGCCCACCATGCCGCGGGCGCTTTCGGCCACCTCGGTGCCGATGCAGCCGTCGGTGGCTCCGTGCAGATAGAGCGTGGGTTGGGTGAGTGCCCCTGCAGTGGCGGCTTGCGCGTCGGCAAGTGCGGGGTCTTGATAGCCGTCGCCGAGGGTGGCCCGGTAGTACCCGAGCGCTGCCGCCAAGTGCGCTGGATCGCGCAGGCACTGCTTCACGTTTTCGGCGTCGACGGTTGCGTCGTGCCCTGGCGACCAGTCGGCCCAGATCATGTCGATGAACGCCAGATCGTTGGCCGGTACCACGAGGTCGGCGAGGCCGTGTTGGAAGAAGAACATGTACCAACTGCGCTTCAACTGGGCGAGGTTGGTGACGAAGGCAAGCCCCATCGCGCCACCGGGCGGCACGGCCATGCCCACCACCTTGCTCCACCGTTCGGGTGCGTGCACGGCGGCGCCGTAGGTGGCGGGTGCGCCCCAGTCGTGGCCGATGATCACGCCCGGTTCGCCCCCACCCAGTGCCTCGTGGAACCCGATGGCATCCATCGACAACATGCCGGTTTGGTAGCGGCCGTCGGCGGGTACGGCGGTGGGTGCATAGCCACGCATGAACGGTGCCACGGCTCGGTACCCGGCGGCCGCCAACTCGGGCAGGAGGTGGCGCCACGAATGGGCGCTGTCGGGGAAACCGTGCAGACACAGAGCCAAGGGGCCGTCGTCGCCAGCGGCGAGATAGGCGAACTCGACACCGTTCACCGTGATCGTGTGCTGGCTGATTTCCGTCGGAGATGCCGTCATGGCCTCACCGTAGCCAGCAACGCGTGCGACGAACGTCACGTGACTGGCGGCACGGCTGCCTCTAACGTTGCAGTATCGGGGATACAGCGTCGATGCAGGTCACGTTCCATGGGGTGAGGGGCTCGACGCCCTGCCACGGCGATGACGTTTCGAAGTACGGCGGGAACACGTCGTGCGTGTCTCTTGCCATCCCCGGAGCCGCGCCGATCATCTTCGACCTCGGCACCGGCCTGCGTTACTTCGGGGCCACCCAGCCATGCGATGGCAGCTTCCGGGGCACCTGCTTGCTCACCCACCTGCATTGGGACCACACCCAGGGCCTGCCCTTCTTCACGCCGCTGCTGACGCCAGGTGCCGAACTCGACATCTACGCGCCGGTACAAGACGACGGTCGCTCAGTGGCCGATGTGTTCGCCACCATGATCAACCCGCCTGTGTTCCCGGTGAACATCAATCAATTCCCCGGCACGTTCCGGTTCCACGAAGTGGGCGATGCCGAGTTCACCATCGGCGATGCGCGCGTGATGTCACGTGTGGTGCCACACGTGGGAACCACCCTCGGTTTCCGAGTGGAGTGGAACGGCCAGAGCGTGGCCTACATCAGCGACCATCAGCAGCCCTACGACGGATCACTTCGTGTGAGCGATGGGGCGCTCGAACTCGCCGATGGGGTCGATCTGCTGATCCACGATTCGCAGTACACCCCCGAAGAGTTCGTGCGGAAGTTCAACTGGGGGCACTGCACCCTCGACTATGCGGTGTGGTTCGCTGGCCACGCCCGAGTGAAGACATTGGCGATGTTCCACCACGACCCGGTGCGCAACGACGATGCGGTCGACGAGTTGGCCGCCGGGGCCGAAGCCGATGCGCGGCAACTGGGAGTGCGGTTGGTGGTGGCTCGAGAGGGCCTCACCATCGAGTTGGGCTGACGGCGCCATGCACTTCGTAGCGTTCATCGCCGAGAAGATCCTGGCAGCAGTGTTCCTGCTGGCCGGAGCCACCAAGCTGATGCAGGGTAGGCAGTGGACCACCGATGCTGCAGCGCTCGGAACACCACCGGTGCTGGCGCCCTTGGTGCCGTGGTGGGAACTGCTGGTGGGCGCGTTGTTGGCCGTCGAACTCTGGCGTCCGGTTCCTGCCATCGCCGCGGCGGCGACGCTGATGGCGTTCACCGTTGTGCTGGTGCGTGTGCTGCGCAGCGGGACGCGGCCCACCTGCGCCTGTTTCGGCGCGCTGAGTGCGCGGCCGGTGAGTTGGGGTCACGTGGCGCGTAACGGCGTGTTCGTGCTGTTGGCCGTGATGGTGATTGCGAAGACCAGGTAGCCCGCCTCTTCGCGCCACTGGTGATACCGACCACTGGGCCCACCATGACCAGCGCCCATCTCCATCCGCATGATGAGTGGCGAGTCGTTGGTGCGCAGCGCCCGCAACTTGGCGCACCACTTCGCTGGCTCGTGGAAGCTCACCCGTGGGTCGTTGAGCCCCCCGGTGATGAACACCGCCGGGTAGTCGGTGGCAACCGTGTTGTCGTAGGGCGAGTAACCGAGCATGTAGCTGGCCCATGGCTCGCTGCGCGGGTCGCCCCACTCTTCCCATTCGGTGACGGTGAGGGGCAGTGTGGGGTCGCTCATGGTGCTCACCACGTCGACGAAGGGCACCTCGGCGATCACCCCGGCGAACAGGTCGGGTCGCATGGTCATGCACGCGCCCACCAGCAGTCCGCCCGCGCTGCCGCCGCGGATGACCACACCGTCGGGCCGTGCCCACTTGCCTGCCACGAGGTGTTCCACACAGGCGATGGTGTCGGTGAAGGTATTGCGCTTGTTGAGCAACTTGCCCTGCTCGTACCAAGCACGACCCAACTCGCCGCCGCCCCGTGGGTGCACCAGTGCCCATACCCAGCCGCGGTCGAGCAACGACAGGCGCGGCGCGCTGAACCACGGGGGAATCGACTCTTCGTAACTGCCGTAGCCGTACACGATGCACGGTGCCGTGGCGTCGGCCACGGTGCCCTTGGCGCGCACGATGTCGACCGGCACCTTGGTGCCGTCGGGGGCGACGGCCCACTCGCGTGACGCCTCATAGCGATCGAGATCGATGTTCGGCGTGGGGCGTTGCTTCAGCAGCGTGCGCTCACCCGAGGCGAGGTCGAGTTCGAACACGGCGGGTGGCGAGGTGAACGACTCGAAGTTGTAGCGCAGTGTGGTGGCCCGCCACTCGGGGTTTGCGTCGAGACTCAGTTCGTGCGGCTCGTCGTCGATGTGCAGCGCGTCCGAGACGCCGTCGCGTTGCACGATGCGGAGACGTTGCTGAGCGTTGGCCCATTCGTGCACCACCAGATGGTCGGCGAATGGTTCGATGCCCACGATGCGTTGGCCCGGCACATGGGCGATGAACTCGCTCCATTCACCCGGTGTATCGATGGGTGCGGTCATCACCTTGAAGTCGAGCGCATCAAGGTTGGTGAGCACCACGAATCGGTCGCCCCAGTGGTCGATGAGGTACTCGAGGTCATCGGTGCGGCCGCGCACGCTCACAGGAGCTGCGGTGGGGGTGTTCGCCGGAACGAGCCACATCTCCGCCGACGTCTTGCTGGCAGCACCCAAGATGAGCCATTCCTCGCTGCGCGACAGCGTGACCCCGAGGAAGAAGCGTTCGTCGGGTTCGCTCATCACCATCACATCGCTGCTCCCATCGGAGCCGACTGAGTGTCGCCATATCTCAGCGGGGCGCATCTGCTCGTCGGGCCGCAGGTAGAACACCATCGACGAATCAGCAGCCCACGCGGCACCGCTCCAGCCCGATGTATTCTCCACCACATCGGGTAGGTCGGTGCCGGTGGTGAGATCGCGGATGTGCAGCGTGTACAGCTCGCTGCCGTCGGTGTCGGAACTCCACGCCAGCCAGCGGTGATCGGGGCTCACTTCGAACACGCCGAGTGAGAAGTACTCGTGGTCGCCGGCCTCGATGTTCTCGTCGAGCAACACTGCGTCGGTAGCCGTGGCGCGGCTCGCGCCGCGACAGTGGATCGAATAGCTCGACCCCTCGACGGTTCGCGTGGTGTACCACCACGGCCCCATCTTCACCGGCACGGCTTCGTCGGTTTCCTGGGTGCGGTTCTTGATTTCGTGGAAAATCGTGTCGACCAGGCCGTTCAACGGTGCGAACCAGGCGTCGGTGTAGGCGTTCTCGGCTTCGAGATAGGCGATGGCGTCGTCACGGTTGCGCAACCACGCCCAGGGGTCGTTGGTGGCACCAGTGGGGCGCTGCCACGTATGGGCGCGTTCGCCTGCGACGGGCTCGGCAATTGGGTCTGGCACGGTGACGAGCGTAACCACTGCTCGGCACAGCACCCGGGAACTCGCTCGGTTATCGTTCGCACCTCATGCGGGTGTGGATCGACCAAGACTTGTGCACGGGCGACGGACTGTGCCTCGACCATGCCCCCGATGTGTTCGTGCAACTCGAAGACGGCATCGCCTATGTGGCCGAAGAGGGCGTGGCCCTCAACGACCCGGGCGGCTCGGGCAGCCTTGCGTGGGTGACCGAGCGCAATTACCAGGCGGTCGTCGACGCGGCCGACACCTGCCCGGGCGAGTGCATCTTCATCGAACTCGACCCAGCAAGTTCCGCCACCGCCGCGGCGCCCGCGGCCTGAACTCGCCCGCAAGTGGACTGCGTCGCTGGAATTGTTACTATGGCGGTAGTGGAAATCCCGTCCCCTCGATCGCCACTGCACCGGAGCCTCAGATGACCTCGTTCGATCTCGACCTCAGCAAGTACAGCCTCGGATGGAGCGACGAGGTTGAGTACGCCTTCAAGCCGGTGAAGGGCTTGAACCAGGGCGTTGTCGACCAGATCTCTTGGTGGAAGGGCGAACCCAACTGGATGAGCGCCATCCGTCGCCGCAGCCTGGGCTTGTTCGAGCGCAAGCCGATGGCCTCATGGTTCGCCGAGAACATGCCCGACATCGACTTCCAAGACATCTTCTACTACCTGAAGCCTGCCACCGATCAGGTGAGCGAGTGGGACGACCTGCCCGAGCAGATGAAGGCCACCTACGAGAAGTTGGGCATCCCCGAAGCCGAGCGCAAGTACCTCGCCGGTGTCACGGCCCAGTACGAGAGCGAAGTGGTGTTCCACCGCAACCGTGAAGACCTCGAGGCGCAGGGCATCTTGTTCTGCGACATGGACACCGCGCTGCGCGAGTACCCCGACATCGTGAAGAAGTACTTCGGCACGGTCATCCCCGCCGGCGACAACAAGTTCGCTGCACTCAACACTGCAGTGTGGAGTGGTGGCTCGTTCATCTACGTGCCGCCGGGTGTCGAGTGCGAGATGCCGCTGCAGGCCTACTTCCGTATCAACTCCGAGAACGCCGGCCAGTTCGAGCGCACGCTCATCATCGCCGACGAAGGCAGCCAGGTGCACTACATCGAGGGCTGCTCGGCTCCGGTGTACACCAACGACTCGCTGCACTCTGCCGTGGTGGAAATCGTGGTGAAGCCGCACGCCCGTGTCACCTACACCACCATCCAGAACTGGTCGCCCAACGTGTACAACCTCGTCACCAAGCGCGCTCGCGTGGAAGAGGGCGGGCACATGGAGTGGATCGACGGAAACATCGGCTCGAAGCTCACCATGAAGTACCCCAGCGTGTACCTCGTGGGCCCGAAGGCAACGGGCGAAGTGCTGTCGGTGGCCTATGCCGGCCCCGGCCAGCACCAAGACGCCGGCGCGAAGATGGTGCACGCCGCGCCCGAGACCACCAGCAAGATTGTGTCGAAGAGCATCAGCAAAGACGGCGGCATCACCACCTACCGCGGCCTGGTGCGCATCGAGGAAGGCGCCTACGGCTGCAAGAGCCATGTGCAGTGCGATGCGCTCATCCTCGACGAGGAGAGCGAGAGCCGCACGTTCCCGTACATGGAGGTGGGCGAGCGCGATGCCGAGATCGGCCACGAGGCCACGGTGTCGAAAATCGCCGACGAGCAACTCTTCTACCTCATGAGCCGCGGCCTGTCGCAAGAGCAGGCCATGAGCATGGTGGTGAACGGCTTCATCGAGCCCATCACGCGCACGCTGCCCATGGAATATGCGGTCGAGTGGAGCCGTCTCATCGAGCTGCAAATGGAAGGCAGCGTCGGCTGACTTCAAGGTGCGCCGAACCGAATGACTGCACGTCCGAGTGCCGTAACGTTCCAGCATGCCTAGGACCACCCCGATTGTCGATCTCGAAAGCGGTGACTCCCGCCAGTTGAAGAGAGAAACGCTCGTCAACTGGCTCGACGGCATTCGTCGTAGTTGCTGCGATATCGGCGGTGACGAGGTGATCGAGGCCCTCGACGAATTGCGGGGCGCGTGGCCCGATGGCGGGTAGGTTCGGGCCATGGCGATCGAACTGGTCACGACCGATGGCATCTTTGCGCTCGACGGCGGTGAATGGGCCGTCACCAACAACATCTGGCTGGTCGGCGACGACCGCGAGGTGGTGGTGTTCGACGCAGCGCACGACGCGGCACGCATCGTGGCCGCGGTGAACGGTCGCCGGGTGCGGGCCATCGTGCTCACTCACGGGCACAACGACCACATCAACGCTGCCGTGCCGTTGCGCGACGCGGTGGATGCGCCCGTGTTGCTGCACCCGAGCGACCAGATGCTGTGGGAGGTGGTGTGGCCGGGCGAGTCGCCCGATGCTGCCGTCGAACCTGGCAGCGCCATCACCGTGGCCGGCCACGAGTTGGGCATCATCCACACACCTGGGCATTCGCCGGGCTGCTGCTGTTTCCACGACACGGCCAGCGGGGTGCTGTTCAGCGGCGACACGTTGTTCTGCGGCGGGCCCGGCGCCACCGGGCGGAGCTTCAGCGACGAGCCCACCATCGTGCGCTCGATTCGCGATCGGTTGCTGGCCCTGCCCGATCACACCATCGTGCACACCGGCCATGGCGACTCCACCACCATCGGTGCCGAACGTGCCGGGGTACTGGCTCGCGCCGCCGAACTCGGCGTCTGACCTGGCAGAATCTCCCCATGCCGATGCGTCAGGAGTGCGAGCACTTCGAGAGCCGCACCTATGCCAACGGCGAAACCGTGCGGAAGTGCAACCTCGATCTTGCCCCCGACGCGCCCTGGCGCTGCCCCGAGGGGTGCGCATCGTTCGAACGGCGCATCGACATGGGCTGGACCTACGGCAAGATGATCGCCGGGGCCCTGCCCGATGAACCGCCGGGGCTCGACGACGGATCCGCTGCGGCCGTGCTCGACGAAGCCGAAGATTTCCTCAACTCGGTAGGCCCGCAGGTGCTGGCCGAGGTGCGCAGCGAAGAGGCTGCGGCAGCAGAACCGCGTGGGTTGCGGCGCATCTTCCGTCGTCGCCGCCGCTGAGCCGCGTTGGCTGGCGAATTTCCCCTATCTCGACAGTAGTATTTCCCTCGTGCGTGCGTTCTCCCCCGACGCGGTCCGCTCTTTCGCGTCCACTGATCTCGACATCCGCTTGGCGGCGCTCGAACGCGCCACGGTGGGCTCGATGCCGTCCACCGATGAGGAAGTGTGGCGCTACAGCCGCATCGCCGAACTCGACCTCGATACGTTCGTGCCCGGCCGGGCCACCACCACGGTCACGGGTGGCGACCCGGCAGCCGAGGTGGTCACCAGTGCTGCGCTCGGCGATCTGTTCGACACCGAGCAGGCCGTCGACGTGTTCCACGAACTCAACTCGGCGTTCATGGACGCTGTGCTCATTCGTGTGCGTCGTGGCCGCACCGTGGAGGAACCGCTCGTCATCACTCATCACCTCGATGCCGATGGTGTGGCGTGCTTCCCCCGTGTAGTCATCGAAGCCGACGACGATGCCGATGTCACCGTGGTCGAGCAGTTCGTGTCGCCCGAGGGTGTGCGTGCGCTCTGCGTACCGCGGCTCGAAGTGAACGCTCGCCAATCGGCGCGGGTGAAGTACCTCGGCATCAACATGCTCGGCACCTCCACCTGGCTGCTCGGGCATCAGCGGGCCACGGGTGAACGCGACTCCACGATGCTGCTCTCCACCGTGGCGCTCGGCGGCGACTACGCCCGCATGCGCACCGACGCACGTGCAGTGGGCGCGGGTGCCAGCACTCGCCAGGTGGCGCTGTACTACGCCGACGGCAACCAGATGCACGATTTCCGCACACTGCAAGACCACATCGCCCCGAAGACCTCGAGCGATCTGCTCTTCAAGGGCGCAGTGCAAGACCACGCGCGCAGCGTGTACACCGGGCTCATCCGCATTCGTGAGGCAGCCAAGGGTTCGGCGGCGTTCCAGACCAACCGCAACCTCACCCTCAGCCATGGTGCGTGGGCCGAGAGCGTTCCCAACCTCGAGATCGAGACCAACGACGTGAAGTGCAGCCACGCCAGCACGGTGGGGCCCATCGACGAAGAGCAGCGGTTCTATCTCGAGAGCCGTGGTATCGCCCCCGATGTGGCCGAGCGCTTGGTGGTGTTGGGCTTCTTCGACGAAGTGCTCGACCAGCTTCCGGTGGGGCCGTTGGCCAGCGGCCTGCGCGAACAGGTGAGCGCCAAGCTGCAGCGGAGGATCGCATGAGTACCACGGTGTGCCGCCTCGACGCGCTTGCGCCCAACAGCGCCAACCGGTTCATGGTGAATGGCCGTGCGGTGTCGGTCATCCGCATCGGCGACGACGTGTACGCCATCGGCGATGTGTGCAGCCATGCCGACATCTCGCTCAGCGAGGGCGAGCTGTACTGCGACAGCAAAGAGATCGAATGCTGGAAGCACGGCAGCTTGTTCTCCATCGAGACCGGCCAAGCGGTCACTCTGCCGGCCACCCAACCGGTGCCGGTGTTCGTGGCCCGCGTGGTGGATGGCGATGTGGTGGTCGACGTGGAGGCAGCGCAATGAGCACCCTGCAGATCAGTGGCCTGGCCGCGTCGGTGGTGGGCAAGCAGATCCTCCACGGCATCGACCTCACCGTCGGCAGTGGCGAAGTGCACGCCGTGATGGGCCCCAATGGCGCCGGGAAGAGCACGCTCAGCTCTGTGGTGATGGGCAAGCCCGGCTACGAAGTGCTCGGCGGTTCGGTCACCCTCGACGGTGTCGACCTGCTCGCCTTACCGGCATGGCAGCGTGCCCTCGCCGGCCTGCACCTCGTGTCGCAGTACCCGGCCGAGGTGCCCGGTGTACATCTCGACCAGGTGATGGTGGAGGCGCTGCGCGCTCGTGGCCGTTCCACCGATGGCCTCGAGGCGTTGCTCGAGGCCGAGGCCGAGCGCATCGGTTTCAGCTCCGAACTGTTGCACCGTGCGCTCAACGTCGATCTGTCGGGCGGCGAGAAGAAGCGCAACGAAACACTGCAACTCGCCGTCTTGCAGCCGCGTATCGCCATCCTCGACGAACTCGACTCGGGCCTCGACATCGATGCGTTGCGCGACTGCGCACGCCGTATCGAGGCGATGACCGATGACGGCCTCGGCGCCTTGGTCATCACCCACTACAACCGCTTGCTCGAGGAGCTTCGCCCCGACGTGATCCACATCTTGGTGAAGGGCCGCATCGTGGCCAGCGGTGGCCCCGAACTCGCCGATCAGCTCGAGCGCGATGGCTATGCCGCGTTCACCGCCGATGAGTCCGACGAGCCCGCCGCCGGTTCGAGCCTCGACGACCTGTTCCGGCTCTGACCCAGCCGCACTAGCCTGGCGCCGAGTATGAGCGACATGCATCCGAACGTTCGCCGGGTGGTTGAGGCGGGCGCTGCTCGTGGCCTCACCATTGCGCCGCGCACCTTCCCCGAGGGCACGAAGACCGCCGTCGATGCCGCCAACGCCATCGGGGTCGATGTGGGCCAGATCGTGAAGAGCCTCATCTTCGCTGTCGACGGTGAGGTGGTGCTGGCCTATGTGAGCGGCGCCAACCAACTCGATGAGAAGAAGCTCGCCAACGCGGCTGGCGGGGCGAAGTGCGCCCGTGTCGATGCCGACGTGGTGCGCGAGGCCACCGGTTTCCCCATCGGCGGCGTGCCGCCGTTTGGTCACACGACGCATCTGCGGGTGTTCATCGACCCCGACCTGTTGCAGTACGACGAGGTGTGGGCAGCGGCCGGCACCTGGCACGACGTCTTCGGCATCGAACCCCACAAGCTGGTCGAAGCGAGCGAAGGTCTCGTCACCGACCTCAAGCGCGGTTAGAGCCGCAGCGCCCGCGCCACGCTTCTCGGCTCGAACCCGAGCCGCTCGTAGAAGCGCTGCGCCCCTTGGTTCGATGCGTAGCTCTCCACGTGAGCCTCAGCACAACCTTTCGTTCTCGCCCAGGCGACGAAGGCCTCCGTCAGCTTTCCGCCGATGGATGAGTTGCGTCGCGCGGGGTCCACGTACAGGCTGCGTAACACGCCATAGGTGACTGGCTGACGAGTGGATGACGACTCGCTCACATATGCAACGAGGTGTCCGACCACGGATGCACCGTCGCGTGCCACCAGCACGAGTGCCTGCGGATTGGCGAGTAGGCGCTCGAAGTCCTGTCGTCCTTCGCGGTCGGGCCACGTCGTGTCTGCGAAGGGGTCGTGCCGGCCGGCGTCTTCTGTGAACAGCCCTGCCTCGAGTTCGACGAGCCGAGCAATGTCGTCGTGCTCGGCACGTTCAACGCTGACCATTCTCGGAGTATACGAGCCTTGCGATTGTCGATGCCCGTCGATTAGATGTCCACATGTCCGCCTCCGGTGACGCCGTCGAACTGACAGCAGTCCTGTGGGCCGCGCCCGAGGGAGGGTTCAGCGCGCTGAACCCCGAGACGGGTACGACCTCGGAGGGCGAGACTCAGGCAGAGGCGCTCCGTAACCTGGTTGAGGCCACCGCGCTCTACCTCGAAGAGTTTCCTTTGCCGCTCGGTGAGCGGCCAGTGATCACCACGTTCCACATCGCCGACGTTGCCTGAACTCCCGCACGTCTCGGGGACGGAAGCCATCCGAGCGCTCGAGCGTCTCGGCTTCATCCTGGTGCGTCAGCAAGGGAGTCACGTGATGATGCGCAGCGGTTCGGTTGGTTGCGTGGTGCCCCTCCATCGTCAGATCAAGCGAGGGACGTTGGGCGGCATTCTCCGGCAAGCGGGTGTCGACGCTGAAGCGTTCATCAGAGCGCTTGGTCGCTGACCGGCTTCACAAGCCAACGGGTGTGTGCCGCCGTTCGGCCACAAGACGCATCTGCGGGTGTTCATCGACCCCGACCTGCTGCAGTGGCCCGAGGTGTGGGCCGCGGCCGGTACGTGGAACGACGCTGTTGGCATCGAGCCGCACACGCTGGTCGAAGCGAGCGAGGGCCTGGTCACCAAGCTGAAGCGCGCCTGACCCGCGGGTCGTCTCAGTCTGCGAGGAAGTCGGCGACGACGTCGAGGACGATCTCGGGAAAGCGTTCGGCAACGGCAGCGTCCATCCGGTCGCCGGCATCGTTGGGCGGCAGCGACGATTCGAACGCAGCCATCCGAGCTTCGGCACTTGGCCACTGCGCATAGGAGTACCAGGTGTCATCGTCGCCGTGGTGGAGTCGGGAGCCGAGAGAGCCTCGGGCGAGAAGGATGCTCGTCATCTCGGCCCATGCCTCGGCAAATGCTTCTTCGTGACCCGACTTGAGTTTCCAGCGGTACAGCACAACGAATCCTGGCTGAGTCATGCCACCCAGCGTAGGCGCCCTGTCCTCGCTGCGGAGCGGCTGTCTTACGCCGCGGGAGCGGGGCGGGGCATGGCCTCGCCCAGCGACAACTTTGGTTGTCCGCGGTGCAACCACCGTTGTCGCTCCGTGAACGAAAGGATCCGTCGAGGCGACAGCGCCGGGATACCGGAGGTGGATTGAGCCCATCGTGTCCTCCGCGATGCAAAGCAAGCAGGGGTGTGGGTCACTGGCGGGGGCCTCATGCGACAGCAGACGACGATTGTCGAGACCGACGGGTCTGTGCGGCTGGGCGACGTCCCCGAGGTCTGACCCGATCTAGGGTGTCGGCTGATGAGTACTGAGAAAGTGAAGGGGCCTGCCTCCTACTTCCCCTCCATCGAGAAGAAGTACGGCATGCCCATCTCCCATTGGAAGTCGCTGCTCGCCGCGATGCCGGTTGGGACCAAGCATTCCGAGATGGTCGCGATGTTGAAGACCGACCATGCCATGGGGCACGGCCACGCCACCGCGATCGTCGTCCATTACCGGGCTGAGAACGGCCTCTGATTCAGTAGGAGCGAGCCTGCCAGACTGACGAGGTGAAGCGGGTCGTGGTCTTCGGTCGAGGTGGTTCGGGCAAGTCGACGCTGTGTCGTGGTCTGGGCGACGCCACTGGCCTTCCGGTCATCGAACTCGACACGATCTACTGGGATGAGAGCCTGCGCGCCCTGTCACCCGACGAGTGGCGCCAGCGTCAACTGAGTGTGGTGCAGGCCGACACATGGATTCTCGACGGCGACCTCGGCCCATACGACGTGACTGAACCGCGCCTCACTCGGGCCGACACCGTGGTGATCATGGACACCTCACTCGTGAGCTGCGTGTGGCGGGCACTGCGACGAGGTCGGCAGCGGTTCGACTTTTGGGCCTGGGTGTTCACCTGGGGTCGAAGGTACCGACCGCAGATACTCGCCGACGTGCAGCGCTATGCGCCCACAGCCGATGTGGTGACGTTGTCGAGCACACGCGACATCGACAACTGGCTCGCCCGTTGCGGTCGAGATCCGTGAGCGGCAGTAACTCAGCGCGATCAGCCCGACCTTGTCCAAACTGTGGTTGTAGACAACCACTGTTTGGACGCGCCAGGGGTTCGACCGACTCGACCACTAGCTGTAGATGGGGCGAACCTCGATGAGCCGATTGCACGCCTGCGACGCCTGTGCTGCCAGTGTGTGCGACGCCTCATCGTCGGCGGCCATCACTCCGCACCGCGGGTCGAGGTGTGATGCTTGGTCGGTACACCCCCAGAAGGAGTTTCCGTCATGAGTGTTTTCACTCCCGCCGAAGTGGCCTACCTGAAGTCGCAACCGTTGATGCGCTTCGCCAGCGCGTCGGCATCGGGTCGGCCCGATGTTGCTCCCGTCGTGTTCGACGTGGAAGGCGACCACATCGTCACCGCAGGTTTCGACATCACCCACACCGTGCGCTATCGCAACCTGCAGACGAACCCGCACGTCTCGGTAGTGGTCGACGACCTCGCCTCGGTGGACCCGTGGTCGCCGCGTGGTATCAAGGTGATTGGCACGGCCGTCATCGAAGAGATCGACGGTGCCCCGCGGTTCCGCATCATCCCCGATGTGATCATCAGTTGGGCCATCAACGACACCACCCCCGGCATTCCCAAGATGGAGCGCCGCAAGGTGGGCTGATCACAGGTCGATGTGTAGCTCGATGCTCACGACATCGCCCAAGGCCACGCGCTCGGCGCGGCGCACGGCGTCCTTCAGCGGAATCACGTACAGGCCGTCTTTAGGCCACAGCGACGTGGTGAACCTCGTGTCGCCCAGCCGACCGTTCACGGGAATCATCCCCCAGCCATAGGTGACATCGGTGGCGACATCGTGGATCACCTCGGCCTGCTCCGCCGGCACGGTGACGAAGTGGAAGGGGGCAGGGCCCCGCCATTCCCACACCGGGCCGGTTACGACGATGATCACGAGCCGAGCATATGGCGGGGCTCAGCAACCCATACCGGATGGCGGTTCGATGAGGTCCCAAGGGTTGCCGTAGAGGTCGAGGAACACCGTCACCTTGCCGTATTCCTCGGTGCGGATCGTGTCGATGAAGCGGACGCTGCGGGCGGTCCAGGCAGCGACGTCGCGTTCGATGTCGTCGGTGTAGAGGAAGAACGACACGCGGCCGCCAGCCTGCATGCCCACCGCGGCGGCCTGGCGGTCGCCGTCGGCCTTGGCCAGCAGGATGCCAGTGCCGGACGGATCGGGGCGCACCACCACCCAGCGTTTGCCGGCGCCGAGGTCGCTGTCTTCGGTGAGTACGAAGCCGAGCGTGCCGACGAAGAAGGCGATGGCATCGTCGTAGTCGTCGACGACGAGGGCGGCGAGATGGAAACGCAACATCAGGGCATCATCTCGCCGACACGGTAGGCGGGTTCGAGGGCATCGTCGGTCGCCATCGTGAAGTGCTGGGGAGGTACACGTCAGCTCAGTTCGGCGAGGCGGGCGGCGGTGAGATCGAGCAGCAACTCGGTGTCGATGACCCAATCGGTGGGCACCCGGAAGGTTCGCTTCTTCACGTCGTAGGCGCTCAGACGCTCGGTGAAGGCCACCAGCACATCGGCGCTGAACGGGTTGAGTAGGAGGTGATTCTTCGCAGCCGACAACCCGAGGATGTATTGGCCGTCGACGCGCAGCATCGGCTGGTTCCAGGCGATCACCAACTCCATTTCGGGGTGCTGTTTCGTGATCGTGGCGAAGACCGCCTTGGCCGTGGTGGCCGCTGTCGGGTCGAGCCCCTTGAAGTATTCGGCCGGGTTCTTGAATCGCTTCGAGGTGGGTGAGTCGCGCACGTACATCACCAACGCATTGGCATGCGCCTGACTGAACCCGTGGTTCTCGCGCAGGTAGGCGATCTGTTCGGGGTACTTCGCGTCACCCAGATCCTTCAGTCGTTCGATCCACATCGCGATCGGACCGCCGTGCTTCTTCTCGATCGCGGGGAAGAACTTCGAGCGATCACCACTGGCATCGGGCATGCACCGAGGGTAGCGACCAGACCCCGAAACCCTGTAACAACCCCCCCCTGCCATGATGGGGGCATGTCCACGCTGGTCGACTTTCTCGATCAACGGCGCAGTCTTGTCGACCAACTGCGCGACCTCGAGGCCTAGCTCCGTGCGATCCGCGGGTCGTCCCAAATGGCCGACACGTCCACCACGTCGGCCTTCAGCCCCTTGTGGGGTAGCCCGAGTGTGCTGAGGAAGTTCGTGGTCTCGGCCAGGGCCATCGCCCCGGCGGCAGCATCGCCCTCGGCGGTGCGGAGCTCGTAGCGGAAGTTGAAGAACTGGATGCGCTCGTCGAAGGTGAACGTGCCCTCGGGAGTGAACGCCGACTTGAACAGGTCGTGTTCGGGTTGCGTTCGCTTCAGGAACGAACGCTTGGTGTCGTCGAGCGCTGCGAATCGTCCACGCACCGTCACCCGGTACACCCGTTCGGTATCCACGGTGTCGACGCTACCCCGAGTTCGCTAGCGTCTCGTCACATGACCACGTTGCCCGATCGCCCCAACACTGCGCTCATCGTCATCGACGTCCAGAACGACGTGGTGGCCACTGCTCACCGGCGCGACGAGGTGGTGGCGAACATTGTCGCGCTGGTCGATCGTGCGCGCGCGGCCGGCACGCCGGTGATCTGGGTGCAGCATTCCGACGAAGGGCTCGAGCAGGGAAGCGACGGTTGGCAGTACGTTCCGGAGCTTCAACAGGCAGCCGACGAGCCGGTGGTGCACAAGAGCTACCCCGACTCGTTCGAGGCCACCACGTTCGAAGCCGAACTCGCCAGCCGCGGTGTGGGCAAACTCGTCATTACCGGCGCGCAAACCGACTTCTGTATCCGCTCCACCCTGCACGGCGCCATGGCTCGCGGCTACGACGCGGTGCTGGTGGCCGACGCGCACACCACCAACGACATGGACTGGGATGGCGTTGTGGCGCCGGCTGCCACCATCATCGCCCACACGAATGCGTACTGGCACTGGCAGGCCGCGCCCGGCCGTACAGGCGGCACCGTGAGCACCGCCGAGGTGTCGTTCAGCTAGCTGAGGCAGGCGTAGAACGTGTCGATGAGCGCCCGGTTGCGGGTGCTCTGCCAACGCGGGATCACGTGGTTCATCACGTAGCCGAAGGCGATGCCACCCTCGGGGTCGCCGAACCCCAACGCGCCGCCGGTGCCGAAGTGACCGAAGCTGTGCGGGTTGGTGCCCAGCGGCCGCCGCGCCGAGGTGGGTTGGAAGCCGATGCCGAACTGCAGGTCTTCGCCCAGCATGGGGCACGGACCCGGCGCCTGAGGTGTGGCCGCCGTGGCCACGGTGGTAGGCGACAGCACCAGGTCGGGTGTGATGAGCGCGTCGTAGAAACGGGCCATTCCTCGTGCCGAGCCGTGCCCGTTGGTTGACGGCACCTGCGCCTGGCGCCAGGCGCGCGTGTTCACCAACCCGATCGACGAATAGCCGGGCGGGTTGAAGTGAGCCAACGCGTACATCAACTGGTCGCCCTCGAGCGTGGAGAAGTCGAAGTTGGCGGCGCTGCCCACCGAGGCCCAGATCACATCGGCGCAGCGGGCCAACTCGGTATCGGGCACGCCGAAGAACACGTCGGCACCGATGGCATCGGTGATGCGCCGCAACCGTTGCTGGGGCATCTCGCCCGAGGCACGGTGCACGATCTCGCCCACGAGGTGCCCGAAGGTGTTGGTGTGATACGCGTGGCGCGTGCCGAGCGGCCACCACGGCGCAGTGTCGGCCAACGCAGCGGTCATGGTGGCCCAGTCGAACAGGTCGTCGTCGGTGAGGATGGCCCGAATGGCCGGCACGGTGGCTTCGTGACACAGCGCATGGCGCACGGTCACCTCATGTTTGCCGTGGGCCGCGAATTCGGGCCACACATCGGCGACAGGTGTGTCGAGGCCGAGCACGCCTTGGTCGACCAGTTGCAGCAACAGTGCCGAGGCAACGCCCTTGCCGGCCGAGTAGAAGTCGACCAACGTGTCGGCCTGCCATGGCCTGGTGCACGCCTCGTCGGCCCAACCGCCCCACAGGTCGACCAGCACCTCGTGGTCGCGGATGATGCACACCGACGCGCCCACCTCGCCACGGGATGCGAAGTTCTCGGCGAACGCCGCGCGCACCGGCTCGAACCCGGGTGCGCACGTGCCGTGAATGGGGGTATCCACCGGTTCAGTGTGGCACAGGCTGCGCTACGGTTGCGGGGTGAGCAGTGAGGTCGGGTCGTCGCAACGTCGATCCGCGTACCTCCTGCTGGCGGTGAACATCGCCATCGGCAGTGTGTCGTTCACCCTCGTGCAACTGTCGTTGAAACAGTTGACGCCACTGGCACTCGCCGCCGGCCGAGTGGTGGTGTCGGCGCTCATGTTCATGGCGGTGGTGATGCGCTGGCCGACGATGCGCACCCCCATTCTGCGCGCCGATCGGTGGCGGGTGTTCGTGATCGGTTTCGTGGGTTCGGCGGTGTTCCATCTGCTGTTCAACTGGGGCCAGCACCATGTGTCGGTGGCCATCGCCGCGGTCATCATGGCCACGTATCCGGTGATGACCACCGTGGGCGAGGTGATCTTCCTCGGGTACCGGCTGCGTCGCCTGCAGGTGATCGGGGTGATGTTGAGCACGCTCGGATGCATCGTCATCGGCCTTGCCAACGGCATCGACGGTGGCGGCGGTTCGGTGTGGGGTGCCGTGGTGGTGGCGCTCGCCGCGCTGAGCTGGGCGGCCGTCACCATCATCACCCGCGACATCGGCGAGCGGTACAACTCGTGGTGGCTCAACACGCCCGGCACCGTGGCGGGCGCGGTGTTCATGCTCATCGTGGCCACACCCGACTTGCACCAGTACGCGCATCTGTCGTGGCGGGTGTGGCTCGCCGTCATCTGGTTGGGTTCGGCCAGTTCGGCGTTCATCTACTACTCGCTCGCCAAGGTGATGACGGTGCTGTCGGCCACCACCACCTCTGCCATCACCACCGTGGTCACGCCGACGAGTGTGTTGGTGGCGTGGTTGGTGCTGGGCGACGCACCCACCCTGGTGGACGCGCTCGGTGGCCTGGTGGTGATCGGCGGGGTGATCCTGGTGGTGCTACGCCGCGGCGACTGACGGCGCAGCGGCTCAGGCGTGCGACGCGTCGTAGGCGGCCAGGCCGCGGGCGAGGCGTTCGGCTGCTTCGCCGAGTTGGGTGGGCGACAGGGTGCTGTACGACAAGCGCACCTTCGAATCGGGTGTCTGGTCGATGGTGAAGGCGCTGCCCGGCACGAACGCCACACCCGCTTCCACGGCGTGGGCGAGCAGTTCGCGTGTGTCGGGCACACCGGCCACGGTGGTCCACAGGAACATGCCGCCATCGGGGCGGTGAAAGCTGATGCGCTCGCCCACGGTGGCGGCCAGTGCGTCGGCCAGCGCATGGCAGCGGTCGCGGTACAGCGGCACGATGGCTTGCTTCTGCGCCGCCAACCAGCCGGGTTGCGCCACCACGTTGGCCAGCAGCAACTGGGCGTAGGTGGAGGTGTGCAGGTCGGCTGCCTGCTTGGCGCGCGCCGCCATGGCGATCACCTCGGGCGGGCCCACCATCCAGCCGACGCGAAAGCCCGGGGCGACGATCTTCGAGAACGTGCTGAGGTGCACCACCCGCTCGGAGAACGAAGCCACCGGGGGCAGCGGCTTGCCGTGGAAGCGGATGGCACCGTAGGGGTCGTCTTCCACCACGAGCAGCTCGTACTGGTCGGCCAACTCGGCCAGCAGTTGGCGGCGTTCGAGCGACAGCGTGGCACCCGACGGGTTGTGGAAGTTGGGCACCACATACACGAGCTTGGGCCGCAGCCCGTCGGCCAGTAGGTCGGCGAGCAACTCCACCTGCATACCGTGCTCGTCGCCGGGAATCACCTCGAAGCGCGGTTCGAACAGTTCGAGTGATTGCACCGCACCCAGGTAGGCAGGCGATTCGCTCACCACCACATCGCCCGGGTCGACGAACACTTTGGCCAGCAGGTCGAGTGCCTGCTGCGAACCATGGGTGACCACGATCTCGCCATCGACTGCCACCGGGCGGCCGAACTCGGCGCTGTGATGCTCGGCGATCCACCGCCGCAGTTCGGGCACACCGTCGGTGGCCGAGTACTGCACCACGCGAGGGCCGAACTCACCGAGCAGGCGGTCGGCCTCGCGGCGCAGGTCGGCCAGCGGGAAGCTGTCGGGTGTAGGCAGCCCGCCGGCCAGCGACAGCATGTGCGGCATCTCGGTGACCTTCAGCAGGTCGCGGATGGCCGACGAGCGCAGGCCGCGGGTGCGGTTGGCGAACTGATACGACACGGCCACCACGGTACAGCCGAAGGACTGGGCTACTCGCTCCGGCGCACCACCGGGTTGCGGCGGCGCCGCAGTGTGTCGATGAAGACCACCACGCCGAGCACACCGACACCGATGAGGATGGTGGCGCCCAGGTCGTCGAGGCTCGACAAACCCGCTGCACCACCGCGACCGTCCTCGCCAACCGGTAGTGCGAGCGGACCCTCCACCGACTGCTGACCGCGGTGGCCCGAATCGGACACCAAGCTCGCTGCGGGGCTCGAGCGCCACAGGTAACCGATGCCGATGATGGCGGCCGTGACGGCGAGCACCACCAGCAGGCGGAGCAGGTAGCGCTTCATACCGATGCCTTCCGACGGAAGATGCGCTTGATGAGCGACAGCCCCCACCGCCAACTCAAGGCCACGTGTACGGCTACGAGGAACACGGTGACATCGGCAGTGGTGGTGTGCAACCCGGTCCAGAACGGATCGCGGAACGGGTGCAACCCGATGGCAGGCAGTGCGCTCTGCGAGATGAGCACGCCGGCGGCAACGCACAGCACCATCGACGGCATCAGCAGCAGGTCGACCACCCAGCGCAGGGTGTCGCGGCCCGGCTTGCGGCGGACGATGCGTTTGGTGGTGCGCACCACCCAGTCCCAATGCTGCACCACGTGCACCGGAATGACCACGATGAAGATGAGGCCCACCCATTCGTGGACCGCAAGGCCGGTGAAGCGAAAGCTGTAATCGAGGGTGAACGCGATGAGCATCACCAGGTCGAACCAGAAATCGAATCGGGTCTTGCGGGGGATCCTGGCCCGCCGCTTCGTGGTGGGCGCCGAGGCAGTAATGCTCGTCATCACGTGAGGAAGGTACTGCCACGCGCTCGTGCACAGGCGCTCTGCCGCAAACACTCAACGAACTCTTACCAAGCCGCCGAGGTGGTGCTGGTGGAACGCTGAAGGTCTTGTAAGCCGAGTCGTGTGGCGCTCGCAGTGCGGGGGCCGCCGCATCACGCTTGGGGTGCCGGACACGCCTGTGTAGCGGCTCTCTCAACTCGAAGGAGATTGTGATGCATCTATTCACCCGTATGGGGCAACTCGGCGGTCGCGAAGGTGACGCCATGGGTTGGGCGTGCGAAGTGGGGGCGCACGTCGCCACAGCTTCCGGACGTCCGCTCACGGTGTGGGCCGCTCAGTTCGGTCACCCTGTTGGCACGGTGGTGTGGAGTGTCTGGGTCGAATCGCTCGCCGATCTCGACGCTGCGTTCTCGGGCCTGGCCAACGACAAGAAGTACCTCACCCTCGTCGACAAGGGGCAGGCGTTCGTGCAGGCACCGTTCGTCGATTCATTCCGTCAGGTGGTGCACGGCCCTGCTGAAGCCGGTACCGCGCCGGCGGTGGGTTCGATGACCACGGTCACCACCGCAGTCATCGCCAACGGCAAATACGCTGAAGCGGTTGCGTGGGGCACCGAGATGGCCGAGCACGTGGGCCACCTCTCCGATGCGCCGTCGCTGTTCCTGCTCGACGACTATGGCACCTTCGGTCAGGTGACTTGGATCAACGGCGCAGCCGACGCAGCTCACGCCGATGCCGCCAACAAGTCGGTGAACACCGATGTGATCTACATCAAGCGACTCGGTGACGTGGGGGAGATGTTCGTACCCGGCAGCGGGCAACGAGCTCTGTTTTCACGCATCGGGTAGGGCTCAGACGCTGCGCAGGCGACTGAGTTCGAGTTCCACGGCGGCGGCAGCGTCGACGTGGGTGAGGATGGTGACCGGGCGTCGGCCCGACCACGCGCTTTCGCGGTCGGACCGGCGCACTGCGGGGTACGTCTTGCCCCGACCGAGGCCCTGGCTGCAGTCGACGCGCACCGGGCAGTCGATGGTGGTGAACAACTGCGGCGCGATGAGGTAGGTGATGGTGGTGGAGTCGTGGATGAAGATGCCACCTTCACGATCGACCAGGCGATGGAAGGCTTGGTAGAACGGCACGATCTTGGCGAGGTGCTGGGCGCGAGGGTTGTCGATGGTGGCCATGCTGGCCAGCACGTCGTCGCTCATGATGGTGGCCTCGGTGACGTCGAGACCGGCCATCACGACGGGGCAGTCGGCGCCGAACACGATGTCGGCTGCCTCGGGGTCGTTGGCGATGTTGGCCTCGGCCGCGGGCGTCATGTTGCCGGGGCAGAACGCGTTGCCGCCCATCAGCACGATGCCGGCGAGGTTGGCGGCAAGGCGCGGTTCGAGCAGGAGCGCCAGCGCGATATTGGTGAGCGGCCCGATGGGCACGAGGGTGATCTCGCCGGGGGCAGCCATCACCGTGTCGACGATGAACTGCGCGGCTGAGGTGGCGAGCGGGCGGTGCTCCGACGGCGCCAAGAACAGGTTGCCGGCACCGTCGTCGCCGTGCACGTGCCCCGCTGGGCCGGGGTAGGTCTGCGCCAGCGGTCGGCCCGAACCTTGCGCCACCGGAATGTCGCTGCGCCCGGCGATGTCGAGCAGGTTCAGAGCGTTCTCGGTGCACACCTCCACGTGGTGGTTGCCGAACACGGTGGTGAGACCCACCACGTCGAGCTCGGGCGATTCGAGCGCGTAGAAGATGGCCATGGCATCGTCGATGCCGGGGTCGGTGTCGATGATGATCTTGCGGGGCGACATGGGGTCAGGTCCTCTCACGCCACGACGTGGGGTCGAGGCCGAGTTTCTCGAAGCGCTTCTGAATCCACACGGGCACTTCCATCGGCTCACCGGCGCGGATACCCGCCACCTGCTCACCGTCTTCGGCCCAGATGTGGCAGGTGTTGAGGTTCATCGCGATACCGCGCTCGCGAGCCTCGGGGGTGTTCCACGGCGAGCTGCCCTCACCGGTCATGCGCGCCACACGCGCCCGGAACGACCACGTCGACTGAATGGCCACCGGCGCCATGGCCTGCAGCAACGCGGTGGTGTGGGTGCAGCCGCGTGGGCCGCCGAACAGTTCGCGTACCTTGTGGGTGAAGCCACGCGCGATCGACAAGCCCACGAGGTGTTGGTAATGGTCTTCGATGCGAGGGCACCCGGCATGCGGGTGCACTTCGAGCACAGCGTTGGCGGCGACGATCTCGAGCGTCGGCATGGCGATCTCGAGGTCGACGACCATGTGGTGCACCGTGAGCGGCTCTGGGTCTTCGGGCACATAGAGGCCCGGCGGCTTCTGGTCGCGCACGGCACCGCGCATCAGCAGTGTGGATTCGTTCTTGAAGTACGAGCGCACCACGTAGGCGCGTTCGTGGATGAGTTCGTCGGTGGGGTCGACGCCTTCGGGGTGCGGACAGATGTCGTCGAACACCTCGGCGCGGGGTTCGAACGCCATCAGACGAACTCGTCGAGCAGTTCGCCCACGTTGTGGTCGGTGGCGGCGATGACCGGGCGGAGGAACAGGTTCTCGAGCAGTTCGGCACCACGGTCGTTACCGCCTTGCAGATCGCTCACGATGACCGAGGCCACCGCCATCTGCAGCAGGCCGCGCCGGTAGTCGAGCCAGCAGCGTTCGAGGGTGTAGCCCTGCACACCCAACTCCACCAGGCGTGCGTGGTAGCCGGCGATGAGGGCCGGCTCGTTGGCACGGCGAACCTCGGGCAGCATCGAGCCGGCCAGCAGGGTGGCCACGTCGAACGGGCCGATGTGCTTGGTGCACAACTGGAAGTCGATCATGGTGATGACGGCGTCGCCCGCCGAACCACCGAAGAGGTAGTTCTCGCACCGGCAGTCGGTGTGGGTGAAGGTGAGGTGGTCGAGTTGGGCGAGGTGGTCGAGCAGGTTCGGGTACTCGTGGCACAACCGCTCGATGCTGTCCATCATCGCCGGTTCCACACGGTCGCCGAAGCGCGCCTTGAAGCCGGGGAAACGGGCCAGTGCCATCTCCTTGCCGCCCTTGTAGAGCGGGTTGTTCATGGGCGGGATCCAGGCCATCGTCTCGAGTTCGGGCGAGTCCCAATAGCGCGCGTGCAGCACGGCCACGGTGTCGAGAATGCGCTTGGCCTCCTCGGGCGAGATGCCTTCGATCTGGTTGGGGCAGTACGCGCCGGTGATCTCCTCGATGAGGAGGATGAACGGCAGACCATCTTCGCCTGCGTCGACGAAGTACGGCGTGGGTGTACGGAAGTCGAGGTTGCCGGCCACCTCGCGGTAGAAGTTCACCTCACGCAGGTAGAAGCCCATCACCCGGCCCAGGAACTGGTTCTCGGCTGCAGGCGACTGGCACTTGGCGATCATCGTGGCCGGCCCGGTTTCGCCCGGTGCGTAGGTGGGCGTGATGCGGGCGAGTTCACCGAGGATGCCCACACCCTCGCCGAGGCGCTCGGCGGTGAAGGTTTCGATGCGCCCCACGGGCCCGCCCGCCAGGACCTCGTTCAACCAATCGGTCGTGATATCAGCAATCTGCTCCGGAATTGTCCCCATACAGCGAGCGTACGCGCGGCGATTGCCGCACGTCTCATTCGCCTGTTTGGGCGAGCGCTTCGGTGAGGGTGTTCCACGCGAGCACGGCGCACTTGATGCGCACCGGGAACTTCACCACACCCTGCAGTGCCTCGAGGTCGCCGAGTTTGGCCTCGGCCACAGCCGGGTCGTCGCTCGGCTCTTCGATGCTCATCATGCTCTTGAAGCGGTGCACGAGGGCACGCACATCGGCCACCGGCTTACCCTTCACGGCTTGGCTCATCATCGACGCCGAACTCTGCGAGATGCTGCAGCCCTGGCCGCCGACCTTGATGTCGTTCACCATGCCGTCGGCGGTGACGTCGAGATACACCTCGATCTCGTCGCCGCACAGCGGGTTGTGCCCAACGGCGTGGGCCGCAGGCGGGGGCAGTTCGCCGCGGTTGCGGGGGCTGCGGTAGTGGTCGAGAATGATTTCGCGGTACAGGTCGTCGAGGCCGGGCATGTGCGTGACCTTTCGTTCAGAAACCGAAGATATCGGAGGCGCTGTCGAGCGCGTCGGCCAACACGTCGACCTCGCGCTCGTCGTTGTACAGGTAGAAACTGGCGCGAGCCGTGGCGGTGGCACCGAGTATGCGCATGAGCGGCTTGGCGCAATGGTGGCCGGCGCGCACGCACACATTGCGCTGGTCGAGTACCTGGCTCAGGTCGTGCGGGTGGATATCGCGGAAGGCGAAGCTGAAGGTGGCTCCGCGGTGCTCGACATCGGTGGGGCCGTGGATGGTGATGTCGTCGCCGAAGCGTTCGGTGAGAGAGCGAAGCGCATAGGCGGCCACTTCCATCTCGTGGATACGGATCTCGGTCATGCCGATACCGGTGAGGAAATCGACCGCGGCGCCGAGGCCGATCACTTCCACGATGGCCGGGGTGCCGGCCTCGAACTTCGCTGGCAGCGGGGCAGTGGTGAACCCATCGAGGCGCACATCGGCGATCATGTTGCCGCCGCCGAGGAACGGGGGCATCGCGTCGAGCAGCGCCTCGCGGCCCCACAGCAGGCCCACACCCGTAGGCCCGCACATCTTGTGGCTCGAGAACGTCAGGAAGTCGGCGTCCCACGCCTGCACATCGGTGACGTTGTGGGGCACGTACTGACAGCCGTCGACGATGGCGATGGCACCTGCACGGTGCGCGGCGCGGCACAGTTCGGCAACCGGGGTGATGGTGCCGAGCACATTGCTCATTGCGGTGAAGCTGAACACCTTCGCCCCGTCGAGCAGGGTGGGCAGATCGGTGAGGTCGAGTTCGCCTGCGGCAGTGAGCGGCACCCAGCGCAATTCGATACCGCGCTCGGCCACCAGCATGTGCCACGGCACGATGTTGGCGTGATGCTCCATGTGGGTGAGCACCACCACATCGCCGCGCTGCAGGTTGGCCCGGCCCCATGAGAAGGCGAGCAGGTTGAGGCTCTCGGTGGCGTTCTTGGTGAAGATCACTTCGTGCGCGTGCGGCGCATTGATGAACCGGGCCACCTTGGTGCGGGCACCCTCGAACAGGTCGGTGGCTTCGGCGGCGAGGCGGTAGGCGCTGCGGTTGATGGGTGCGTAGCCGCTGGTCATGAACGATGCCATTGCATCGATCACGGCATGGGGCTTTTGCGAGGTGTTGGCCGAATCGAGATACACGATGGGCTCGCCATCGATCTCGCGCTGGAAGATGGGGAACTGGTCGCGGATGGCGGCGACGTTCAGGCTCACCGGAACGCCTCGTAGCCGTCGCGTTCGAGCTGCTCGGCCAGTTCCATCCCCCCGCTCGCCACGATGCGACCCTCCACCATGATGTGCACGACGTCGGGCTGCAGTTCATCGAGCAGGCGTTGATAGTGGGTGATGAGCAATACGCCCATGCTCGGCCGTTCGGCGCGCACCTCACGGATGCCCTTGGCCACGATGCGCAGTGCGTCGATGTCGAGGCCTGAGTCGGTTTCGTCGAGGATGGCGAGTTCGGGTTCGAGAATGGCCATCTGCATGATTTCGTTGCGCTTCTTCTCGCCGCCGCTGAAGCCCTCGTTGAGGTAGCGGTCGACGAACGAGCTGTCCATGCCCAGGCGCTTCATCCAGTCCATGGTGGCGAGGCGCAGTTCGAGCACCGACAGGTCGATGCCCTTGCGTGCCGACAGTGCCTGGCGCAGGAACTGGATGACCGAGACCCCCGGAATCTCCTGCGGGTACTGGAAGGCGAGGAAGATGCCGGCCTTGGCGCGCACGTCGGTGGGCCAATCGGTGATGTCGTCGCCCTGGAAGATGATGCGGCCCGAGGTGACGCTGTATTCGGGGGAGGCGAGCATGGTGCTGGCCAGCGTGCTCTTGCCCGACCCGTTGGGGCCCATGATGGCGTGCACTTCACCGGCGTTCACGCTGAGCGACAGGCCGCGCAGGATTTCGGTGTCGCCACGGTCGATGTCGGCCGGTCGGGCGTGCAGGTCGTCGATGCGGAACAGCTCGGTCACAGGCTCAGTGTATTTCCCCTATGGCCATAGTGGAAACCCCACCGCCCTGTTTCCCCGTCGCGCCCCCATCCGAGTCAGGCGCCCCCATCCGAGTCAGGCGGCCCCATCCGAGTCACTGGCGGGCATGCGAGTACTTCGGCGCACCCAGGGTGCACGAAACGACTCGGATCCCCCGGCGGTCAGGGCTGGGAGCCTGAGGACAGAGCGCGCCAAATGGCGGGGTAACTCGGGTACTCGCAGGTGGAGCCGACGTAGCCGGCCTCGTGCAGTGCTCGGTGGAAGCGGGGCAGGTTGCGGAACGGCACACCGGCATCCACGTGGTGGGCGAGGTGCCAGCCAATGTGGAACGGCACCAGGAAGAACCGGGCGAGCAGGTGTTGACGCACCGAGTGGGTGCTTTCGCGGCGATCGCGCGAGCGATGCATTCCGCCGTGTTCGGCGATACTGCGCAGGCGGTTGATCACCCGCCACACGGTGAGGTACGGCCCCACCCACAGCACCGGGTACACCCACCAGTGTCCGCTGGCGATGGCGGCCGCTAGCAACAGCACCTGCACCCCGAGGATCTGTTGCGTAGCCCGTCGCGACTTCGGGTTCGGGTGGTGGAGGTTGCCGAGGAACCCGCGCATCAACTTCACCCCGGTGCGGCCGGTGGCATCGCGGACGAGTTTGCGGCGCAGGCTGGCCCGGCTGATGGGGTAGCCGCGGTAGAGGGCGATGTCGGGTTCATCGGGGCCGAATTCGTCGCGGTGGTGGGCCATGTGCACGCGGCGGTAGGCGTCGGTCGACGTGAATTCTGGGTAGCCCAGCAGCCAGCGGCCAGCGAGGTCGTTGGCCCGCTTGTTGCTGAACAGCAGGCGGTGCGCGGCCTCGTGCATGAGCGATGCGAACTGGGCATGTGCCCGACCCATGAGGATGAACGCCGGAACTACAGCCCACGGCGCCCAGTGCACTGCGGCGTAGATGACGGCGGCCGTTTGCACGTACAGGCTGGCGATCGACAAGGCGTTGCGGCCGTTGGGGATGCGCCGCAACTCCTCGCGGAACGCCGGCTGCGGTCGTCCGTCGGCGCGAAGTAGTGCCGTCTCATGTGCCACCGGCAGCAACTGCGGCACCATGCCCTCAGCAACGACGCTCACCCCGTCACC
>JBAXQV010000006.1:0-33952 GCA_037131575.1 Actinomycetota bacterium
GGCAGCGTGGCGGTGGCAGGAAGTGTGGCCACCGCGGGCAGCGTGGCGGTGGCCGGAAGCGCCGCCACTGCAGGCAGCGTGGCGGTAGTGGGTAGTGCAGCAACGGCGGGCAGTGTCGATGTGAGCTGGAGCGCGTTCACCCTGTTCGGGGTGCACATCACTGCGTGTTTCGCCACGTTCGGGTGTGTGCGCTGCAAGCGCTGCGCGGCCTGCGTGGGGTGCGTCGACTGTGTCGATTGTGTGGGTTGTGTGGGCTGCGTAGGCCTCCGCGGCGCGGTGGGCCTGCGCGGCGTGAGCCGCCCCGTGGCTGCCTGAGCAGCAGTGCCGCCGCGAAATGGACCATCGCTCGCGGGGCGGGTCTGCCTAGCATGAGCATCCTGTGAAGCCCGTCTCGAAGTCTGCCAAGCTCGCCAACGTCGGTTACGACATCCGTGGCCCCGTGCTCGATCGCGCCCGCCAGATGGAAGAAGAGGGCCAGAAGATCTTGAAACTGAACATCGGCAACCTCGCCGTGTTCGGTCTCGACCCGCCCGATGAGATCGTGCAGGACATGATCCGCAACCTCGCCAACTCGGCGGGCTACACCGACAGCAAAGGCCTGTTCGCCCCCCGCAAGTCGATCGTGCACTACACGCAGCAAAAGCACATCGCCGGGGTGAGCGTCGACGATGTGTACCTCGGCAACGGGGCATCGGAACTGATCACGATGAGCCTTAACGCCCTGCTCGACGATGGCGACGAAGTGTTGGTGCCGGCACCCGACTACCCGCTGTGGACTGCGTCGGTGTCGCTCAGCGGTGGCCACCCGGTGCACTACCTGTGCGATGAGCAGAGCGACTGGTTTCCCGATCTCGACGACATCCGCCGCAAGATCACGCCCAACACCAAGGCCATCGTGGTCATCAACCCCAACAACCCCACGGGTGCGCTGTACCCGACCGAACTGTTGCAGGAGATCGTCGAGATCGCCCGCCAGCACCAACTCATCGTGATGGCCGACGAGATCTACGACAAGACGCTGTACGACGGCAACACGCACACCAGCATCGCCTCGTTGGCCGACGACGTACTGTTCGTCACCTTCAACGGCCTGTCGAAGAACTACCGCTCGTGCGGCTACCGCGCCGGATGGATGATCTTGAGCGGCGAGAAGCGCCACGCCCGCGACTACATCGAAGGCCTCGACATGCTGTCGTCGATGCGCCTGTGTTCGAACACGCCGGGTCAACTCGCCATCCAGACGGCACTCGGCGGCTACCAGAGCATCGACGATCTGGTAGCACCCACCGGGCGCCTGTGTCGCCAGCGCAATGTGGCGCACGAGATGCTCACGCAGATCCCCGGTGTCACCTGTGTGAAGCCGAAGGCGGCGTTGTACATGTTCCCGCGCCTCGACCCGGCGATGTATCCCATCACCAACGACCAAGACTTCGCCTACGAACTGCTGGCCGAAGAGAAGCTGCTCATCGTGCAAGGCACCGGCTTCAACTGGCCCACGCCCGATCACTTCCGCGTGGTGTTCCTGCCGAACGTCGACGACCTCACCGAGGCCATCACCCGCATCGAGCGGTTCCTGGGCGGCTATCGCCGTCGTCATCGCACCTGATTGCCCCACCCTGAAGCGATAGCGTCGAACGGGTGAACGATCTGTTCAGCGCGGCCGCTGAGGAACAACTGCGTCAGCAAGCACCGCTCGCTGCACGGCTGCGCCCGCGTACCCTCGACGATGTGGTGGGCCAAGAGCATCTGGTTGGGCCCGGCAAGGCATTGCGTCGGCTGGTGGAACAAGATCGCCTCACCAGCGCCATCTTCTGGGGCCCGCCGGGCACGGGCAAGACCACACTGGCACTGGCCGTGGCAGGCAGCACCAAGCGCGCCTTCGAACAACTCAGCGCCGTCACTGCCGGGGTGAAAGATGTGCGCGAGGTCATCGAGCGTGCCCGGCAACGGCTCGGTGAACACGGCCGCGGCACCATCCTGTTCCTCGACGAGATCCACCGATTCTCGAAATCGCAGCAAGATGCACTGTTGCCTGCGGTGGAGGACGGCACGCTCACCCTCATCGGTGCCACCACCGAGAACCCGTTCTTCGAAGTGAATGCCCCGCTGCGCAGCCGCAGCACCCTGTTCCGGCTCGAACCGCTCGGGCGCGACGCGATCGAAACGCTCATCGGACGCGGGCTGCAGGCCGAAGGCACCACGGCATCGCCCGAGGCGATTTCCCACCTTGCCGATCGGGCCGGTGGCGATGGCCGCCAGGTGCTCACGGCCCTCGAGGTGGCCTGCGCCCTGGCACGGCCGGGCCGGGTGGGTATCGACCATGTGGAGGCGGCCCTGGGCACCAGTGCGCTGCGCTACGGCCGCGACGACCACTACGACGTGGTGAGTGCGTTCATCAAGTCGATGCGCGGCAGCGACCCGCAGGCAGCGGTGTACTACCTGGCGCGCATGCTCGAAGCCGGCGAAGACGCTCGATTCATCGCCCGGCGCATGATCATCTTCGCCAGCGAAGACATCGGCCTGGCCGACCCCACGGCACTGCTGGCGGCGGTGGCCGCGGCGCAGGCACTCGACCATGTGGGCCTTCCCGAAGCACAGTTGAACCTGAGCCAGGCCGCCATCCACCTCGCCACCGCTCAGAAGAGCAATCGTGCTGCGCTGGCCATCTGGAACGCCCGTGCCGATGTGCAGGCGGGGGAGGTGGGCGAGGTGCCCCCTCACCTCCGCGACGCGCACTACAAGGGGGCGGCAACGCTGGGCCATGGCACCGGCTACGACTACCCTCATGATCACCCCGATGGGTGGGTGGCGCAGCAGTATCTGCCCGATGAGCAACGTCAGAAGCGGTATTACGAACCCACCGACCATGGCAACGAACACGAGGTGCACGAACGCATGCAACGACGGGAGGCGACGCAATGACAGCAGGTGAACTGGCGGTGCTGTTGGCTGCCGTGATGTGCTGCATCGGCTTCGCAGCCCTCGTGGTGGTGCTGATGCGGGTGCTCGACACGTTGAAGGCTCTGCGCGAGGAAGTGGGCACGTTGCGGGCCGAGACACGGCCGCTGTTGACCGAACTGCGCACGTCCACCGATTCGGTGCGTGCCGCGGTCGACGAAGCCCGCGACGACCTCGATCGCTTCGATCGAGTACTCGGTTCGGCCGAGGCCATCAGCAGTGCCGTGTCGAGCGGCAGCGTGGTGGCCCGTACAGCCTTGAGCGCGCCGGTCATCAAGACCACGGCGTTCGCCACCGGCACCCGCCGTGCCTGGCGCCGCTGGCGCGGCACCGATGCGAAACACGGCCAGGTGGCCATCGAACGTGGCCGCAAGGCGCGATGATGGC
Source organism: Actinomycetota bacterium (assembly GCA_037131575.1). Classification (GTDB taxonomy): domain Bacteria; phylum Actinomycetota; class Acidimicrobiia; order Acidimicrobiales; family Ilumatobacteraceae; genus VFMC01. The sequence goes on from JBAXQV010000006.1 coordinate 3,346, forward strand.
TAGGCAATGAGCACAGGGCAGGTGATCCGACGATGGTGAAGCGATTGGTGTGGTTCGTCGGCGGCATCGCGGCCGGTGTGTTGGGCATGGGCGCAGCCAAGAAGAAGGTGAAGACGGTGGCCAACGAACTGGCCCCGGTGCAGGTGGTGAAGCGCACGGGCCGTTCGCTGCGCAGCGGGGTCGACCACATCGGCGATGCAGTGCGTGAAGGAAAGCGGGCAATGAGCGCGAAGGAGACCGAGCTACGAGCCCGCCGCGATGGTCGTCTCAGCACACTCACCGATGAGATCGGCGATGTCGACACCGTGTTCGTCGACGGGCTCCCAGTGGAGCCCGGCCAGGTGATCGTGCTGCGCCAGATGCCCGACAAGAACGCAGCCCAGCCGCGTGCGCGCCGCCGCGCCTGAATCGACCCCACGATGAACACCGCCTTGCTCGACGACCTGCGCCATGCGCTCGACGAGCATCGCGTGCGCACCGGTTCCACCGAGCTCGGCCTCTATCGGCGCGATGCTTCGAGCATCGACGGCTCGCTCGATGTGGTGTGTCTACCCACCACCACCGAAGAGGTGCGCGCCGTCGTGCAGGCGGCGGTGCGCCACGGTGTGCCGTTCGTGGCGCGTGGTTCGGGCACTGGCCTCGCCGGAGGGGCCACGCCCCTCGACCACGCGGTGGTGATCGTGCTCACCAAGATGAACCGGGTGCTCGCTGTCGACCCGGTGAACCGGTTCGCGTGGGTGGAGCCCGGCGTGCTCAACCTCGATCTCACCCGTGCCGTGGCGGTGCACGGGCTGCACTTCGCGCCCGACCCGAGCAGCCAGCAGAGTTGCTCGATCGGAGGCAACCTCGCCAACAACTCGGGTGGCCCGCACTGCCTGGCCGACGGCGTCACTTCAGCGCACATCCTCGCCGCCGAAGTGGTGTTGCCCGATGGTGAGGTGGTGATGCTGGGCAGCGAGAGCGGTGAGGCCGAGGGCTACGACCTGCGCGGCGCCTTCGTGGGAAGTGAGGGGATGTGCGGTATCGCGACGCGCATCTGTGTGCGCCTCACCCAGAACCCGCCGGATGTGCGCACCATGCTGTTCGACTATCCCACCGTGGCCGCCGGCGCCGAGACGGTGAGCGCCATCATCGCCGCCGGCATGGTGCCCGCCGCCCTCGAGATGATGGACCAACTGTGCGTGCGCGCCGTAGAGGCGTACATCCACGCCGGCTTGCCGGTCGATGCGGCCGCAGTACTGCTGGTGGAAGTGTCGGGTGCCCCGCACGGTGTGGCCCACGATGTGGAGCGCATCGTGGCCATCGCCCAGGCACACGGTTGTGGAACGGTGCGCATCGCCGCCGACGAAGCCGAACGAGCGTTGCTGTGGAAGGGCCGCAAAACGGCGTTCGGTGCCATCGCACGCATCAAGCCCAACTACTACCTGCACGACACCGTGGTGCCCCGTCGCCACCTGCCGGCCGTGCTGGCCCAGGTGTACGAAATCGTCGACCGGCACGACCTGTTGGTGCTCAACGTGTTCCACGCGGGAGACGGCAACCTGCACCCACTACTCGTGTTCGACAAGCGCGAGCCTGGTGTGCTCGACCGCGTGCATGCTGCCGGCGAAGAGATCGTGCGGGCCTCGGTGGCTGCAGGTGGTGTGCTCAGCGGCGAGCATGGCATCGGCCTCGAAAAGCGCGACCTGATGCCGTTGATGTTCTCGCCGGTCGACCTTGCCGCGCAGGCCGCCTTGCGCAGCGCATTCGACACGACGGGGCTGGCCAACCCGATGAAGGTGTTGCCCTCGCCCGCTGGTTGCGGTGAGGCGCATCATGTGCCCGACGGGATGTGGGTGTAACCAGTGCCCGCGCTCGACGACTTTGCGGCACAGGTGCGAGCCGACGGGCCGGTCACCATCGCCGGACACTCCACGCGCGGTGGACCGGTTGCGGGGGTGCGCTGTGTGGCGGCACCGTCGGGCATCGATTGGATCCAGGCCGATGAGATGACGCTGTGCTGCGGTGCCGGCACCCCGGTCGACGAGGTGAGTGCAGCCCTTGCCGCAGTGGGTCAACGGCTGGCGTTACCGGCAGGTGGCACGGTGGGCGGGGCGCTGGCCGTGGGCCGCAGCGGTATTCGCCGTTTGGGTGATGGGCCGGCGCGCGACACGCTGCTGCAGGCCCGCTATGTATCGGCTGGAGGCGAGGTGGTGAAGGCCGGCGGGCCCACGGTGAAGAACGTGAGTGGCTTCGACCTGTGCCGTCTCCTGGTGGGTTCGCATGGCACCCTCGGGTTCCTGGGCGAGGTGATCCTGCGCACCAAACCGCTGCCATTGCACAGCCAGTGGTTCACCGCCGCGTGTGCCGACCCATCCGAAGCGTTTCGCAGGTTGTATCGGCCGGTCTCGGTGCTGTTCGACGGAGCGTACGTGTGGGCCCTGCTGGAAGGGCACCCGGCCGACGTTGCCGCACAAGCAGCGGCAGCCGGGCTTGCCGAGTGTGCCGGCCCACCCTCGCTCGGCTCGAAGCAACGTCGTGTGTTGGAACCTTCGGTGGCCGCGGCATTCATGCGTTCTGCCGCCCCGGGTTCGTACGTGGCCGAGCTTGGCTTGGGTGTGATGCATCTGGCGCACGATTCGGCCGCCCCGTGTCCGCAGCCCACGGCACCGTCGAGTGGCGCGCTCGCCGTGAGCTCCCGGATGAAGCAGCAGTTCGACCCCGCTGGTCGATTGAACCCCGGCGTCGTCGTCGGCTGAACACCTCGTTGCCGTGACCGAACCTGCTGCACCGCTACCGTTCGTGGCCGCACCGTTCGGCGACATCGACCTGGCGCAACGGCTGGCGCACGCCGCAGCCGAGCAGTGGGGTCTCGCTGAACCGGTGCTGTTGCGTGCCGGTATGAACGTGCTGTTCAGCGCACACGATGTGGTGCTGCGCGTCACCCGGCCTACCGCTGCGCCGTCGTGTGCCTACCACTTGGCATCTCTGTTGGGTGAGGCTGGTATTCGCGTGCCACGCCTCGTGGAACCCGAACCGTTCGTCGCCGACGACTGCGTGGTGTTCGCCGTGGTACGTGAGCATTCAGTCGGCGACGTCGAGTGGGCGGAGGTGGGGGAGATGGTGGCTCGGGTGCACCGGCTGCAGCCCGCTGCCGTGCGTGCCTGTTACCCGCTACCGCGTGGCGGCTCGATCTCTTGGTGGCAGTTCGAGCCGATGCTCGCCGCCGTCGACGACCTGCTCGATCCAGCTGCTCGCCGCGGTCTGGTGAACGCCATCGAGCAGCAAGCCGGCTGGGCCGATGCTGGAACTCCGGAGGTGGTGTGCCACGGCGATGTGCACCCGGGCAATGTCATCGCCACCGCGGCTGGGGCAGTACTGCTCGACTGGGATCTCGTGTGCCTGGCCCCAACGGGTTGGGACCATGGACCGCTCCTCACCTGGACCGAACGATGGGGCGGCGAACCGGGGGTCTACGACTCATTCTCCAGCGGCTACGGCGCATCGCTACGCGATGACCCCACGGCCGAGGCGCTCGCCACGCTCAGGTTGGCGGCCGCAACGCTCATGCGCTTGCGGGCCGGCCGCACCGACCCTGCTGCCATGGCCGAGGCCGAACAACGGCTGCGCTGGTGGCGCGGCGACCCCGATGCCCCGATGTGGCGGTCGCACTGACCCAGCGACAGGCTCACACGGGCTGACAGGTGGGGCAGTAGTAGCACGGCCTGCCACCCAACTCCACTGTGGCCACCGCCGAACCACAGCGCAGGCAGCGGTCGCGGTGGTACACGTAGGTGGCCTCGCCACGACGCAGTCGACGGCCCGCTGGCAGGTCGAGTTCGCGTCGGTCGACGGTGATGATGCGGTTGTCCTTCACACCTTGGCGCAGCATGGCCACCACGGTGGTCCACAGCCCAGCGAGTTCTTCATCGGAGCATTCGCGCCCCAGGCGGCTGGGGTGGATGCCGTTCACGAACAGGGCTTCGGCGCGATACACGTTGCCCACACCGCACAGCACCGACTGGTCGAGCAACAACGCGCCGATGGCCTGCTTGCTCCGCTGGATCCGTTCGATCGCCTTCGCCGGTTTGGCATCACGCCGCAGTGGGTCGGGCCCGAGGCGGGCCACGATGGCGTCACGTTCGGCCGGGTCGCCGATGGTGCACGCCGTCGGCCCCGCGAGGTCGACCGTGGCCACCGGGCTGATCATGCGCATGCGCACGAGACCCCGTGGTTCGGGCACGACGTCGCTGCGGCTCACCCGAAACTTGCCGAACAAGCCGAGATGTACATGACCGAGCAAACCGTTCTCGAATGAATAGAACAAGTGCTTTCCGTACGCCTCGATGCCGTCGAGCACCATGCCGTCGACCAGTGCTGCGTCGGCGGCGAAGCGGCCCTGCGGCGACGAGACGTGCAGCCGGTGGCCCACCAACACCTTGGTGTGGTCGCGGGCAATACGGTGAATGGTGTGGCCTTCGGGCATCGTGGCCGAGGGTACTGGTGGTTTTCTTCGGAGGGGAGATCGGGCAGATCGGTCGTATGGCACTACCGTGGGCGGTGCTGTGGACCTGAAGATCGACCCCGAAGAACTCACCACCTGCGTCGGCTGCGGTCTGTGCCTGCCGCACTGCCCGACCTTCCGAGTGACGGGCGAGGAAGCACTGTCGCCACGTGGTCGTATCGCCGCCATGCGCGCCGTACAGAACGACGACGCACCGGTCACCCCCGAGTTCATCGACTTCATGGAGACCTGCGTGCAGTGCCGTGGCTGCGAACCGGCATGCCCCAGCGGTGTGCCCTACGGCCACCTCATGGAGGCAACCCGCGCCACACTGGCCGAGACCCATCGCATCACCCCGTGGTGGCAGCGGGCCGGGTTCGCAGTGCTCGGACGTCACCGCATGCTGCTCGCCGGGTCGACCCTGCTGGCCGCGGCACAGCGGCTACATCTCGTCCCCAAACGCCTGGGTCTGCCCGCGTTGCCGGTGCGTCGTGGGCCGAAGGTGCGTGCCACTGGTTCGGCGGCGTGGTTGTTCACCGGCTGTGTGATGGACGCCTGGCAGCGCGACGTGCACCGCGATACAGCAGCGGTGCTCGATGCGCTCGGCGTGTCGTACGCGCTTCCCGGTTCGGGTGGTGCCTGCTGCGGGGCATTGCATGTGCACGCTGGCCTCAGCGACGCCACCAAGCGACTCGCTGCAAACGTGATGGCCTCGATGCCGGGCGACGCCCCCATCGTGGTGAACTCGGCCGGTTGCGGTGCCGCACTGAAGGACTATGGCCACCTGCTCGGCACCCCTGAGGCGCAGGCGTTCAGCGCCCGAGTGCTCGATGTGCACGAGTTCTGCGCCCCACGCGTCGGTGCGCTGCAACCGAAACGACAACTCGGCCCCGTCATCGTGCAAGACCCGTGCCATCTGCGTCATGTGCAGCGCACACAGGCGTCGGTGCGCACGCTGCTCGCCGTGGTGTGCACACCGATCGAACTCGACGATGACGGCTTGTGCTGTGGCGCCGGCGGCGCCTACTCGGCGCTGCAACCTGAATTGGCGGGCGACATCCGCGAGCGCAAGATGGCTGCCATCGAGCGGGCCGGCGCGCATGTGGTGGCCAGCGCCAACCCGGGTTGTGCCATGCACCTCGCCGCCGCGGGCGCGCAGGTGCGCCACCCCATGAGCATCGTGGCCGAGGCGTTGCGATGACCGGTCGTTTCGACGACATCGCCGAGCAGCTCGATGCCATCGTCGCCGAACTCGACGAGCGGGCCTTCGAGATGTTGCGTGAAGCCGCTGCCGAACGAACCGGTCGCCCCGCCGACGACAAGCGCGTCACTCAGGCTCGCCGAGCAGTGGAGAAAGCCGCACATCTGTTGCGCGGCGGCGCTGGCCAGAGCGCCGACGACTTCTAGATCACTTCTACGGTGTCGCCGGCGCGAACGACGCCCGGTTGTACCACGGTGGCGTACACGCCCACGTTCTGGTCGAGGTCGCGCACGATGTGTCGCAGCACGGCTCTGTCGGCCGGAATGGCAGTGGTGACGGCGCGAGTGACCATGACGCAGCGAGGGCAGGCTGAGGGAATGTCGAGCACCACCTCGCCGATACGCACCTGCTTGCCCACCCAGCTGAACTCGGGGTGCCCGTCGGCGTCGCCCGTATCCACCACCAGGCTGGGGCGGAAGCGGCGCACGTCGACCGCGCTGTCGGGCAACGCTGCGGCCAGTGAACGCAACGCCGAAGTGGTCATCAGCATCAACGGGAAGGCATCGAGGTAGGTGCCTGGCGGCGACTCGTACTCGAAGATCACCGGCGGGAAGATCGAGAAGTCGGGGAGTGGTTCGTCTTCGTCGCGTCCGAACACCGCACGCAGTTCGGTCATCGGGTCGGTCGAGTCGGGGGCACCGCGGCGATAGTGCTCGAGGTCGGTGGGTGCCTGCAGCGGCCACAGGGTCACCTCGTGTTGCAACGCAGCCGAGAGGCGGGCATGCACATCGGCATCGGCCGAGTGCACCGTGGCCCCGTCGGGCAAGGTGATGAGCACGTGGCCGTCGGCAGTGTGCGTTGCCGCGAACTGCATCAGGTCGCCGATCTTCTTCGCCCCTCGGATACCGCCGCGCTCTTCATCGCGAATGGCCCAGGTGCGGTCGTTCACCATGCCGTGGGGTGCGAGTGCAGCGTCGGCCACCACGGTGCCGATCATCGACTTCACCGGGTACTGCCAGATCGACTCGATGTGCATGTCAGGCTCCTGTGAACGAATTGAGTAGGTCGATCATTGTGCGCAGTTCGCCGTAATCGTGGCGGCCGAACACCAACCCGATGCGCGGCAACTGCACCATGTCGTGCTCGGCGATCTCACGTTCGTGCGGTTCGACACGGGTGATGCTGCCTCGCTTGCACAGGTGCCCGAATCGCTCGTTGAGTTCGGCGAGCTGGGCATCGGTGGGCGACTGACGCAGGCGGATGATGAGCAGCTCGCCCACGTACCGCATCGAGTCGTAGTTGGCGTAGAAGCGCAAGATCTCATCAATGGCGTGCTGCGAGTCGTCGGTGATGAGGTAAAGGTGCGTATCGGGTTCGGATACGAGCCCACGCTCCACCAACTGGCCTTGCACGAACTCGTGCACGGTCTCCCAGTAGGGGTCGCCGGGGGTGTCGAGGAACACGATGGGCACCGGCTGGCCCTTGCCGGTCTGGGTGAGTGTGAGCAGTTCGAAGGTTTCGTCGAGCGTGCCGAAACCGCCCGGCAGGCAGATGAACGCCTTGCTCTCTTTCACCAGCATCAACTTGCGGGTGAAGAAATACTTCATGGTCACGAACTTCTCGTCACCGGCGATGATGGGGTTGGGGCGTTGCTCTTTGGGGAGCTGGATCGACACGCCGAGCGAGTGGTCGCGCCCAGCGCCCTCCATGGCGGCGTACATGATGCCCGGGCCTGCACCGGTGATGACCATCCAGCCACGCTCGGCGAGGGAATACGCGGCTGAGCGCGCCTGCAGGAACAGTGGGTCGTCGTGCTGGGTGCGCGCCGAGCCGAAGATGGTGACCTTGGGGATGTCGCGGTAGGGGCGGAACATGTCGAACGCGTCGCCCATCTCGGCCAATGCCGTGGCCACGATCTTCAGATCGATGGTCTCGGGTTGTTGGCGCACGAAGTCGGCGAGCGACGCAAAGAGCGCCGTGGCCAGTTCGCGGTCACGCGCGCCCGGCATGGCGGCGATGAGTGCGGCGAGTTCATCGCCCGTCGGGGCTGCGGGTGAAACGGCCGATGCGGGTTCCGGTGTGGTCACCATCGCCTCCCTCGGGTCAGCTCTGCCGAAGCTCGGCCGCCTTGGCCTCGAGCGCGGCGAGCAGCTCGTCGAAGCTCACCTGGAAGCTGTGCACGCCCTCACGCTCGAGGGTGGCGGCCACATCGTCGAGGTCGACACCAACATCGCGCAGGCCTTGCCAGTTGGCCTCTGCTGCGTCGACATCTTCGTCGACGCGGCGCGCCAAGGTGCCATGGTCGGCGAACGCCGCCAGCGTGGCATCGGGCAGGGTGTTCACTGTGTGCGGCCCGATGAGTTCGTCGACATAGAGCGTGTCGGGGTACGCCGGGTTCTTGGTGGAGGTGCTGGCCCACAACGGGCGCTGCACCACGGCACCGCGGGCGGCCAGTGCTTCCCAGCGCGGCCCCGAGAACGCGCGCTCGAACGCCTGGTAGGCGAGCTTGGCCTGCGACACCGCGGCGGTGCCGCGCAGGGCCAGTGCCTCAGGGGTGCCGATGGCTTCGAGACGCTTGTCGACCTCGGTGTCGACCCGGCTGATGAAGAAACTGGCCACACTGGCCACCTTGCCGAGTTCGGCCCCTGGCGTGCGCCCGTACTCTTCGAGGCCGGCGAGATAGCCCTCCATCACCCTCTGGTACCGGTCGAGGCTGAAGATCAACGTGACGTTGATGCTGCGCCCCTCGGCGATCATCTGCTGGATGGCAGGAATACCTTCGCGGGTGGCGGGAATCTTCACCATCAGGTTGGGGCGCTCGACGCGCAGGTGGAGGGCGCGAGCAGCCACCTCGGTGCGCGGGCCGTCGTGTGCCAAACCTGGGTCGACCTCCACACTCACGTACCCGTCGCCACCGCCACTGCCCAGGTGCAGCGGGGCGAAGATGTCGAGCGCGCCGTGGATGTCGGCCAGCACCAGTTCCCAGTAGATCTCGGGCACCGACCGGCCCTGGGCCAGCAGGTCGCGGAACTGCTCGTCGTAGTCGGCCGACCCCTGAATGGCCTTCTGGAAGATGGTGGGGTTACTGGTGAGGCCGCGCACACCCTGGCTCACGAGGTCGCCGAGCGTGCCGCCGGTGAGGTAGCTGCGCTTCAGGTTGTCGAGCCACGGGCTCTGCCCGAAGGTCTGATGAAGTTGCACGAGGCGGTCCATGAAGGGCCTTTCAGGCGGTGGTGGCCACAAGGGCCCTGGCGTGGTCGACGATATTGGCAACGTTGATACCCAGTTTGTCGAGAGCGACTGGGCCGGGCGCGCTGGCGCCGAATCGGTCGATACCGATCGAGCGGTGGGCGTAGCGGGCCCAACCGAAGGTGGTGGCAGCTTCCACCGACAGCACCGGTACACCGGTGGGGAACACCGATGCCCGGTAGGCGTCGTCCTGGCGTTCGAACCGATCCCACGACGGCAGGCTCACCACTTGGGCGGCGATGCCGTCGGCTGCGAGCGCGTCGGCGGCATCGATGCTGGTGGCCACCTCGCTGCCAGTAGCCACGATGGTCACATCGGGGCGGTGTGTGGCGCTGTTGGTGGCGGCTCGTACCACGGCGCCGCCGCGTGCAACAGCCGAGCCATCGGTGCGCACCGGGATGTTCTGGCGCGACAGCACCAGTGCCGTGGGGCCGTCGTGTTCCACACACGCCCGCCAAGCGGCCATGGTTTCGTTGGCATCTGCCGGGCGGATGACCTGCAGGTCGGGGATGGCGCGCAGGGTGGCGATGTGCTCGACGGGTTGATGTGTGGGGCCGTCTTCGCCCACACCCACCGAGTCGTGGGTGAACACGAACACCACCTTGGCGCGGCTCAAGGCCGCCAACCGCACGGGCGGGCGCATGTAGTCGAGGAACACGAAGAATGTGCCACCCACCGGCAGCACGCCGCCGTGGAGGGCCATGCCCACCATGGCCGAGCCCATGGCGTGCTCGCGGATGCCGAAGTACACCTGGCGGCCACCGGGTTGCGTCGATGACTGGGCCTGTTGGCCGGCAAGTTTCGTGCCCGTGTTACCGGTGAGATCGGCAGCGCCCGACAGCAAGCCCGGCACTGAATCGAGGCTGGCGTTGAACGCCTTCTCGATGGCCACGCGGGTGGCAACCGACTCGCCCATGGCGAACGTGGGCAGCGCATCGGCCCAGCCAGCCAGGCCAGTGGCGGCCCAACTGGCGTCCCACGCGGCATGGTCGATACCGGCGGCGTGGAACCGAGCGTGCCAGGCCTCAGCGGCCTCGGCGCCCCTGGTGGCGCAGTGTGCCCGGTAGGCATCGACGAGGTCGGTGGGGGCCCAATAGGGCTCGTCGGGAATGCCCATGACTGCCTTGGTGCGGCTCACCTGCTCGGCGGTGAACGGGTTGCCGTGGGCGTGCGGGTTGTCGGTGAGGTCGGGGCTGGGGTGGCCGATGTGGCTGCGCAGCACCACCAGGCTGGGCCGGTCGGTGACGGCCATGGCCCGGCGCAGGCCGGCCTCGAGCGCATCGAGATCGTCGGCCACCTCGCCGAGGTTCTCCACATGCCAGCCGTAGGCGGCGAAACGCTGGGGCACATCGTCGCTGTAGGTGAGCGCTGTATCGCCGTCGATGGTGATGTGGTTGTCGTCGTAGATACACACCAACGAGCCCAGTCCGAGGTGCCCGGCCAACGAGGCAGCCTCATGGCTCACGCCCTCCATGAGGCACCCGTCGCCGGCCAGCACGAACGTGTGGTGATTCACCACATCGCTGCCGAAGCGAGCCGACAGTTCACGTTCGGCGAGTGCCATGCCCACCGCATTGGCGAAGCCCTGGCCGAGTGGGCCGGTGGTCACTTCCACGCCGGCGGTGTGATGCACTTCAGGGTGCCCCGGGGTGAGTGAACCCCACTGCCGGAACGCCTTCAGATCGTCGAGTTCGAGGCCATAGCCCGCCAGGAACAGCAGTGAGTACTGCAAAATCGACGCATGCCCGTTCGACAGGATGAACCGGTCGCGATCGGGCCAGTGCGGTTGGTTGGGGTCGTGGCGCATCACCCGGCTGTAGAGCACATGGCCGAGTGGCGCGAGGGCCATGGCCGTGCCCTGGTGGCCGCTCTTGGCGTAGAGCGGGGCATCCATGGCCATACCACGGATGAGCGAAACGGCGAGGTGATCTTGTTCGGGTGTCAACGACGGCACAGATCGACTGTAACCGCGCCAGGTTGCCTTCTCGTTGTCTCAGTCGACCGGGGGGAGCAGCGTGAACGGCACGATGTGCCACGGCCCCTGGTTCACCCGGCAATGGGCGAAGATCTGCCGGTACTCGGTGAACTCGAGATCGCCCTTCACCAGGCGATAGGTGAACTTGCCGGGGTCGACCGTGAACGGGCTCACGTTGCGGGCCACCTGCTCATCGGTTTCTTCGATGCCGGTACGGAACACCACCTCGAAATTGCCCTGGCCGAGTTCGTTGGCTGGGCAGAAGATGAGCGCCACGAGGTGTGGCGACACCGTTACGGGTACTGGCGAGGGTGAGGCCATCGAGAACATCGCCCCGGTGAGGTCGATGCGGCTCGACGGCCCAGGGGCCTGGCGCATGGCGAAGTTCTCGACGAAGAGCGCTGACACGATCTGCATGGTTGCGAGGGTATCGGTCAGGCCCGCTGCGTGGCACGCCCGGCCACCCACACCTGCTGCACGGCGAAACGCTCGTCGAGGGCTACCAGGTCGGCACGGCGGCCCACCTCGATGGCACCGCGGTCGGTGAGCCCGGCGAGTCGGGCAGGGGTGGTGCTTGCAGCACGGAGCGTCAGTTCGGCGTCGACTCCGGCAGCGATGCAGTTCACGATGGCGCGGTCCATGGTGAGTGCGCTGCCGGCCAGTGTGCCGTCGGGGAGGCGTGGGGCCCCGTCGCGCAACTCCATGCCGATGGGGCCGACGCGGCCCGACCGCCAGGCCACGGCATCGGTGACCAGGATGGCGCGCTGAGGGCCCAACAAGCGGAAGGCCAGGTCGATCATGCGCGGGTGCACATGCACCCCGTCGGCGATGATCGATGTTGCCATGGTGCTGTGCGCGAGGGTCCAGGCGGCCACGCCCGGCTCGCGGTGGTGGAGGCCGGTCATGGCGTTGAACAGGTGTGTCACCATGCTGGCCCCGGCAGTGGCGGCCTGAGTGAGTTGCGCATCTGTGGCCTTGGTGTGGCCCAACGACACGAGCACACCGCGTTCAACGAGTAGGCGGGTTGCGGCCGCCGCCTCGGGTTGTTCGGCCCCCAATGTGACCATACGAACGTGCTGGGGGAGTTCTCCCAACCACGCCAGATCGACTGGGCGAACCAGTTCGTCGCGATGGGCGCCGTGGGCAGCGCCGAGGAATGGACCCTCGAGATGTGCGCCGGCGATGCGTGGGCGAGGTGTCTCCGCGGCCGGGCGATCGATCGCCGCGGCGATACGGGCCAGGGGAGCGGCGTACGCGCCGAGTGGCATGGTGACCAGGGTGGGGAACCAGGTGGTCACGCCCTGGGCCAGCAACAGCGCATCGAGGCGGTCCCAGTCGGCACCTCGCGCGCTGGCAACATCGACGTCGTCGACCCCGTTCACCTGCAGGTCGACGAACCCGGGGGCGAGCACATCGACCGCTGTGGCAGTGGTGTCGCACGGCTCGATCGCGGTGATGACGCCTTGGTGCACACTGACCCGCAGATCATGGCCCCAGCCGTGGGGGAGCAGCACTCGACGGGCAGCGATCGCGGTGGGCACACGGTGAGCGTATGCTGCCCACATGGTCGAGATCAGCGGTGAACAGCTCTCGACCCGCGATCTCATCATCACCGAGGCCATCCGGTGCTTCGCCGAGAACGGTTACGACGGCACTTCGCTGAACGACATCGCCGCTGGTGTTGGCATCCGTCGGCAGAGCCTGTTGCACCACTTCGCCTCGAAGGAAGTGCTCTACGGCGAGGTGTTCGAGCGCCTGCTCAGCGACTGGTTCGAGCGTGTTGCTGAATCGATCGCCACCATCGAGCGCGGCCTCGACAAGGTGGAACTCGTCGTGGCAGCCGGCTTCGACTTCTTTGCCGACAACCCCGACTATGTGCGTCTGGTGCGCCGCGAGGCCATCGACAGCGGAGCCCATGTGGGCGTCGACCTGGTTGCCGTATTGCGCCCGCTGTGGGACAACGCCGTCGCGTTCTTCCAGCGCGAGATGGACGCCGGCATGTTCCGTCGCCACGACCCCGCGCAGTTGCTCGTCACCGGGTACGGAGCCATCCTCAGCTACTTTTCCGACGCACCGTTCCTGGGCGGTCTGCTCGATGGCGACCCGCTCGACCATTCGGCACTCGAACAGCGCCGTCAGCACATCACCACCTTCTATCGGATGGCGCTCGACCCCTGAAGCGGCGGAGGAGCCGACTACCTTTCGCCTCGTGACAACGCTGAATGTGAACGGTGCAACGGTCGGCTACGCGGTGGAGGGCAGCGGCATTCCGGTGCTGTTGTTCCACGGCACCACGATGAACCGAACTGGCTGGGACATGGTGCGCGCCGAGATGCCGCTCAACTACCAGTACGTGCTCGTGGAGTTTCCGGGTTCGGGCGAATCGTCGATGCCGGAGGCTCCGCTCGAGGTCGACGACCTCGTGAACCAGGCGCTCGCAGTGATGGATCACCTCGGCCACCACACGTTCCATGTGGGCGGCTACTCGCTCGGTGCCGTCGCTGCGCTGGCGACCGCGGCAGCAGTTCCCTCACGGGTGCTGTCGGTCACGTCGCTGAGCGGATGGGCTGTCACCGACCTACGCATGCGATTCACCTTTGGTCTCTGGCGCGCGCTCATCGCCGCCGACCCGAAGCTGTTCATGCGCTACGCCGTGGCCGACGGGTTCACCCTCAACGCCATCAGCGGCCTCGCCCCCATGCTGGAAACCATCGTCGAGATGGGCGCCACTACGGTCGCCCCCGGTTCCGATGCCCAGCTCGATCTCGACGAACGGGTCGACATCGGGGCGCGCCTGGCGACCATCACCGCGCCCACGCTGATCATCGGCGGAGCCGAAGACCGGTGGGTCGATGTGATGCACAGTCACGCCATCGCCGCCGCCATTCCGGGTGCGCGTCTCGAGGTGTTGCCGTTCGGTCACCTGGTGATCCAAGAGGGCGCCGCGGTGGTGGCCAAGTTGCTCAACGCACACATCGAAGCCGCAGGCGGTGCCGTGTGAGCCGTGCCGAACAGTTCGCACCGCTTGCCGCCGATGTGGCCGAGCGGTGGTCGAAGTTCGGTCGTAACGGGCAGGAGCTGTTCGTGAACCTGCTCGGTTTCGAGGTGGAAGATGTGCGCGTCGACTACTGCCGCATGCGGATGCCATTCCGCACGGTCCTGAACCAGGCCGCAGGTGTGGTGCACGGTGGGGCCATTGCGAGCTTGCTCGATTCGGTGGTGGTGCCCGTGGTGGGCGCTGCGTACGGCCCCGAGGCCCGGTTCTCCACCGTCGACATGCATGTGCAGTACCTGTCGGCGCTGGTGAACGAAGACGCCGTTGCTGAAGGTTGGGTGGTGAAACGCGGGAAGCGCACCGTGTTTTGCGAAGCCGAGGTGGTGGGTGCCACGAGCGGTGCCATCGTGGCGCGCAGCATGCTCACCTATGCCGTGAGCTTGCCTCGCTGACACCCACGCGCGTGCTGCTCGGCGCGAGGGTCGTTGGCTGAGTACCGTGGTGGTGATGTCTGCTGCGGGAAACACACTGTCTGAATCGGCCTCGAAGGCGTTGCTTCGCCAGTTCGGGGTTCCGCTCGCCGATGAACGCGAAGTCACCACGGCCGCTGCGGCGGCCGAGGCTGCCACCGCCATCGGGTTTCCAGTGGTGGCCAAGCTGTGCGGCGATGCCATTGCCCACAAGACCGAGCGAGGCCTGGTGCGCCTGCGTCTCGGTGATGCTGCTGCTGTGCAGGCAGCGGCATCCGACCTGCTGGCAGCGGCCACGTCTGCCGATGGCGATGTGACGGTGTTGGTGGCGCCCATGATCAGCGGGAACCGAGAGCTCATCGCCGGTGTGGTGCGTGACCCACAGTTCGGCGCAAATGTGATGCTCGGTCTGGGTGGAGTCTTGGCCGAGGCCATCGCCGACGTGGTGTTCCGGCCGGTGCCCATCAGCGAGGTCGATGCCGACGACATGATCGACGGGTTGCGAACGCAGAAGATCCTCGGTGAATTCCGTGGGGAAGCGGCCGTGAACCGAACCCAACTCAAGGCGGTGCTTCTCGGCCTGTCGTCAGCCGCCGTTGCGCGTCCCGACATCGCCAGCATCGACGTGAACCCGCTCATCGTGGGCCGCGATGGCGCCCCGGTGGCCGTCGACGCACTCGTGGAGATCCGCGATGTCGAGGCAACGCCGGCACCTCGGGGCGATGGCTCGGCTCGTCCGCACCCTACCGATGCCCAATTCCGAGCCCTGTTCGAACCACGCGGTGTGCTGGTGGCCGGCGCATCAACCCACCCGGGCAAGTTCGGGTTCGTGAGCCTGCACAACATCCTCGCCAGCGGGTACCGCGGCGCGGTGTACGGCACCAACTTGCAAGGCGAGAACGTGTTGGGCATCGACACGGTGGCCGATGTCGAGGCACTGCCCGACGGTGTCATCGACCTGGTGTTCGTGTGCACACCGGCCTCGGCCAACCCTGCCCTGTTGCGGGCTTGTGCGCGCAAAGGCATCAAGGCGGCCTTCCTCACCAGCGCTGGCTACGGCGAAGCGGGTGACGAGGGTCGTCAGGCCGAGGCCGACCTCGTGGCATTGGCCGATGAACTCGGCATCCTGCTCGCGGGCCCCAATGGCCAGGGCGTGGTCAGTACTCCGGCACACCTGTGTGCGCAGATCGTTGCGCCGTATCCGCCTGCGGGCAAGATCGCCGTGGCCAGCCAGAGCGGCAACTTCGTGTCGAGCTTCCTCAACTACGCCCGCCAAACCGGTGTGGGCATCTCTCGTGCGGTGTCGGCCGGCAACGCCGCAGCCGTGAGCCCGGCCGATTACATCGAGTGGTACGCCAGCGACGATGCCACGGCGGTATCGCTCGCGTATGTGGAGGGCATTGCCGACGGGCGTTCGCTGCTCGATCGTTTCGCCGCAGTGGCGCGCCGTAAACCGTTGGTGGTGGTGAAGGGCGGGGCCACCGAAGCTGGCGCGAAGGCCGCCGCAAGCCATACCGGTGCACTCGCCGCCAACGACACGATCTTCGACGGTGCCTGCCGCCAGGCCGGCGTCACCCGTGCAGCCACCGTGGAGGAGGGCTTCGAGGCGGCGGCCACCTTCGCCACCCAGCCACTCCCTGCCGGGCCCAACGTCGTGGTGCTCACCACCGTGGGCGGCTGGGGTGTGGTCACCAGCGATGCCATCCACCGCGACGGCCTGTTGCGCCTCATCGCCTTGCCCGCCGACCTACAGGCCTCCATCGACACCAAGTTGCCGCCTCGCTGGAGCCGGAACAACCCAGTCGATTGTGCCGGTGGCGAACAGCGCGACACCATCCCTGAGGTGATGGAACTCATCGCTGCGCACCCCGATGTGCACAGCATCATCTATCTCGGTCTCGGTATCCAGAGCAATCAGGCCCGGTTGATGCGCGAGGGTGAGTTCTTTCCCGATCACGGCCTCGAACGCATTGCCACCTACCACGAACGCCAAGACGATCGGTTCGCACGTGTGGCCGACGAACTGTCGCGTCGCTACAACAAGCCCATTCTCACCGCCACCGAACTTGCGGTTGCCGACCCCGCCAACGCCGGGCCGGCTGCGGTGCGCGATACCGGCAGGTTGTGCTACCCCAGCGGGAACCGCGCTGCGGTGGCCCTCGGCCATCTCTACCGCTATGCGCGGTTCCGGCAGCGGCACGGTCTGGACTGAATGGCGCAGAGTCGTCGATCTTCCCGCCCGCCTCGACGGCGGAGCAACCCGGTGGTGGTGCTCAGTTGCATCGCTGTCGTGGGGGTGATGGCGTTGCTCGTTGCCTGGCAATGGGCCGATGTGCGCACCCTGCGCGCGGCCGCCCCGCTCGACCCCGCTGCTGCCGATGTAGCCGTCACGCCGCCCAGTACGCCGATGTTGTCGTTCCGGCGCGCGCCCGGGGTGCTGAGCCGTCATCTGAACGCAGGATCGTTCGCCACGGCACTGGCACCGGTCATCGACAGACTCGATGCCACGTCGTGCCTTGCAGTTTCGGTCGACGGGCAACCGATTGCAGGTGTTCGTGAAACCATGCCGCTCAGTCCGGCATCGAACATGAAGCTCATCACCGGCGCAGTTGCGCTCGATGTGCTCGGCCCCAACTTCCGGTACACCACCCGCGTGGTCGGGCAGATGGACGCTTCGGGTGTGGTGAACGGCGACCTTGCGCTGGTGGGCGGCGGCGACCCAGTGCTGGTCACCGCTGCGGGGTTGGCTGCGAACAATCAGCGTCACCGGCCGGTGAACACCACCAGTCTCGATGCGCTCGCCGACGCAGTCGTACAGGCTGGTGTCACTCGGGTGACCGGGCATCTGGTGGGTGACGCCAGTCGCTACGACGACGAGCACTTCATCCCCAGTTGGGACGCGTCGATCCACGGCACATCGGGGGGTCCGTATGGGGCGCTGATGGTCGATGACGCCGAGGCCCGGTCTGGCGCAGATCCGGCGCTGGCTGCGGCCACCAAGTTCGCCACACTGCTCCGCGATCGGGGTGTTGTCATCGAACAGCCACCGGTTGCCGGTACGGCGTCGTTCGCCGACGAGATCGCCACCATCGACTCGACGCCGTTGGCGGAGATATTGCAAGAGTTGCTCCTCACCAGCGACAACAACACCGCCGAAATGATGGTGAAAGAGATCGGAGTGGAGGCAAGTAACACGGGCTCCACCGTTGCCGGGCTCGCGGTGATGCGCGATCGCCTCGTGTCGTGGGGTGTGCCCACCGACGGCATGGAGCTGTTCGACGGCTCGGGGTTGTCGACCAGCGACCGAGTGAGTTGTGCCACCCTGCTGGGCGTCTTGCAACACGGGTCGATCGACGATGCCGTGGGGCAGGGGTTGCCGGTGGCGGCCAGTAGCGGCACCCTGGCCGATGTGTTCGGGGGCTCAATGCTCGCTGGCAGAATGCGCGCCAAAACCGGCACACTCAACAACGTGAAGGCCCTGTCGGGGTACGTACCGCTCGAGGGCGGTGGCACGATCGAGTTCTCGCTCATCCAGAACTCGCCAAACGTCGACGACGGTGCCTATCTGGTGTTCTGGCAGAAGGTGCTCGGCCCGGCACTCGTCACGTATCCGAGCGGGCCCACCGCGGCCCAACTTGCACCGCGGTGAGCTGAGCGGTGGCTCACGGGGCAGTGTGGTGCCGTAAGGTCGGATGATGGCGATCTTGCCCATGTTCCCACTCGGCAGTGTGTTGTTGCCGGGGGCAGTGCTGCCACTGCATGTCTTCGAACCGCGGTACCAAGCGCTGGTGAAGCAGTGCATCGATTCCGAGACGTATGAGTTCGGCGTCACACTCATCGAGCGAGGCAGTGAGGTGGGGGGCGGCGACCAGCGCTCAGCCGTGGGCACCGTGGCGCGGATCGTGCAGTTGGCCGAACTCGGTGAAGGCAGGTTGATGCTGGTGTGCGTTGGCACGCGCCGATTCACGGTGCGGGCCTGGCTCCCCGACGACCCTTTCCCGTTGGCTGATGTCGACGACTGGCCCGACGACTGGCCTGTCGACTCGTTCGGTGCGCTGCCGGGCGCTGCTGTCGAGTTGCCCGTGCAGGTCGACGAGTTCATCGCCACGCTCACCCAACGGGTGCGCCGGGCGGCCGCATTGGCGGTGGAGTTGGGCGACAGCGGGGTCGATGCGGGTGCTCCCGTGAGCGACGATGTCTTGTTGGCGTCGTATCAGTTGGTGGCACTGGCCCCCATCGGCACGGTCGATTCGTACGCGTTGCTCAGCGCGCCGGGTCCGCTCGAACGCCTCCAACGCCTCGACACGATGCTCGACGATGTGGAAGCGATACTGCGGTTCCGCCTCGACTCGGGCGACTCCGACGGGTTCGACGACCTCGGTTGACCTGGTGGGGCGAGGCGAATCGCCTCCGGATGTGCTATCAAAGAGGGGATGGCCGACCAGCAAACCTCCTCGTTCTCGTCGCGCACCTCCAAGAGCGCGTCGGGCAACGTCGTCGAGACCATCGACCTGGTGAAGGAATATGCCAAGCAGGAAACGCTCGGGCCTCTGCGCGGCGCCGGTCGGTGGGTGGCCTTCGGCCTCATCGGGGCGCTGTCGATGGCGAGCGGTGTGCTGCTGGTGGTGCTTGGCGTGCTGCGTCTCATCCAGAACGAGTTCGGCCCCACCTTTGCCGGTCGGTGGATGAGTTTGTTGCCCTACCTCATCGCGCTCGTGGTTGCCCTTGCCATCATGGCTCTGGCCGCAAGCCGCATCAAGAAATCGTCACTGCACAAGGACTGAGCGAGAAGACACGCACATGGCACAGCAGAAGATCACCCGCAACGACCTCGAAGCCCGGTTCCGCACGGTTCAAGACGATGTCCAGGCCAAGGTGTCCGATAAGAAGCAGACGCTCACCACCGCGGCCATCGCTGGCAGCGTTCTGGTGTTGCTCATCATCTTCTTCCTCGGCAAGCGCAGCGGCAAGAAGAAGTCGGCCTACGTCGAGATCCGCCGGTTCTGAGCGTGCGCCGGGGTCTGTTCTCGCACACCATCAAGCCGCTGGCACCGTCCACCACGCTGCGGCGCATCGTGACGCGCCGCGGTATGCGCGGCAGTCGCACGTTCCTCGTCATCGGTGGCCTGATGTGGACCTCGCAGATCACCCGCCTCATATTCGGCAAGCGCCCGCAGGTGCTCGCTGTCGACAAACTGGCGCGTGGCGAACGGGTGGAGGTGCGCTCGTTGCCCCTCCCGACGCGTCGCGAGCGTCGAGCTGCGCGTCGCGCGTCGTGACCCGATGAAAGTGTTGTTGCGCAACCCGCGCCGTGAGATCACCATCGAAGGCCGTAAGTGGGTGAACGGACTGCTCGACGAACTCGGGCTCAACCGCGAATCGCACCTCGTCATTCGCAATGGCACGCTCATCCCGGGTGATGCACCGCTCGACCCCGACGACGTCATCGAGATCCGCCCTGTCATCTCAGGGGGTGCGTGAGTGCGGGTTCCTTCGAAGTGCCGCACCTGCGGCGAACCTGCCATCATCGACTTACCGCGGCACAACGCGAAGTTCTGCGCTGAACATTTCCAGGAATTGTGCCGCCGGCAAGTGGTGAAGGCCATCGATCAGTTCTCGATGCTCACCCCAGCCGACCGAATCCTCGTTGCCGTATCGGGCGGTAAAGACAGCCTGGCGGTATGGGACTTACTGATCGAGTTGGGCTACCAGGCCGACGGCCTGTACATCGGCCTCGGTATCGGCGACTACAGCGATGTGTCGGGCGACTACGCACGCGCCTTCGCCCAAGAACGTGGGCTGCACCTCATCGAGGTGTCGTTGCGTAGCGAATACGGGTACGACATTCCCACAGCGGCGCGTGCCACGCGCCGAGTGCCATGTTCGGCTTGTGGGTTGAGCAAGCGGCACCTGTTCGACAAGGCAGCCATCGAGGGCGGCTACACCGTGCTCGTGACGGGCCACAATCTCGACGACGAAGCGGCGGTGCTGTTGGGCAACACGTTGCGCTGGGACATCGACTACCTGTCGCGTCAACTGCCCGTGCTCGAAGCCCGTGGCGGTTTCCCGAAGAAGGTGAAGCCACTGGTTCGCCTCACCGAGCGCGAAACCGCCGCCTGGTGCGTGGTGCGCGGTATCGACTACCTGGTCGACGAATGCCCCATGGCCGCAGGCAACAAGCACCTCGGCTACAAAGACACGCTCAATTCGATGGAGGCCGTGTCGCCCGGTTCGAAGGCGGCGTTCTATCTGAACTTCATCGACAAGATGGCGCCCATTCTGGCGAGTCATTTCCAGGAAGAGCGCGACGCGCTCGGCACCTGCGGTCGCTGCGGTGCACCGGCGGCGGGGGAGATCTGCGCCTTCTGTCGTCTCGTGGAAACAGCCAGCGCGCACGAACCCGTGCCGGTGGAACTGGTGATGAAAGGCCGACGATGAACCGTCCATTTGCCGAGGGCGACAAAGTGCTGCTCATCGACTCGAAGCAACGTCGCTACCTCATCACCCTTGCTGTAGGGGCCGAATTCCATACCCATACCGGTCTGTTCCCGCACACCCAGCTCATCGGCCAACTCGAGGGGGTCGTGGCGCGCAGCACGAAGGGAACGCCCTACATCGCCCTGCGACCCACGCTGGAAGACTTCGTACTCGAGATGCCGCGTGGCGCGCAGGTGATCTACCCGAAGGATCTCGCCCCCATCTGCATGCTCGCCGACATCGGGCCCGGTGTCCGGGTGCTCGAGAGCGGCGTGGGCTCGGGTGCGCTGAGCATGACCATGCTGCGCTGGGGTGCCGACATCGTGGGCTACGAGTTGCGTGAAGACTTCGCCAACCGAGCCATTGCCAACGTGCGTTCATTCCTCGGGCCCGAGGTGTTGAGTCGCTACAAGGTGGAACTTCGCGACTGCTACGAAGGCATCGACGAACGTGATGTCGACCGCGTGGTGCTCGACCTGCCTGAGCCGTGGCGAGTGGTGCCGCATGCGCTCGAGGCGTTGCGACCGGGCGGCATCTTCGTGGCGTACTGCCCGTCGATCACGCAGGTGTCGCAACTGCGTGAAGCGATGGCCACCAAGGCCTGGGCCGGCACACGTTCGCTCGAGGTGCTGCACCGTGGCTGGTACGTGGAAGGCGCCGCGGTGCGCCCCGACCATCGCATGGTGGCACACACCGGGTTCCTCACCGTGGGTCGCTTCCTCGGCTGAGGGGCCTAGGGCACCGGGGCCGAAAACGACTCGAGGCGCCCGAAGGCGCCCCGACTCGTTACGAATATTGGATGTTCAGGCTTCGATGAAGATGCACTCGCCGGGGCATTCCTCGGCGCTTTCGATGACACCATCGAGTTCTTTGTCGGGAATGTTGGCCATGCCATCGGCGCCCTGGGCGTTGCCCTTGGCGGTGGCGAACACCTTGTCGCCTTCCTTCACGTAGGCAAGGCCGTCGTCGAGCAGCGCGAACACGGCGGGGGAAATTTCTTCGCACAGGCCGTCACCAGTGCAGAGATCTTGGTCGATCCAGACCTTCATATCGGTAGTTGTCTCCTCGTTCGGCGATGATCTGTCGGGTGGGCGAACGGGCATACTGTATCTGGCCGAAGGGTGCATCACCTAGCGCAACGCGTAGGTGCCAATTGGCACCCCGATGATGTGACCACATTGGGGTGCGAAAGTGGTGACTGCTCACCGCGGGGCGTGTAGGTTCACGATATGGCCCAGGCAGACGACGAATCGGTCGAGGCACTGCGCGCGCAGGCACAGGTGCTCGATCAGGAGATTGCCGAACTGCGCCGGAAATTGGCCGACGCGCCCAAGCGGATGCGCGCCCTGGAAGAGCGGTTACTCGAAACCAAGGGGCAGTTGGCGCAGGCGGTGTCGCGTAATGAGAAGTTGAGCTACACCTTGCGTGAGGCTCGCGAACACATCGCCACCCTTCGTGACGAAGTCGACAAACTCAGCCAACCACCGTCGGCCTATGGCGTGGTGGTGGGTAAGAACGACGATGGCACCGTCGACGTCTTGGTGAGCGGCCGCAAGATGCGCGTGACGCTGCACCCCGAGATCGACCATGACGAACTCGATCGTGGCGCCGAGGTAGTGCTCAACGAGAGCTTCAACGTGGTGTCGGCTCGTCACTCGGAGATCACCGGTGAGGTGGTCACGATCAAAGAGATCATGGACGACGGCGTGCGCGCCATCGTGGTGGGGCGCGCCGACGAAGAGCGTGTCTGCGAACTGGCCGACAATCTCCGTGGCGTCCACTTGCGTTCGGGCGACACCATGCGCCTCGATACACGCAGCAACCTGTTGCTCGAGAAGCTTCCCCGACCCGAGGTGGAGGACCTCCTCCTCGAAGAAGTACCCGATCTCTCGTACGCCGATATCGGTGGCCTCGACACCCAGATCGAACAGATCGCCGACGCGGTTGAATTGCCCTTCCTGCACGCCGAGTTGTTCGCTGAGCACCAGCTGCCGGCGCCGAAGGGCATCTTGCTCTACGGCCCACCCGGATGTGGCAAGACGCTCATCGCCAAGGCCGTGGCCAACTCGCTGGCCAAGAAGGTGGCCGAAAAGACCGGTGGCGACAAGGGTCGCAGTTACTTCATCAACATCAAGGGCCCCGAGTTGCTCAACAAGTACGTCGGCGAAACCGAGCGGCAGATCCGTTTGGTGTTCCAGCGTGCCCGCGAAAAGAGTGAAGAGGGTTGGCCGGTCATCGTGTTCTTCGACGAGATGGACTCGATGTTCCGTACTCGCGGCACGGGCATCAGCTCCGACATGGAAAGCACCATCGTGCCGCAGCTACTGGCCGAGATCGACGGTGTGGAAGGGCTGCGCAACGTCATCGTCATCGGCGCCACCAACCGCGAAGATCTCATCGACCCGGCCATTCTGCGCCCCGGTCGCCTCGATGTGAAGATCAAGATCGAACGCCCCAACGCTCAGGCGGCGCGGCAGATCTTCGCTCGTTACCTCACCGACGAGATTCCCATCGCCGCCGACGAGCACGTGCCCGCCATGATCGACGCCACGGTGGCCGAGATGTATCGCGACGATGAGGCGAATCAGTTCCTCGAGGTCACCTATCAGAACGGCGACAAGGAGATCCTCTACTACAAGGATTTCGCCTCGGGTGCCATGATCGAGAACATCGTGCGCCGGGCCAAGAAGCTCGCCATCAAGCGAGTCATCGCCGGCGGGGCCCGTGGGGTGTGTACCGACGACCTGCTCGCGTCGATCAAACAGGAATACAAAGAACACGAAGACCTGCCCAACACCACCAACCCCGACGACTGGGCGAAGATCTCGGGCAAGAAGGGCGAACGCATCGTGTTCATCCGTACCCTCGTGAGTGGGCGAGCCGACGCCGACCAAGCCGGTGGGCGAGCCATCGAACGAGTGGGTACCGGCCAGTACCTGTAGCGCTGGTCACGCTCGAGGCGATGGGTCGAGCAGGCAAACCCGTGTGCCGATAGGGTTCGGCCATGGCGATCCCCAAGGTCTGTGGCATCGAGACCGAATACGGGATCATCGTGCGCGGAGCCGACAACAACCCGGTCACCGCGTCGTCGTTGCTCATCAATGCCTATCTCGGCGTGAACCCGCGCCGAGCAGGCGACACCCACCGCATCGGTTGGGACTACGAAGACGAGCACCCTGGGCACGACGCACGTGGGTTCAGCCTCGACGACATGTTCGGCCCCGATGTGGAGACCCACTTGGTGAACGCAGTACTCACCAATGGGGCTCGCTACTACGTCGACCATGCGCATCCCGAGGTGAGCACCCCTGAATGTCGCGATGCGCGTGAGGTGGTGGTGTTCGACCGTGCGGCCGAGTTGATCGTGCAGGCCAGTATGGACGCAGCGAAACGCTTGCTGCCCGACGATGCCGAGATCATCTGTTACAAGAACAACTCCGATGGCAAGGCCAACAGCTACGGCTGCCACGAGAACTACCTGCTGGCGCGCGACGTGCCATTCGGGCGCATCGTGGCCCAGATCACCCCGCACTTCGTGACCCGCCAGGTGGTGGTGGGTGCCGGCAAGGTGGGGTGCGAACTACCCGGTGTGGCCAACGACCAGGTGCCGTACCAGTTGAGCCAGCGCGCCGACTTCTTCGAAGAAGAGGTAGGGCTCGAAACCACCTTGAAGCGGCCCATCGTGAACACCCGCGACGAACCACACTGCGACGCCACCAAGTACCGCCGCCTGCACGTCATCGTGGGCGATGCCAACATGAGCGAGGTGGCCACCTTCGTGAAGGTGGGGGCCACCGCCATCGTGCTGGCCATGATCGAAGACGATGTGCTCGGCGACGACCTCACCCTGGCCAACCCGGTGGGCGCCATCCGCCAGGTGAGCCACGACCCCACCTTGCAGCGCACGGTGCTGCTGCGCAGCGGCGGGCGGGCAACCGCGCTCGAAATCCAGTGGTCGCTGTTCGAGCGGGCGTCGCGCTACGCGCAATCGCATGGCCTCGAGGCAGTGGGCGAAGCCGTGGGGGCCGAGGTGCTGCAGCGGTGGGAAGCAATGCTCACCGGCCTCGAACACGACCCGGCCAGCATGGCTCATGTTGTTGATTGGGTGGCCAAGAAGCGGCTCGTCGACGGCTATGCCGAGCGCCACGGTGTGCTCCCCGGCGATGCCCGCCTGAAAGCACTCGACCTGCAGTACCACGACATGCGCGCCGAACGCTGCCTGGCGCACCGCGTGGGTCTCGACACGATATGCACGGAGACCGAAGTGCGCGCCGCCATGAACGAACCGCCCACCACCACCCGCGCCTATTTCCGTGGCCGCTGTTTGCAACGGTGGCCAAACGACATCGTGGCCGCGAACTGGGACTCTCTGGTGTTCGACGTGGGTCGCGACCCGTTGCGCCGGGTGCCGATGATGGAACCGTTGCGCGGTACCGCCGACCACGTGGCTAGGTTGATCGACGACAGTGTGTCGGCCGCCGATCTCCTCGAACGTCTCGAGCGATCATGAGCAAGCACCCTGGTCCACCTGCCCCGATGCACCGCACCACCCACAAGGAGTCGATACTCGATGGCTGAACGCACGCAGAAGCAAAAGCCGGCCCCCACTCGTTCCGATGAGGAAGTGGTCGATGCTCCGGCCACCACTGCCACCGGCGACAAACTGAAGGCCGAACTCGACGATCTGCTCGACGAGATCGACGGTGTTCTCGAAACCAACGCGGAAGACTTCGTGAAATCGTATGTACAAAAAGGCGGCGAGTGACCGCAATGTCGATGCCGTTCTTCGTGCCCGGCGACGACCCCGGGGCCAACTTCCCTGAACTGCTCCGCCGTGTGGGCCTCGGGCCGGTGGCGCTCGACGCCGCTGCCAGCGCCGGCATGAACGCGTTGTCGGTGCCGCATGCCACCACCTGCGTAGCGCTGCGCTATGTCGACGGCGTGGTCATGGCGGGCGACCGTCGCGCCACCAGCGGCAACCTCATCAGCCATCGAGGTATGGAAAAGGTGGTGCAGGCCGACCGCCACAGTGGTGTGGCCATCGCCGGTGCCGCAGGGCCAGCCATGGAGATGATCAAGCTCTTCACCTTGCAACTCGAACACTACGAGAAGGTGGAGGGCAGCGCGCTGAGCCTCGAGGGCAAGGCCAACCAGTTGTCGATGATGGTGCGTGGCAACCTGCCAGCGGCCATGCAGGGCATGGTGGTGGTGCCGTTGTTCGGCGGGTTCGATCTGCGTCGCCAAGTAGGCCGTCTGTGGAGCTACGACGTCACCGGTGGCCGCTATGAAGAACACGATTACGCAGCCACCGGTTCGGGCAGTCTGCACGCCGGCACGGTCATCAAAGTGGGCTTCCGTCCCGATCTCAGCCGCGACGATGCCGTCACCTTGGCGTGCACCAGCCTGTGGGAAGCGGCCGACGCCGATTCGGCCACCGGCGGGCCCGATGCGCTGCGCGGTATCTACCCGGTGGTGGCCACCATCACCAGTGAAGGCTGGCAACGCCTCGACGACGGCGATCTGGCCGCTCGCTACGAGGCCATCGTGGCGGAGGTGCGGAACCGATGAGCATGCCGTTCTACGTGGCACCCGAGCAGGTCATGAAAGACCGTGCCGACTATGCGCGCAAGGGCATCGCCCGTGGCCGTGCGCTGGTGGCCGTTCGTTATGTCGATGGAATCGCCCTGGTAGCCGAGAACCCCAGTAACACCCTGCGCAAGATCAGCGAGATCTACGACCGCATCGCCTTTGCCGGTGTGGGTAAGTACAACGAGTTCGACCAGCTGCGTGTGGCCGGGGTACGTGCCGCCGATCTGAAGGGCTTCCAGTACTCGCGCGACGACGTCGATGCGCGCAGTCTCGCCAACCAGTACGCGCAGATCCTCGGCCAGGTGTTCACACACGAGATGAAGCCGATGGAAGTAGAGATCTTGGTGGCCGAAGTGGGCGTCACCTCCGACGGCGACCAGTTGTTCCACATCCTTTACGACGGCACCGTCATGGACGAGCGCGGGTTCAGCGTGCTCGGCGGCGATGCCGAAGCAATAACCGGGCGCTTGCGCGAGCTCGACGTCGACCATCTCGAATTGGCGGCAGCGTTGAGTGCGGCCATGGCTGCGCTCAGCGGGCCCGACCGAACCCTGAAGGCCGAAGATCTCGAGGTTGCGGTACTCGCGCGTTCGAACGGTCGGCGTTGTTTCCGTCGCCTCGCCGACGACGAGGTCGCCGGGTTGCTGAGCCGCTGACCACTGCTGCGCTGGGAGGTGCAATGACCCGCTCGATCGATCTCAATGCCGATATGGGCGAAAGTTATGGCCGCTGGCACCTCGGCGACGACGAGGCACTCATGCCCATTATCACCTCGGCCAACATCGCCTGTGGGTTTCATGCGGGCGATCCGTCCACGATCAGGCGTACCTGTGCGGCTGCTGTTCGTCATGGCGTGACCATCGGTGCGCATGTGAGCTACCCCGATCTGGCTGGCTTCGGCCGACGGTTCATCGACATCGCCCCTGGCGAACTGGCCGATGCGGTGGTGTACCAAATCGGTGCGCTCGATGCCATCGCGCGCACCGAGGGTGGGCGAGTTTCATACGTGAAACCGCACGGCGCGCTCTACCACGCTGTGGGTACCCACAGCGGCCAGGCCGAGGCTGTGGTGCAAGCCATCACCTCGCTCGACGCCACGTTGGCGTTGATGGGCGCTGCCGATGGGCTCATCGAACGAATCGCCACTGCGGCAGAGGTGCGGTTCCTCATCGAGGGCTTTGCCGACCGCGGGTACGACACCGATGGCAGGCTCATTCCGCGCGGTCAGCCCGGCGCGTTGCTCGATGATGCGGCTGCGGTGGGCGAGCAGGCGGTATCGCTGCTGGCGTGGCGGGTCGACTCGATCTGTGTGCACAGCGATACGCCAGGCGCAGCCACCATGGCTGCCGCCGCACGGCATGCGCTCGAAGCCGCCGGTGCCGTCGTTACCGCCGCCGCTGCCTGATGGTGCGATAGCGATGCGTCTTCTCCCCGCTGGGCCCGCTGCGGTGATGGCCGAGTTCGACGATCTCGATCGTGCCACGGCGGCGGCAGCAGCGGTGCGTGCTCGTGCCATCGCCGGAGTCGTCGACGTGGTGCCCGGTGCGCGCACGGTGCTGGTGGTGCATCACGGTGCCGATACACGAGCCATCGAGCAGGTGCTGGGTGACCCTGCAGCGGGCGTCGCCGCTGCGGCCAGCGTGCGGCGCGACGCCCGCACCGTGGTGTTGCCCACCACGTACGACGGTGCCGACCTCGAGGAGGTGGCCAGAGCCTGCTCGCTCACGGTGGCCGAGGTGATCCACCTCCACACCTCCACAGCGTTCACGGTGGCGTTCTGTGGGTTCATGCCCGGCTTCGCCTATCTGGTGGGGCTTCCTGACGTGCTCCATCTTCCACGACGCACCTCGCCGAGACCGCGTGTGCCGGCCGGTTCGGTTGCCATCGGTGGTGAGTTCACGGGCGTCTACCCCCTTGCCAGCCCCGGCGGTTGGCATCTCCTCGGGCGGTGCGCCACCCCGCTGTGGGACGAGCAGAGCGAGCATCCGGCGCTGCTCGAACCAGGTGTCACGGTTCGATTCGAGGCGTGCTGAACCATGGCGCTGGAGATCACCGCATGGGGTGTGGCAACGGCAGTGCGCGATGGTGGACGGCGCGGTATGGCGCATCTCGGGCGAGGCCGCGGGGGAGCAGCCGATCTCGCCGCGCTGCAACTCGGCAATCGACTGGTGGGCAACGAACCCGACACTGCTGGTTTGGAAACCAGTGGCGGGCTGACGTTCCGTGTGACAGCGCCGACGATGATGGCCATCACCGGTAGCCCGGTCGACGTACAGGTGGAAGGCGGTGTACCGGTGGGGTGGGGTGCGCCCGTTGCGGTGGGTGCCGGCGCGCTGGTGCATTTCGGTAGGTTGCACGGCGGGGCGCGTACCTATGTTGCGGTGCGAGGCGGTATCGGGGTGGTCGATGGCGCCACCGTGGCGGTAGGGCCCGATCCACTCGTACCTGCGTCGGCCGTGGCGGCGGTGCCGTACCCCGTAGTGCTCACGGTGCGCGTGTGGGAGGGCCCACGGCGCGACTGGTTCACCGACGATGCGTGGCCCACGCTGCTGGGCTCTACGTTCACCGTGTTGGGCGACTCGAACCGAGTGGGCGTTCGGCTCAACGGGCCGGCACTGAGGCGCCGTCGGCACGGTGAACTCCCGTCCGAGGGTTTGCTCGAAGGCTCCGTGCAGGTGCCGCCGTCGGGGCAGCCGATCGTGATGCTGGCCGACCATCCCGTTACCGGCGGGTACCCGGTCATCGGTGTGGTCGACCCCGCTGACGTGTGCCATGTGGCGCAATGGGCACCTGGTATGGAGGTGGGTTTTTGCGCCGCCCGGCGATGACGGAGCGACTGCGGGTACCGATCGACCTGTTCGCCCGATGACGGCTAGGTTGTCGCCATGGAACGACGCATCTACGGCCTCGAGAACGAGTACGGCGTCACCTGCACCTTACGAGGCCAACGCCGGCTCAGCCCCGATGAAGTGGCCCGGTACCTGTTCCGCAAAGTGGTGAGTTGGGGGCGCAGCAGCAATGTGTTCCTACAGAACGGCGCCCGGTTGTATCTCGACGTGGGGTCGCACCCCGAGTACGCCACGCCCGAATGCGACAGCATCTACGACGTCGTCGTGCACGACAAGGCTGGCGAGCGGATCCTCGAGAGCCTGCTCGAGTCGGCCGAGCAGCGCCTCCGCGAGGAGGGCATCCGCGGCACGGTGTACCTGTTCAAGAACAACACCGATTCGGCCGGGAACAGCTATGGCTGCCATGAGAACTACCTCACCAGCCGATCCGACGAACTCGGTCACTACGCCGAGGTGCTCATTCCATTCCTGGTGAGCCGGCAGATCTACACGGGCGCCGGCAAGGTGCTGCAGACGGCCCGCGGCCCGCTCTATTCCATCGCCCAACGAGCCGAGCACATCTGGGAAGGGGTGTCGAGTGCCACCACGCGTAGCCGGCCCATCATCAACACCCGCGATGAGCCGCACGCCGACGCCGAGCGCTACCGCCGCCTCCACGTCATCGTGGGCGACTCGAACATGAGCGAGTACTCCACCTTCGTGAAGGTGGGGGCTGCCGCGTGCATGTTGCGCATGCTCGAAGACCCGTCGGTGGTGCTCCGCGACATGACCCTCGAAAACCCCATCAGGGCCATCCGCGACATCAGCCACGACACCACCTGTCGGCGTCGGGTGCGCCTGGCCAATGGCCGCGAGGTGAGCGCACTCGACATCCAACGCGAATATCTCGACCGGGCGTTGCGCTATGCCGACACCAAGGGGTTCCCCCCGCTCGAACAGAAAGCCCTCGAGATGTGGGAGCACTGCGTCAGCACCATCGAGAACGACCCGATGAAACTCGACCGCGAGGTCGACTGGGTCATCAAGTACCGACTCATCGAAGCGTTCCGCGAGCGCCACAACCTGTCGTTGGGCGATGCCCGAGTGCAACTGCTCGACCTGCAATACCACGACATCAGCCGCGAGCGCAGCCCGTTCTACAAACTGCAAGACCGGGGAATGATCGAGCGCATCTGCACCGATGCCGATATCGACACTGCCGTCGAGCAACCGCCGCAAACCACCCGTGCCCGCTTGCGCGGTGAGTTCATCAAGAAGGCGAAAGAGCGCAAACGCGACTACACGGTCGACTGGGTGCACCTGAAACTCAACGATCAGGC
>JBAXQV010000007.1:0-33358 GCA_037131575.1 Actinomycetota bacterium
GAGCACGGCACGGGCGTGGCCGAACTGCTCGCCGAGTTGGGTGAGTTTGGCGTCCCACACGTCGAGGGTGATCTCGGTGTCGTCGGTGAGCCTGCCGCCGGCCTGCTTCAGCAAGGTGTTGCGCTGCTTCACCACTCGGTCGAGTTCGAGGCGCATCGCGTCGTACTTCAGTGCCAGGGTCACCAAGGTGTCGTCCATGAACCGCCGCCGCTCGCCTGGCCCTTCCTTGATGAGCGCCAGGTCGTCGGGCGAGAACACGCTCACGCGCACCACACCCAGCAGGTCGCGTGCCCTGTCGAGCCGGTTGCGATTCACCAGCACCCGGTTGCGCCCGAGCCGGTTGATCTCAGCCTCTACCAGCACCTCGCGATCGTCTTCCTGACGCACGGTGGCTCTGATGATGGCTGTATCGGCGCCAACCCTGATGAGGGCTTCGTTGGGCGCCCCACGGAAGCTGTCGAGCCGAGCGAGGTAGGCCAGGGCTTCGGCGAAGTTGGTCTTGCCTTGCCCGTTCAGGCCCACCACGGCAGTGATGCCGCGATCGAGATGGAATTCCGCTGTCGAGTAGTTGCGGAAGTCGACCACCTCGAGGCGGGTGACGATCATCCCCCGGTTTGTACTTTGACCGGCATCAGCAGGTACAGGAAGTCGTCGTTGCCAACACCGCGAACGATGGCAGGCTTCACCGCGTTCTCGGTGGAGATGGTGACTTCGTCGGTACCCACGGCCTCGACACCTGAGCTCAGGTACTCGGGGTTGAAGGCCACTTCGAGGTCACTGCCCGAATTCGATGCATCGAGTTCTTCGGTTGCCTTGCCCAGGTCTTGGCTGATGGTCTTCAGTTCCACCGAATCGGCGGTGATGTTGAGACGCAGCACCGAGGTTGCCGAGGTGGTGTCTCGGGCCAAGATTTTCATACGTTTGATGGCCTCGAGCAACTGTTCACGAGCGATGGTGACCACGTTGGGGTGGCTCGGCGGGATGAGCCGGGCGTAGTCGGGGAACGAACCCTCGATGAGCCGGGTGGTCACTCGGGCTGAGCCGATTTCGAAGGTCACTTCGCGTTCGCCGAGACGAAGTACCAAGTCGTCACCGAAGCCGAGCATGCGTTGCAGTTCGTTCAACGCCTTGGCCGGCACCAGCACCTTCTGGTCGGCACCGAGCACGCTCACACCGGGCAGGTCGCGTACGGCCAGGCGGTACGAGTCGGTAGCCACCAGCCGCAGGCCGTCCTTCTCAGCGGTGAGCAGTACGCCGGTGAGCACCTGGCGTTGTTCGTCGGTGCTGGCAGCGCGCACCACTTGGCGCAGTGCCTCGCCGAATGCTGCGGCGTTGATGGTGACTGCACTCGAAGCTGGCTCGGCGATACGTGGGTAGTCGTCGACCGACATCAGGCGCACGCTGAACTTCGAGCGCCCAGCGGCGATCTTCACGTCGTCGTCGTCGATCGACACTTCCACAGCACCGTTGGGCAGTGCGCGCACGATGTCGGATGCCAGCTTGGCCGGAATGACCGCGCTGCCATCGAGCTCGCCACCCACAGCCAGGTCGAGTTGGATCGTGAGCTCGAGGTCGGTACCGGTGACCGTGAGGTGGTCGCCGCTCAACTCGAGGCGCAGACCACTGAGCACCGGATGGGTACTGGTGCGGCCAGTGGCGGCGCGCCCAGCAACGGCGAGGGCTTCAGCCAGGGAATCTCGTTCGCACCGGAACTTCACAGGGCAACCTTTCTCATCGACCAGGTAGATGACATGCTAATAGAGGTAATAAGGGCTGTGGATTGTGCACAACTCGGCGTTGGCCCAGCGTATGGGTGTATTTCAAACTCACAGCACCGTCCACCATCGCCCACAGTTCGCGAATGACGCTGATGTGATTCGGTGGATGACCATGGCCGCGTCCACTGCTCAGCAGGTTGTGTCCCCACGATGTGCACAGTCACGGGCTCAGCTCGACTTCAGACGTTGGATGAGGTCGGTGACCTGGTCGTAGATCTGTTTGCGCTCTTTCATGAGACGCTGGATCTTGTCGACGGCGTGGATGACGGTGGTGTGGTCGCGCCCGCCGAACAAACGGGCGATGCTGGGGTAGCTGAGGTCGGTGAGTTCGCGGAACACGTACATCGCCGTCTGGCGGGCGGTGACCAACGGCCGCTGCCGGCTACGGCCGCGTAACGCTTCGACACTGAACCCCAAGATGGTGGCGATCTCGCTGAGCAACTCTTCGTCGGTACGCGGCTTCACATGCGAATCGGTGAGCAGATCGCCCAGCAACTGCTCGGCCAAGTGCGTGGTGATGGGCACGTGGTTGAGGCTGGCGTAGGCAGTGACGCGAATGAGCGCCCCTTCGAGTTGACGGATGTTGCTGGTGATGTGCGACGCAATGAACTCGAGCGTGTCGGCCGGCACGGGTGTGCGGTCACGCTCGGCTTTGTTGCGCAAGATCGCCAGACGGGTTTCGAGGTCGGGCGGCTGAATGTCGGTGATGAGGCCCCACTTGAACCGGCCGCGAAGGCGTTCCTCCAGGGTGGGGATGGCATCGGGCATGCGGTCGCTGGAGATGACGATCTGCTTGTTGGCACCGTGCAACGAGTTGAACGTGTGGAAGAACTCCTCCTGGAGTCCCTCTTTGCCTTCCATGAACTGAATGTCGTCGATGAGCAACACGTCGATGTCGCGATAGCGCCGCTTGAAGTTGGCGATGGTGTTGTTACGGATGCCGTCGACGTACTCGTTGAGGAAGGTCTCGGTGCTCACATACCGCACCACGTCGTGCTGGTAGTGACTGTTCACGTAGTGGCCGATGGCGTGCAGCAGGTGGGTCTTTCCCAGACCCGATGAGCCGTAGATGAAGAGTGGGTTGTACGACCGGCCCGGTGTTTCGGCAACCCGCAATGCGGCCGCCAGGGCGAACTGGTTCGAGGCGCCCTTCACGAACGTCTCGAAGGTGTAGCGCGGATTGAGGCCGTCGTCGTCGACATGCAGGGCCGAGCGACTCCGGCCCGACTCCCCGGAACGCCCCGAGCGTTGTTCGCCGTCGCGCTCGTTACCGCTGCCCGAACCAGCTCCCGATCCGGTAGTTGAACCGGAACCCGAGCCACCCGACGACGTGCCTGGGTCGTCGTCGACGAATGTGTGCGCATCGGCCACTTCGATGATGAGCGTGCGATTACCGCTACCAATTTCATCGAGGGCATCGCGGACCAAAGGCTGGTACCGGGTGAGAATGCGGTCACGAGTGTGGTTGTTGGGGGCCAACAAGCGCAACGAGACGGCGTCGGTGTCGAGTGCCACCACATCTTGGAATGTGGAGAACCACACCGCTTCCGATACCTGTGCACGGAGGAGTTGGGCTACTGCCGTCCACATCTGTTCAGCGTCGCTCACCTGCACCTCCGTCCTGTGTCGCGCCGCCCGTCCACATCGTTGTCCACAGAATGTGGACAACCGCGCGACGAGGCGTACTACATGAGTTGTCCACAGTAGCAGTCGTCGGAGCAAGCCTGAAAGGGGAGCCGAAGGATCCGCCCGTGTTGCCGACGCCGCACGATGGCCCTAACCTGCAGAAGTTCCGTTTTCGGTGGCGGGTTCGTGCCGCATCCGGGAGCATCTGTCGAAGTGACCCGCGCAGCCTGGCTGCGCCTTGCGAGGAGGATGGCGTGAAGCGCACATTCCAACCGAATAACCGCCGTCGAGCCAAGAAGCATGGTTTCCGTCAGCGGATGAGCACCCGTGGTGGCCAGGGCGTGTTGAAGGCCCGTCGCGCCAAGGGCCGGCACCGTCTGTCGGCTTGATCTGGCGTATCCGGGAACGCGACGTCTTTCGACGTCTGTCGAAGGAAGGCCGTCGAGCCCGGGCCGGAGTGCTGTGGTGCAGCTATCTTCACGATCCGAGCATTTCGCCGCCGCAGGTGGCGTTTGCGATCGGACGCGCCGTCGGACCGGCTGTCGTTCGCAACCGCTGTCGGCGACGCCTCCGCGTATTGCTCGGGGCGGCGGGCCTGCCACCGGGTTGGTATCTGGTGGGCGGCAAGCCCGACATCGCCGAACGGTCGTTCAACGACCTCGAGCGCGACGTGGCGGCGCTGGTGGCATCCATCGGTCGCAGCACGCCCGCCGCGTTGCCACGCACATCGAACTGACGTTCGTAGTGCATCCGTCAAGAAATGCACACCTCCCTGTGCACCAGGGCCGTATCACACGTTGGTGTATGCACCTGGTGCACTCGTATCAACAGGCCCGTGAGGGCTACCCGTCTCCCTGCCGTTTCACCCCGTCATGCTCGGCATACGGCCTCGAGGCCCTGCAACAGCACGGTGCAGCCCGGGGCATGTGGCTGATGTTTCGCCGGTTCCTGCGCTGTCGGCCGTTCGGGCCGTCGGGGTGGGACCCAGTACCTGAACCCTTTGCGCGAAAGCGAGTACCAGCATGATCATCGGCTTCGGTCTGTTCGAGGGCCCGGCTTGGCTTCTGGCCAAGTTCTACGCGTTCACCAATAGCTATGGCATGGCCATCACGCTCATCGCCCTTGTGGTCATGCTGGTCACCGCACCGCTGCAACTGAAGTCGACCAAGGGCATGCTCGAGATGCAGAAGCTGCAACCCGAGTTGCGCAAGCTGCAGCAACAGCATCGCGGCGACCGTCAAAAGCTCAACGAAGAGATGATGAAGCTCTACCAGGAGCACAAGGTCAACCCGCTGGCCTCGTGTTTCCCGCTGCTGCTGCAGTTCCCGGTGTTCATCATCATGTTCCGCGTGTTGCGCAACCTCACCTACGGTGTGGTGTGTACCGGGGCCACGCTTGCCGCCGCCTGTGGTGGTGTGGCCGATGGTCGTACGGTGTTCGAGCCCAAGTACGTGTCGTCGAGCACCAAGCTGTATCAGTCGCTGTACGGCAAGAGCACCATGATGTCGTGGGGGTTCGACCTGTCGAAGACCCCGCTCAAGATGATCGGCAACTCATTGGCCGACAGCGTGAAATACTCGTTGCTCGTCATCGTGCTCGGCGCGTTGTACTTCATTCAGCAGCGCATGG
Organism: Actinomycetota bacterium; assembly: GCA_037131575.1. Taxonomy (GTDB): domain Bacteria; phylum Actinomycetota; class Acidimicrobiia; order Acidimicrobiales; family Ilumatobacteraceae; genus VFMC01. The sequence goes on from JBAXQV010000007.1 coordinate 5,034, forward strand.
TGGCAGCGCGCATCGCGGTGAATCCCACGATGTCGCCGATGCAGCAGAAGTTGATGCAGTACTTGCCGGTGCTGTTCGCCGGCTTCCTGGTGTTCCAACTCACCGGCTTGGTGATCTACTACATCGCCCAGGCCATCTTCCGTATCGGTTTGCAGTTCTACATCACCCGCCGCTTCTACCACGGTGAGGCATCACTCGGGCAACAGGCCATGGCCGCTGGAGAAAAGGCACGAGAATTGGCCAAGGCCGATCCTGCCGGCGGTGGCGCTGGTGGCGGCATGTTCGGGCAGATGAAGAAAGACGCCGCTGCAGCCAAGCAGGCGCAACTCGAGGCGAAGTCAGGCAAGTCAGGCTCCGCTGGGCCAGGCGCCTCGGTGAGCAAGCGGGTCACGCCGCCGAAGAACAAGCCAACGCCAGGCGCGAACGCGCCTCGGCCTCCCTCGACTGGTAAGGCGTCACGCCCTCAAAAGCCGTCGAACCCTCCGAAAAAATAGCTCTCTAGCAGGAACGATAGATCACGATGGAATGGGTTGAAACTACCGGTCGCACCGTCGACGAAGCCAAGGCAATTGCCCTCGATCAGTTGGGCGTGGCCGAAGACGATGCCGAATTCGAAGTACTCGATGAACCTCGCGCGGGCCTGTTCGGCCGCGTTCGCGGCGAAGCACGTGTGCGGGCCCGAGTACGCCCCACCACACCGCGGGCCAAGGTCGAGCGTCGACCGCGCACCAAGAAGGGTGAAGTGAAGCCCGATGCGGCTGAGAGCAGCGCCGAGGTGGCCTCTGCCACCGATGAAGCCCCCGCACCCCGCCGCAGCGGGAATGGTGGCACTGGTGGGAAGGGCGGCAACGGTCGTTCCACAGCGCAACGTGGCGAACGCCGGGAGGGCAACGGTCGTCCGGCCGCCAAGGCTTCGAACCAAGAAGGAGACAGCGTCGTGGATGCACAGCAGGTGGGCGAAGAGGCGGCGCGGTTCGTCGGTGGCTTGGTCGAGGCCTTTGGCCTCGAGGGCACCACATCGGTGGTCGTGGAAGGTGATGACATCGAGGTGAAGGTCGATGGCAGCGACCTCGGCCTGCTGGTAGGCCCGCGTGGCGCCACCTTGCAAGCAGTGCAGGAATTGGCCCGAGTGGCTGCTCAGCGCCGCCTTGGCGACCACGACACCCGCCTCCGGGTCGACGTCGGTGGTTACCGCGAGCGCCGCAAGGAGGCCCTCGGCCGCTTTGCGCAGCAGGTGGCAGGGCAAGTGGTTGCCGATGGCACCGCACGTAGCCTCGAGCCGATGTCGTCGGCCGATCGTAAGATCGTCCACGATGTGTTGTCGGAGTTCGATGGTGTCACCACCAGTTCGGCCGGCGAAGATCCCAACCGTCGGGTGGTCATCTCCCCCGCGAATGCCTGATCACGAGTTACTGCGCATTCTTGGCGAAATCCAACGCCGAGGTGCTATCGGCCCTGTAGATCTCACGTCTGCCGTTGCTCATGCGGATGGCTTCGTCGCGGCCATTCCCGAGTCGGCCCGTACTGCCATCGACCTCGGGTCGGGTGGCGGTTTGCCTGGGCTGGTGATCGGGGTCCGCCTACCTCTCCTGTCGCTCCAACTGGTCGAGCGGCGCGCGAAACGAGCCGATCTGCTGCGTTTCGCTGTTCGCGCACTCGGTCTCGGCGATCATGTCGTGGTGGTCGAAGCCGACGCGCAACTGTTCGCGGACGATGTGGTGGCCACTGGTGGCCTGGTCGACGTGGTGACCGCCCGAAGTTTCGCGGCCACCGAGGTCCTGCTACCCCTGGCCAAGCGACTACTGCGACCCGGTGGCGTCCTCGTGGTGAGCGACCCGCCCAGTGGTCACGGGAAATGGACCCAAACCCAGTTGCAAGACGCTGACCTGGTCGATCGGGGCTCGAAGGGTGGCGTACACCTGCTCGAACGACTCGATGTTCCACGTGGAACATCCGGAACACCCACGGTCTGAGCAGCCCACTACAGCACGCCCGTGATCGTTTCACGTGAAACATCACGGGTGGTCCGCCGCTACGCAACGCGATCTTGCTAGGGTGCAGGGCGTCGCGGCGATACCTGCCGCCCGTGGTCGAGTCGCCCTGGCCAGGAGTGTGCACATGACATCAGATTCATCGAGCGCACCTGCAGTGTCCACCACCCCATCCACACCGGATGGCGGGGGTCGTTCACTGCCGCGTGTGATTGCTATTGCCAACCAGAAGGGCGGCGTCGGGAAAACCACCACCACGGTGAACCTCGGCGCGTGCTTGGCCGACCTGGGCTTTCGTACACTTGTGGTCGACCTCGACCCTCAGGGAAATGCCACCACCGGGTTGGGTGTCGAGAATCGCGGTCTCGAAACATCGATGTACCAGGTGATCCTTCACGACGTTCCCCTCGAGCAATGTATCGAGCCCACCGCCGTGAAGAACCTCTTCGTGGCGCCGGCCAGCCTCGACCTGGCGGGCGCCGAAATTGAGCTAGTCCCCGCATTCAGCCGGGAAGGCCGTCTCCGGCGGGCCATCGACTCCGTGCTCGACGACTACGACTATGTGCTCATCGACTGCCCTCCGTCACTCGGTTTGCTCACGGTGAACGGCCTCAACGCCGCCCGTGAGGTGCTCGTGCCCATCCAGTGCGAGTACTACGCCTTGGAGGGCCTCGGCCAACTTCTCCGCAACGTTGATCTCGTGAAGAAGAATCTCAATCCCACCCTGGAAGTGAGCACCATCGTGTGTGTCATGTACGACGCACGCACCAAGTTGGCAGGTGAAGTGGTGAACGAAGTACGTGAGCACTTTGGCGACAAGGTGCTTCGCACCGTCATTCCTCGCACAGTGCGATTGTCGGAAGCACCTTCGTTCGGGCAGCCGATCACCGCCTTCGACCCCACTTCACGCGGTGCGGTGGCCTATCGCGAAATGGCAAAGGAGGTGAGCCGTGGCACGGCTCGGAGGGTTGGGTAAAGGTCTCGGGGCGCTCATTCCGCCATCGGAGGGCGGCGATGGTGGTAGTTCAGACGAAGCGCGACTGGAGTCGCTGCCGGTCGATGCCATTGCGCCAAACCCCCATCAGCCGCGTCTTCACTTCGATGAGGAATCACTGGCTGAGTTGGCGGCATCGATCCAGCAAGTGGGCGTATTGGTGCCCATCCTGGTTCGTCCTGCCGGCGACACCTACGAACTGGTGGCTGGCGAACGCCGCTGGCGCGCCGCGCGCCGTGCTGGCCTCACTGTCATTCCTGCCATCGTGCGCACTACTGCCGATACCGATTCGATGGAGCAGGCACTCATCGAGAACTTGCACCGCCAAGACCTCACGCCCTTGGAAGAGGCGGCTGCCTATCAGCAATTGGTCGAAACTCACGGGATGACCCACGAACAAGTGGCTGCCCGCGTGGGGAAGAGCCGTTCGGCGGTCACCAACACCATGCGGTTGATGTCGCTCCCACCGGCCATTCAGAGCCTTCTCGCCGATGGCCGACTCTCGGCCGGTCAAGCTCGGGCCCTACTCGGCACACCCGACCGTGCCTTTCAGGAACAGTTGGCTCGCCGTGCAGCCGACGAAGGCTGGTCGGTGCGAGTGGTGGAAGAGGCCGTTCGCGATCGCCAACAGGGGAATACGGTCGCTTCGGGTGATGACGAACTGACCAGCAGCGCAGGGTCGACCTCATCATCAGGGTCGACCGGAGGTTCACGGTTGCGGCCACCGGGTCTCCTCGAACTCGAGGAGCTGCTCGCCGACTGTCTGTCCACCAAGGTGGCAGTGTCGATGGGTTCCAAGCGCGGCAAGATCGTCATCGACTTCGCGGATCTTGAAGATCTAGAACGGCTGTATCACCAGATCAGCAGCGGTTCGAGTGACGAATTGAACGCGTAGAGTGGTTACACACCACTCTGTGTAACCCTCACCCACATCTGCCAGTTGAGGGTTACGCACAACAAGTGGACAAAACTGTGGATAAACCCTCGATCAGCGCGTGAGTGTCCACACGGAGAGCCACTGCTCGAGGGCGTGGGCTGTTGCGGGGCCGATGGCGGCCGCAGCGTCGACGGCAGCACGCACCGGCGCCACCACACAGAGCACCGCAGGCATCTTCGTCTCGCGGAGCACCGGAATGCGCACTCCGGCAGGGGTGTCGACGGCGATGCCGGCGGTGCGCAATTCGGCGGTGAGGCTGTCGGCCAGGGTGTGGCCACCCACCGACTCGAAGGTGGGCACGCGGTAGTAGTGCACCACGGTGGCCTCGCCAGCAGCGGCTTCGAGGCCGATGAACACGTTGGCCCCGAACTTGTTGGCCGTACGCGCCTGGATGATGGGGTCGGGTTCGTCGAGGGCTAACACATGGGCGCCACGGGCCCGTAGATCGCGGCTGATGGAACGCATGATGGCACCGAGGCCACCGAATTGGCCCACGGCGATGCGCAGCGATGCCAGATCGAGCGGAGTCTGGCGCAGGCGCTCGCGCTCGCGCACGGCAGCGACACCTGGCCCATGGCCCGTCTGACCCATCACTCGATCGAGCATGCGTATGGTGTCGTGCCCACACACTCCGTCGTCGGTGAGACCAAGATTCGACTGGAAGTCGGCGAGGGCCTTGGCCGTGAGCGGCCCGAAGATGCCATCGATACGTCCACTGTCGAAGCCGAGACGCGCCAAACGCGACTGAAGGTCGACCACATCGTCGCCGCGCAGGTTGGGGGAGGTGAGCACCAGCAAGCGGTCGCCCAGCTTCCAGGTCGCCTCTACCAGGGCGCGCCAGGTGACCTCGTCGCATTCATCCGATACACGCAGGCCTCGGGAGTGTTGGAAGGCGACCAGCGCCGCGCCAGTACCAGCACAGAACACACCGGGCGTGAACGACGAAGCAGGCCCTGCACCGGCCGCACTGAGCCGCCGCTGTAAATCGCGAACGGCCTCGCCGCGTTGACCGGGTGTCAGTGGGAGGCCGGCAGGAATTCCGAAAGCTCCTGCAGCAGGGCAGCCTTGCCCTTGGCGCCGACGAGCCGCTTGGCAACTTGGCCCTTGTCGAACACGAGCAGGGTGGGGATGCTCATCACGTTGAAGCGCATCGCCAGATCGGGGTTCTCGTCGACGTTCAGTTTGGCAATGGTGACCTTGCCCTGCTGTTCGGTGGCGATTTCACCCAGGATCGGGGCGATCATCTTGCACGGACCGCACCATTCGGCCCAGAAGTCGACCACGATCGGCAGATCGCTCGAAGCGACCATTTCATCGAAGGTGGAGGTAGTGAGGGTGACGATGCCATCAGCCATGACGGGATCCTTTCACGGGGAGAACGAGAGCGTACCCGGTACAACACATCGCGACGTGCCAGCATTCCCGCCGCACGACGAGGTCAGTGCGCGTGGTTCGCTTCGAGCCAGCGTTCGGCGTCGATGGCGGCCATACACCCCGAACCGGCGGCCGTGATGGCCTGTCGGTAGGTGTGGTCTTGGACGTCGCCGCACGCGAACACACCCTCGATGTTGGTGTACGACGAGTTGGGCTTGGTGACCAGGTAGCCATTCTCGTCGGAGTCGAGCACACCCCTGAACAGGTCGGTGTTGGGCCGGTGCCCGATTGCCACGAAGAGACCGGTGACGTTCAAGGTGCGTACCTCGCCGGTGACCACATCGCGCACGATTGCGCCCTGCAGGCTGTCGGTGCCCACCAGATCGTCGACCACGGTGTTCCAGACGATCTCGATCTTCGGGTTGTTGGCAGCACGTTCCTGCATGATCTTCGAGGCGCGCAGCGCATCGCGACGTACGAGCAGGGTGACCTTCGAGGCGAACTTGGTGAGGAAGGTGGCCTCTTCGATGGCCGAATCGCCACCGCCCACCACGGCGATCTCTTGCCCGCGGAAGAAGAACCCGTCGCAGGTGGCGCACGTCGACAACCCGTGGCCGAGCAACCGTTGCTCGGCCTCGAGGCCCAGCATCAGGCTCTGCGCGCCGGTCGACACGATGATCGAGTGGGCTTCGTGCAATTCATCGTGCACCCACACCTTGAACGGCCGTGCCGAGAAGTCGATGGCGGTGACCTTGGCGGTGATGAACTCGGCACCGAAACGAGCGGCTTGCTCGCGGCAGCGTTGCATCAGTTCGGGGCCCATGATGCCCTCGGGGAAACCGGGGAAGTTCTCGACCTCGGTGGTGAGCATCAACTGGCCGCCGGGCTGATCGCTGGTGCTCGACGGCTCACCTTCGATGATGAGTGGCTCGAGGTTGGCGCGGGCGGTGTAGATGGCCGAGGTGAGCCCGGCCGGGCCCGAGCCGATGATGATGACGTTACGAACGGTCACGCCATGACCTCGTTTGGAACGGAACGCTTCCGCATGAGCAGCGCGCCGGCGGCGATGAGGATGGCCCCCATGAGCAGGTACGACACCCACACCGCCGAATCGAGATCGATCCAGCCGCCGATGTTGAGAATGCGCTGCAGCAACTTCGTGCCGAAGATGATGCCGAGAATGGCCGTGGCCACGGCGGTGAGGCCGATGATGGTGCCGAACACCACGCCACGTACCAGGTACACGACGCGAGTGGTGGCCGTGTCGCGGACCATGCCGACGTAGTGCTCGACGGTATCGGCGAGTTGTGGTGCCCATTTCGGGTCGGTGAGTGGGTTCCCAGCCATGACGGCGAGCCTACTGGTTGGCGACAGGGTGATGCTCAGGGAGCGGTGGTTGCCAATACCGCACAACTGGCGAGGTCGACGGCGCTGATGGTGCCGTCGGCCGCCCGGAGTACCACAGCGAGCTGCCCCCGGTAGTTCACCGTGCCCAATGTCGTGGCCGGTGTGGATGGGCAGGAATTGCCTTGCATGAGGCTCGGGCCGGCTTCGGCGAGGGTGCGGGCATAGCTGGCCAAGGCTTCTGGTGAGTTGATGTCGGGTGTTGCCACCTGGTCGGCAACCGTGGTGGCGCTGACCGCTGTGCCACCGGCCTCGGCGGGGCCAGGAATGGCGCCGATGGTGGCGACGGCATTCTGAGGTGTGCCGTTCGATGTGGTGCCGCTTGCGTCGGCTTCGGCGACGGGTGGCAGCGCCGTATCGGCCACACCGCTGAGGCTTTGCGCCACCCCTTGGCCGGCCACGGTTGATTCGGCCGCAGATGCCATGGCTGGTGAGGCAGTGGCGGCGGCCTTCTCGCTCGCCGACATGGCGGGGGTGCTGGTGCTGCGCACGTTACGCACCATGACACCGCCTACGAACAGCACCGCCACGGCGGCTGCGGCGTAGCTGAGCATGCGGTACTGACGCTTGCGCCGACTGGCGAGCGACACCACCGTGGCCGGGGTTGCACGCAACTCGTCGAACTCGCCGAGCGCAGCGGCGATGGCTGCCTCACGAGCGTCAGCTGGCACGACGACATCGCGCAATGCGGCGCGCACCGACGGCCAGTCGGCGTCGGTCATGTCGTCGGGGTCGAAGGCGTCATCGCTCATAGGTCTGTATTTCGACGTGTGTCGGGGTCGGTTTGGTTCCCGGAACGGAGTAATTCGCTGAGCGCAGCCCGGCCGCGGGCGATCCGGCTCTTCACCGTGCCCACCGGGGTGTCGAGTATGTCAGCGATTTCGCCGTAGTCGAGGTCGCCCACATCGCGCAGCACCAGCGGTACCCGAAACACTTCGGGCACCTCGCGTAGAGCCGCATCGAGCGCCATTCGGTCGCCGATGGCGTCGATGCGTTGCGACGACACCGGGTCGGCCACTCGATCACCGATGTCGGTGTGTTCGTCGTCGTCGCCGCTCATGGCGAGAACTGGTCGCCGGCGGCGGCGACGCAACTCGTCGAGACTGGCGTTGGTGGCGATGCGGTACGCCCAGGTGGAAAATGCCGATCGCCCATCGAACTTGCTGAGCCCGCGCACGATCGAAATCATTGCCTCCTGCGCAGCATCGGCGGCATCGGCTTCACTGCCCGTCACCCGTCGGCAGACAGCGTAGATACGGTCGTAGTGCGTGCGCAGCAGTTGGTCGAGCGCCTGCCGGTCGCCCTCGTTGGCCGCCTTCACCAGCGCCAGATCGTCGAGTGCCATCGGCGTCACCCGTTCGGCGCGAAGCGCAGATCGCTGATGGAGCCGCGATACGGGTTCGAGCTACTGCACGAATCGGCCTTGCCGAGTTGGCGCAACAGCACCAGCACATGGCGGGCCGGGATGATGAGCGGGATGGCTACCTTGCCGGCAGCCGTTCCGTTGTCGCTGGCGATGGCCGGGCCCCAGCCCGCAACGGTGGCGGGGATGGTGGCCTCGATGGTGCTGTACACCTCGACCATCCACGGTGCGCTGCTGACCGAGATCGTGAACGAACCCGTGCCCACGGAGTCGAGCGAGGCGACCAGGCCCACGCCGCTCTTGCCGCCGAGATACTGGCTCGAATAGCACACGGTGTTCCACGCGGTGCCGGGCTTACCGTCGATGGCATTGCCGGCCTGATCGTTGTTCTCCACGCCGTTGCCGTCGGGGTCGTAGGCCGCCACAGCCGCGATTGCGGTTGCTGCAGCGGGTGCCGGGTTCACCGGGGCTGTGCTCGCCGTGATGGGCACGGTGGTGGCCGCCGAGGTGGGCGTACCGGGCCCGCTGTCGCTGTGGCGGGCGCTGTTCCACAACACCACGCCCACGATGGTGGCGGTGGCGAGCAACAAACCGATGATGGTGAGCGACGGGCCACGGCGGTGCTGCATCTGGCGATTCGGCTGTTGCCGCACTCGCTGTGCGCCCGTTGGGGTGCGGTCGCGTTCCACACGTGGCCGAACCGGAATGGCCTTGCTGGGGCCGGCACCCACAGGTTGGTAGCCGCCAACTGCCTGCACGGCCCGGGCGGTGGGTTCCACACCGCCGGGCAGGGGTGCGGTGGGCGTACCGTCGGGCATGGTACGTGGCAGTGCGTCGCTGTGCTCACTGATGGGCATCTCTGCTGCTCGAGCGCGCACCTCGGCGATGGCGGTGCGTACTGCGGCACCGCTGGCGTAACGCTGATCGGGCCGCCGGGCAAGCAAGCGGTGGATGAGTTCGGGCAGCCCAGGCGGCAACGTGGGCCGCAACCGGGTGATGTCGGTGGGGTCGCGTTGCAGGCGAGCCAACGCCGTGTCAGCATCGCTCTGCCCAAGGAATGGCACGCGTCCGGCAAGGCACTCGTACAGCACGAGACCCAGCGAATACAGGTCGGCGCGTCCATCGAGCCGCTTGCCACGCACCTGCTCGGGCGAGAGGTACTTGGCAGTGCCCATCATGATGTTGTCGTTGGTGAGGTCGTCGTCGAGTGACGGCTCGAGGCCTTTGGCGATGCCGAAATCGGTGAGCAGCACCCGCCCATCGGGGGTGATGAGGATGTTGCCGGGCTTCACATCGCGGTGCACCATGCCGGCTTGATGCGCGGCATCGAGTGCCGACGCCACACACGAGCCGATGTGCATGGTGAGGTCGGGGCTGAGCCGCTTTTGATCATCGAGCAATTGGCGCAGGCTCTTACCGTTGATGAGCTGCATCACCACCGCTTGGCGTCCGTCGTGCTCGATGCTGTCGTACACCGAGACGATGTTGGGGTGGTTGAGTTGAGCGACGGCGATGGCTTCACGCCGGAAACGTTCGGCCACCACGGCATCGGTGGCGAGATGTGGCTTCAACACCTTCACCGCCACCTGCCGCGACAACAGCAGGTCGGTGGCCACCCACACCTCGGCCATGCCGCCTTGCGCGAGCCGACGGTCGAGCTGGTAACGCTGTGCCAGCACGGTTGGCGTCGGCGACGGAGGGCGGGTGGTGGCAGACATGTCCGAGCGTGCACGCTAGTGGTGCCAGCCGCGGTGGGGTCGTCAATCGGAGCGCATGTACCGGCGCATCGGCTCAGCCGACCGGGCGGGTTGCGCGACCGGAGGTGTGGCTAGCGCTTTTGGAAGGCAACGCCAATGGTGCCGCGCCCGGTATGACTGCCCACCACCGGCCCGATGTCGCCGATGACGATCTCACCGCTGTAGTGCGGGCGGATGAGCGCCACGAACTGTTCCACGTCGCTGCAGTCGGCCTGGAGCACAGCCAGGTTCTCGATCTCGCCATAGCTCGCCAGGGTTTCGACCAGGAATGCCAGCGCTTTGCTGCGGGTGCGTTGCTTGCCACCCTGCTCCACTTTGCCGTCGCGCACCTCGATGATCGGCTTGATGGCGAGCGCCGACGCGAGCAAGGCCTTTGCCCCACCGATGCGCCCGCCCTTCTTCAGGTTGTCGAGTGTGTCGAGCGCGCCCCAGACGTGGGTGCGGCGAGCGAGGTCCTCGGCTTGTGCCACCACAGCATCGAGCGTTGCTCCGCTGCGCGCTAGGCGTGCGCAATCGACAGCGATCATGCCGAGGCCGAGGGTGCAGTTGCGACTATCGACCACGACGATGTCGACCAGGCCCGCCACCTCACGAGCGGCGAGTTCGGCGCTCTGGATGGTGGCCGAGAGGGCGCCGCTGAGCGAGATGACCACGATGCCCGTGGCGCCTTCGGCGACCAGATTCCGGTAGACCTGCTCGAACTGTCCGGGTGCCGGTGCGGCGGTTTGCGGCAATTCGGCTGAGTCGCCGCTGAGCTTCCAGAACTGGGCCGGGGTGAGGTCGCGCCGGTCGACGTACTCGACGCCGTCGATGCGGATGGTGAGCGGCACGATGGCGATGCCCAACTCATCGACCAATTCCTGGGGAAGGTCGCAGGCAGAATCGGTGACGATCCTGATTCCGGGGCGCATATCGGGCCGAGTGGTTGATTCGTCGCTCACGAAGCCGACACGTTACTTGCTGTCGCCATCGCTACTTGCCGCGGGGTGGCGGTGCACCTCGTCGTCGCCGAGCCGTGCCTTGCGGCGTTCCGAGATGTGCCGGAGCCACCAGGCGAGCACCACCAGCAAGCCGCCGCCGGTGATGAGTTGCACGATGCCCGCCAACGAGTTCACGCGCGCGGCGATGACCACCTGCGGGGTGAGCGGTGGTTCTCCATCGGTGCGCGCCGGGGCGAAAATGCGCAGGAACACACTCGACTGCCCGTTCGAACGTGCCTCGGCCCGCACCACGAACCGGGTTTGGCCCGACGGCTGCAACTGCACCACCTGGTCGCCGTCGGGGAAGACGATCTTCGGCGAATCGAGATGCACCAACACGGTGATGGGTACGTCGCAGCTGTTCATGATGCTGAACGGAATCGACGCCTTCTTCCCGGTGAGCGTGATGCCCGACACGGTCGGTGCAACCACACACGTGCGGTAGCGATCGAAATCAGAACGCAACGCATCGACGATCTCCTGCGCTTGGGCATCACTCAGTGCCGTTGATGGCAGCGCCCGATTGATGGTGAGCCAGCCGGCGACCACTGGTTGCTCGGTGGTGATCATGCTTGCGGTGGAGTACGTGGCTGCGCCCACTTCGTCGATGAGCACGAAGCGAGCCGAGAGGTCGACCGTAGGTTCGGTCGGCAGCTTGGCGGTGGTGGCGGAACCGTCGACCATCATCGTGTCGATCGCTCGCGGAAAGCTGCTGATATCGGTGAGGTGCACTCGTGGTGTGGCGGCCAAGATGGGCGCGAGGTCGCCGAGTACGGTGGGGTTGATGGGCGCGAGGTCGTTCGTGCCCAACACGATGCCGTGGCGCGATCGCGGTTCGCCGGTTGTGTCGATCTGCCCACCGAGCACCGAGAGTTCGGCGGCGATTGAAACGGCCCTGAGCATCGGGTCGGCCCCAGGGGCGGCCAACTGTTCGGCGAGCCACGGGTCCACCACGGCTGCGGGCAGGGTGGTGTTGTCGCCCAGGTCGAGCCCGACGAGTTGGGTGGTATCGAAGTAACCGTGGAGCGATCCCTGCAGTTGGTCGTACACGTCGTAGGGGAGCACCATGAGCCGGGCACCGAGGTCGCGTTGCACCATTGCGCCCGCAGTGGAGACGGGGCCGTGAGCGAATGTCACCGCTCGATCGACCGTAGCGTTCGGCAGGGTCGAGGTGAGGAGGTCTTCCCCATCGCGGAGCAATGTGGTGTACGTGGAGGCATGAGCGGAAGGCACCTTGGCCGACGGGTCGAACGGTAGGCGCGGCGCGGCCACCATGGTGCTCGAGTTCAATTGGCCCGCTAAGCGGGTGAACAGCGTCGGGTCGGCGGTGGCGAGGGCCTGCAGGATCGATGGGTCAACCTCCACAGAAGGTGCTGGCACCGAACGTGCTGGCACAGAACGTGCTGGCGGCCCCGCAGCATCGAGCGCGGTGAGTGAATCAGCCAATGCGGTGTATGCGGCCTGGGCTTCCGGTGTGATCATCACAGCGCCGTCGGTGTCGATGGTGGGCACTGTGGTGGCGCGCATCGCCACTCCAACCGCCAATGAGTCGGTTGGGTCGGCAGCAGGGTCGAGGATGTTCACGAACGTGGTGATGGCGGCCACGGTGCTGCGCCCCTGGCGTAGCTCCACGGTCACCGGATGTACGCCGGCACCCTTGATGCGCAACGCTCCGGCAGTTTGCGCACTCGACTCGGTGGGGATGACGAGCGTGAGTTGCCCGGTACTCGTGAGCGTTCCGTGCACATCGATCGCGGACGGGTCGAGCGAGACGGTGAACGAATCGGTGCGCTTCACCGGTGCGTTGTCGCGGGCATCCCAGAACGCGACGCGATCGGTCAGTGCCTGATAGTCGCTCACCACCACCGTGGTGTCGGCATCGACGCTGGCGAACTCGAACGCTGCCGGAATCTGCAACGTCGCTCGCCACGGGCCGTCGAGCGGCACGGTGAAGTCTTGATGCACCAACTGCAATGCGTCAACTGCGCTGGGCGCGCGCCGCGAAGCCGCCAAGCCGCGCGTCGGCGCGATCGAAGCGAGCACTCCCACGGCTACCAGGGGCAACCAGCATGCGGTGCGCCAGCCTCGCCTCACGCGCCCACCGTACCTTCGTACACCCGCAACGGTTCAGACAGATCGTGGAAGCCCACTCGGTGGTACAGCGCCAGTGCTGCGGCGTTGTCGTCGTGCGTGTTCACGTACACCCGATTCACCCCGGCGCGGCGCATCCACGTGAACGAGTCGTCGAGTAGTGCGGTGCCGACACCCTTTCGGTGCTGTGCGGGGTCGACCGCCAGGCGCTGGATGTATCCGACGTTCCCAGCGCGGCCCGATACGAGGAAGCCCTGCATTGCACCTCGGGCGTTCTCAGCGATGCGGGCACGGTAGCGAGGTGTGGCGGTGCAGATGTCGGCGATGATCGGCTCATTCAGCCACCAGCGCTCACCGAAGGCTGCCCGATCGATCACTGCTGCCTGGCTGAGGTCGGCCGAGGTCATCCGGCGCGTGCGCACGGCTGCATGCTCGGTCACTACTCCTTGGCGTTCGGGTCGGCCGAGCATTTCGAGCAGCACCAACTCTTGGACACACACCAGGCCGGCCTGTTCGGCCAAGGCACCTTGGCGGGCGGTGAGGGCCCCGGTGCGAATGGCTCGATAGCCGCGCCGCGCAAGTGCGTCCAGCCACACCCGGTAATGCTGGGGTGCCGGCACGCTGGTTCCGTCGAGCACCACCAGTACGGCCATGGTGTGGTCGGCAGGGCATTGGGTGATGCGGGCAGCCATCGGAGCGTCGTGCAGAACCTCGGTGCGCGGGTGGTCGCTCGAGTCGATGGTCGTCGCCTCGGGGCGGCGGAACAGTCGTGGCACCAGGCTCATCGCTCTTCGACGGTAGCGTCGGCGTCGTGACCGTGCTGTTCAGTACCCACTCTGCCTACCTCGAGCACCTGGCGGGCCCGAGGCATCCCGAGCGCCCGGAACGACTCCGTGCCGTGTTGTCGGGTATCGAGCGAAGTGGGCTCAGCGATGCATTGGTGCCGGTAGAACCCCTGGCGGCGTCGCGTCTCGACCTCGAGCGCGTGCACCCGGCCGGGTATCTCGATCGCATCGTTTCCATCTGCGACAACGGTGGTGGCCGGCTCGACCCCGACACGTATGCCAGCCCGGGTTCATGGCGGGCTGCGTCGCTCGCCGCCGGTGCGGGCCTCACGGTCATCGACGCGCTCGAACGGGGCGAGGGCGATGCCGCGTTCTGCGCGGTGCGGCCCCCTGGTCACCATGCCACTCGCCTCGAATCGATGGGCTTCTGCATGATCTCCAACGTTGCGGTGGCTGCTGCCGCACTGGCCGACCGCGGCGAACGGGTGCTCATCCTCGATTACGACGCGCATCACGGCAACGGCACACAAGACGTGTTCTACGCCGACCCGCGGGTGTTGTTCGTGAGCCTGCATCAGTGGCCGCTCTACCCGGGTTCGGGGCGCGCTACCGACACGGGTGAAGGGGCCGGCGAGGGTTTCACCATGAACATCCCCATGCCGCCTGGGGCGACGGGCGATGTGTACTTGCGTGCATTCGACGAACTCATCGCACCGCGGGTCGCCCAGTTCGAACCCACCTGGATGATCATCTCTGCTGGCTTCGACGCTCACCGCGACGACCCCATCACCGAACTCGGCCTCACGGCAGGCGACTACATCGCGCTCACCAAGCGGGCACTCGAGTGGGTGCCGGCCGGCCGTCGCATCGTCATGCTCGAAGGTGGGTACGACCTCGATGCGCTGGCCAATTGCAGCGCCGGTGTGGTGGGCGTGCTCGCCAACGGCGACGCCACCCCGACCTTGCGCACCGAGGCCGCCACCTCGGGTGGCCCCGGTGCCGGGCATCTCGAGCAGGTCTTCGCCGTTTGGCGTGATCGCTGGTGATTCCCGAACGCTTTGCACCCGTGCTGCGCGAGATGCAGCCACTGCGCGAACGTTTCGCAGCGGCCGGGCACCGGTTGTTCCTGGTGGGTGGCACGGTGCGCGATCTGCTGGTGGGCGACAGCGGCGACGGTATCGACCTCGATGCCACCACTACCGCCCGCCCCGACGACATCAAGCGCTGCCTCAACGGTTGGGCCGACGCCATCTGGACCCAGGGCGAGCGGTTCGGCACCATCGGCGCGATGAAGCGGTCGGTCGATGTCAACGGCCGCGTGGTCGAGCGCATCTACGAAATCACCACGCACCGCGCCGAGGCGTACGTACCCGATTCACGCAAGCCCGACGTGGTGTTCTCCGACGACATCGAGGCCGATCTCTCGCGGCGCGATTTCACCATCAACGCCATGGCACTCGAGGTCACCTCGGCCGACCCGCAACTCGTCGACCCGTTCGGTGGTGTGGTCGACCTGGTGGGTCGCGTGCTGCGTACCCCACTGTCGCCCGCCGAGAGTTTCAGCGACGACCCTCTGCGCATGTTGCGCGCCGCCCGGTTCATCGCGCGGTTCAACATGCAGCCCGAGCCCGGCCTCATCGAAGCGGTGCGCGCCATGGGTGAGCGGCTCGAGATCGTGTCGGCCGAGCGTGTGCGCGACGAACTCGACAAACTCATCGTGGTGCCGTCGCCATCACCGGGCCTGTGGTTCTGCGTCGACACCGGCCTCGCCGATCATTTCCTGCCCGAACTGCCGGCGATGCGACTCGAACAAGACCCCATCCATCGCCACAAAGATGTGCTCACCCACACCTTCGCGGTCGTCGAGAATGTGCGGCCTGCGGCCGAGTTGGGTGAGGGTCACCCGCCGTTCGACTTCCGTCGCACCCGGCTCGCTGCGTTGTTCCACGACATCGGCAAACCGCGCACCAAGGCCATCGAACCAGGCCGCGGTGTCACGTTCCACTATCACGACGCAGTGGGCGCACGGATGACGCGCAAGCGACTCACGGCGCTTCGTTATTCGAACGCCGATATCGAGAGCATCACCGAGTTGGTGGCGCTGCACTTGCGGTTCCACACCTACCAGATGGGCTGGAGCGATTCGGCGGTGCGGCGCTATGTGCGCGATGCGGGCGAGTTGCTCACCGAACTGAATGTGCTCACGCGCTGCGACTGCACCACTCGCGATGCCCGCAAGGCAGCGGCGCTCGGGCGGCGGATGGACGAACTCGAAAGGCGCATCGCCGAGTTGGCCGAGCAGGAAGCAATGGATGCGCTGCGCCCCGAACTCGACGGTGTTGAGGTGATGACCATTCTCGGGCTGAAGCCCGGCCGCGAGGTGGGCGAGGCCATGCGTTACCTGCTCGAGGTTCGCCTCGATGAAGGGTTGCTCGGCCACGACGTGGTGACCGAACGGTTGCAGGCGTGGTGGCAAGCCCGCTGACGGGGCTGTACCGAATGGAGCCGTCGTGGCGGGTCAGACGCCTTGTTTGCGGGCCCGCACCAGCAGCACCGCCGGTGCCAGCGCGTGCGGGGTGGCGAGCGGTGCCACTTCGTGCACCACGTCGAGGCGGAAGTTGCTGCGCTCGAAACTCATGTACCACTCGCCGATCGAGCGGGTGAGTTCGCCGTAGCGGTGTTGGGCCGCGTTGCTGCCGGGGCCGAACATGGCCGCCACCGGGTGGGTGAGCGCCACCACGAACGATGAGCCGGGCTTCAGCACCCGGTGTACCTGGCGCAGCAGACGGGGCAGATCGTCGATGTCGTCGAGTGTTTGTGCGGCTATCACCACGTCGACCGAACCGCTGGTGATGAAGCCCAGTTCGGCGAGTTCGCTCTGGTGACACTCCACTCGCACAGCGGCTTCATCGGCGCGTTGGCGCAAGGAGGCGATCTTGTCGGCCGACGGGTCGATGGCGATGGCCTTGGCGCCGGCCAACGCGAGCGTGACGGCGTTGGGTGCCACCGTGGGTGGAGTCGGGGCGATGCCCAACTCGACGGCGCGCTTTCCACTGAGGTCACCGCAAAGACGGAACTCGCTGTCGTCGGCGATACCACGTCCGAACCAGACACTGTGCATGCCCACAGTGTGACCGATCGCAGCACTCGCAGTGCGCATCTGCGTCGTATCAAGAGTCGATACGGCACCGGGCGTGGGCACTTTGCTCACCTCCAGCGAACGGTAACCTCCTCACCATGTCTACCCGTGGCGCGCCAGAGGCTTTCTCGGCGGGCGCGTTCCGCGGCGGTGGCAGTGGGGGCGGCACCAGTGGTGTGGTCGATCACCGGTTGGCTCGTCGTCACCTCATCAACGAGTTTCGGCGGGGTCGCCTGCGCCAGAACCAGATCTGCGATGCCCACCCGGAACTCATCAGGGCGGCCCGCAATGTGGGGTCCGAGAGTCGCTCACTGTGCCCCATCTGTGCCGAGGTGAACCTGCGCTTGGTCACCTACGTGTTCGGCACGCGGTTGCCATCGCACGGTCGGTGCGTGAGCACGGCCAAGGAGATGGCCGCGCTCAGCCAACGCGGCGACGATCTCACGGCCTATGTGGTCGAGGCGTGCATCGCCTGTCGCTGGCACCACCTGTTACGGGTGCTGCCCGTGGCAACCGCCGGTCGTGGCCGACGGCGCACCGTGGGTGCCTAGAACGGGTTGTACCCGAGGCGGTTGCGCACGGCGATGGCCTCACCGATGTGCGAGTGCAGGTGGCCGAGTATGGGCCACTGCACCAGCCAGTGCACGGGCCGGGTGTTCCACATGGCCACGAGCCAGTCGTATTCCACCGGGTCGATGTGGGCCAGGGTGAGCAGGCGTCGCTCGGTGTCGGGCACGGTGTCGAGCGCCTGGATCGACAGATCGGCCAACCACTCGTCGCCCGCATCGAGCACTTCGGTGAGGTACTGCTTCAGTGCGTCGGGGCTCACCAGCGCAGTGGTGGCCTCGTGTTCACGTTCGGCGAGGCCCACGCTGGCACCCGCCGAAGTGAGGCCCAGCGCTTCCCGATGGCTGGCGAACAGAGGTGACCCGTTGCGGATGGCTGTGTTGAGGGCCAGGTCGTGGTGGCGGGCTGTGTGGAGCAGAATCCAGGTGAGGCTCGAGCCACCGCCGTCGGCCTGCTCGGCCCACCGGTCGGTGGGAACCTTGCTCACCACGGCACCCATCAGGCGGGCACGCGCATCGCGGTGGGCCTCGATGAGCCAGGTGTGCAGATCCACACCCCGACCGTACCCCCTCGAGAAACCCCGTAACACCCCTCCACTATCACTGGTGGCATGAGTCGTTCGAGGCGTTACGCTTGCGCAGTCATATTCACCCTGCTCCGTCAAGGGGCCCCGACGTGTATGGCACGCCGGGTCCGAAGGGAGGTTCAACACGCATGATGCGTGCGTACGAATTCATGGTCATCATTCACGGTGATCTCGAGGACACCGCTGCGCGGACGTGGGTCACCACGATCAGCGACCAGATTGCAGCGGCAGGTGGCAAGGTCCACGGCAAGCCCGATTGGTGGGGTCGGCGTCAATTCGCCTACCCGATCGAAAAGAAGGAATTCGGGTATTACGTCGTGTACAACCTGCTTGCGCCCGGTGGCGCCCTCGACGATCTCGAGCGTCAGCTCCGTATTGCCGACGACATCGTCCGCCATAAGTTGCTCCGTCTCCCCGATGCCGAGGCTGCGCGCCGCGGTATGGCCGAGACCGCGGCCTGACCGGCCGCACGTCCACGAAGGAGGCCACCATGGCCGACACCAACATCACTCTCGTTGGAAACCTCACTCGCGAACCTGAGCTGCGCTTCACCGCCGGCGGTAAGGGCGTGGCCAGTTTCGGCCTCGCCGTCAGCCGCCGGTTCCAGGTGAACGGCGAGTGGCAGGAAAAGACGTCGTTCTTCAACGTCAGCGCGTGGGACAACCTCGGCGAAAACGCCGCCGCCACCCTCACCAAGGGCATGCGCGTCATCGTGCACGGCCGCCTCGAGATTCGTGAATACGAAGCTCGCGAGGGCGGTAAGCGCACCAGTGTCGACATCATCGCCGATGAGATCGGGCCGAGCTTGCGCTGGGCCCGTGCAACGGTCGAGCGCACCGAGCGGAGCTCCGACGGTGCTTCGGGCGGCGGCAACTACGGCGGCAACAGTGGTGGCGGTAACTCCGGCGGCGGTTCGTCGTCGGGTGGACGTGCATCCGATCCTGTGTACGGCGACGAAGAGCCGTTCTGATCTCTCACTCATTCTCAGTCGAATCGTCATTCGAGGAACATCACCATGACCAGTAAGAAGAACAAGGCGCGTCAACCGCGCGAGACCAACAAGAAGATCAAGAAGAAGACCAGTGTTCTGGTCACCGACAAGGTCGAGTACATCGACTACAAAGATGTCAACCTGCTGCAGCGGTTCGTGAGCGATCGCTCGAAGATCCGTGGTCGCCGTGTGAACGGCAACGACGTGCAACAGCAGCGCGAAATCACCAACGCCATCAAGAACGCCCGTGAGATGGCAATCATGCCGTACACCAAGCGCGTGTCGCAGACCCGCGCTGGTCGCCCGCCGCGCGATGGCGAGCGCGATCGTGGCGAGCGCGGCGAGCGCGGCCCGCGTCGTGATGAGGCGGCGGCAACCGAAGTTCCGGCCGAGCTCGATACGACGTTGATCGAAGACGGCATCGAAACCGAAGAGGCGGAGGGCTGATCATGAAGTTGATTCTTCGTACCGACCTGGCCGGCCTGGGTAAGCGCGGCGACGTTGTCGACGTGGCCGATGGCCACGCCCGCAACTTCCTGCTCCCCAAGGGCCATGCCATCATGGCGTCCGATGGCGCCATCTCGCAGGCCAAGGCCATGCGCCGTGCCCGCGATCTGCGCGATGCCGCCGATCGCGAGTCGGCACAAACCATCGCTTCGGCGCTGGTGGCTCGCACCATCATCGTGAAGTCGAAGGCTGGCGCCGAGGGCCGTTTGTTCGGCTCGGTCACCACCGCCGACATCGCCGATGCCATTCACGAGCAGGCCAAGATCTCGATCGATCGCAAGAAGTTGCACATCGATCCGATCAAGACCCTCGGCACCTACAGCGTGTCGGTGAAGTTGCACAGCGATGTGCAGTTCCCCGTCTCGGTCGAGGTCGTCAAGGCGTAGTTATCCACAGCGTGGGCAAGGTTGTCCACCGTTATTGAGCGCTTGTCCAGGGATCACCCCAATCGGGTGGTCCCTGGTCAGTCTCTGCGCACAGATCGCCCCTGGTGGGGCCAGCAGCCCGGTTTACCCACAGGCTGCTCGGGTTGTCCACAGACAACTCACAAGTAGTTGGCACTAGCGATCCACAGCCATCCGCGACCAAGGTGGTGTAACCATGGCGAACCGCGACGACGACCGATTCTCTCGCCGAACACCTGCGCCCCAGCGCAGCGACGGCCGAGTACCCCCGCACAACCTCAGCGCTGAGGAAAGCCTGCTTGGTGCGCTCCTGCTTTCGCGCGATGTCGTGGGTTCGGTTTCCGAGCTCGGGCTGCAGGTCGAGCACTTCTACAAGCCGGCGCACCAACACATCTACGCGGCCATCCGCGGCCTCATGTCCACTGGCCAGCCCATCGACGTGATCACCGTGTCCGATGAGCTTCGGCGCAGTGGGTTGCTCGACGAAATCGGCGGCCAACAACTGCTCGTCGAACTGCAGAACGCCACCCCTGCGGTGTCGAACGCGAGTCGCTACGCCAAGATCGTGCAAGACACGGCGGTGTTGCGGCGCATGATCGGTGTGGCCAGCGATATCGCCGAACTCGCTTACCAAGAGCCCGACGATGTCACCAAGGCGCTCGACGAAGCCGAAACGCGGATGTTCGAGATCGCCGAAGACCGTGTGATCGACTCCACCCGCCCACTCGGCGAGCTCATGCCCATCGCCATGGACCGCCTCCAGGCCAACTTCGAGCGTGGCGACTCCATTGCCGGCATGCCCAGTGGGTTCAACGATCTCGACGAGATCACCTCCGGCCTGCACCCCTCGACGCTCATCATCATCGGTGCCCGCCCCGCCATGGGCAAGACCAGTTTCGGCCTCGGCATCGCCACTCATGCCGCCACGGTCACCAAGAAGCCGGTGCTGTTCTTCTCGCTCGAAATGGGCCACGCCGAACTCACCCAGCGCATCTTGTCGTCGGAGGCGCGGGTCGATTCGCAGAAGCTGCGCAATGGCAGCTTGGTCGACAGCGACTGGACCAAGATCGGCCGCGCCATGAACCGCCTCGAGGTGCCGCTGTACCTCGACGACAACCCACGTGTCACCGTCATGGAGATCCGTGCCAAGGCGCGGCGCATGAAGGCCCGCCATGGTGGCCTGTCGCTCATCTGTATCGACTACCTCCAGCTCATGGGTGGCGGTACCAATTCCGAGAACCGTCAACTCGAAGTGAGCGAGATCAGCCGTGGTCTGAAGATCCTCGCCCGTGAACTCGAGGTGCCCATCATCGCCCTCAGCCAGCTCAGCCGTAACCTCGAAACCCGTGCCGACAAGCGGCCGATGTTGGCCGACCTGCGCGAGTCGGGCTCACTCGAACAAGATGCCGACATCGTGATGTTCCTGTACCGCGACGAGGTGTACAACCGCGATTCCCCCGACAAGGGCTCGGCCGAAGTGATCATCGCCAAGCACCGTTCCGGCCCCACCGGCAATGTGCGCCTGGTGTTCAGCGGTGCCTACACCCGCTTCGACAACGCCGCCCGCGGTATCTGAGCCGCCGTAGCGTTCTGTTCCCATCGGCCCAACCAGTGCGGGTGCGTCGCCGCTATATCGAAATCGGGGCCGACCTTGTCCAAACTGTGGTTGTCTACAACCACAGTTTGGACACGCTCAGGGGAGCGGGGGCCGGGCCGGGCGAGCCGGGGCCGCTATCGCGCCTTTCCGGCGAGGAAGAGGTTGACCGCTTGTTCGATGCGACGTTGCCGCGTCGCTGGTGCCTTGGCGTTGTTGATGTTGTCGACGTGATAGCGCTGCACGCTGTTGGAAAGTGACTCGAAGAACTTCTTCGCGGCAGCGCTGTTGTCGAGGGCCAACTGGAAGTCGTCCGGCATGTCCACAGGTCGTGGGCCTTCGGCGAGTGAAAGGGCGACGCGGACACGGTCGCCCCCGTTGAGACCCGACTCCTTGCGTATGGCTGCGCTCACACTGATCAGGCACTGGCCGCCCATGACACCGATCGTCGTCCGGAATTCGTAACCGTTCATGTTCACGATCACCGCTGGCCGTTTCCCGGCACCAAGCTGGTCGATCGCATCCGGAGGTACGACGATGCCGGTGTTGTTGCCAAAGGAACTGATTGTTGTTTCGAATGTGGCGCCAGGTAGTTCTGGGTGTTCGGCCATGCCATTCAACGTAGCCGTGCGGCTACGCCAACCGACTGCCCCTTCGCGGATCGGCAGGTATGGGTGGTGGGTCAGCTCGCCTCGAGGAGTTGGTGGACACGATGGTGCAACAGGCCGAGCAGTTCGGCGTCGTTGGAGTCATCACCTAGCCCAGCGACAACCGTGGTTGTCTTCGGTGCAACCTCGGTTGTCGTTTCGTGAACGCGAGCACCTGCCTCCGCTGTGCACGACAGGGACGCCCCGAGCGCGAATGAGGAGAGAACGCGGTCGTGAGCGACGCAGCGGCAAGCCCAAGACAGGCCGACCTCTCACTGGGTCGGCTTCGTCGGCTCAAGATCGTCGCCAGTACCGGCATGGTCGTCGTGGCGCTTTGGAGTTGTGTGAGACGCGGCCAGATGACCGCTGCCACCACGAGCGTTGTCATGGCCATGTTGGAGATGGTGGCGATCAACGTTGTCCGTAGGCGGGGCTGCACTCGTTCATTCTTGCTGCTCGGCGGCGAGCAGATCGGCAGATAGGGCGCGATCAGCCGGCGAGTCGGCGACGCACTTCGGCGACGTCTGCTGCGAGGCGATCAGCCAGTGCTCGTCCGTCGAGCTTGGCGACAGTCGCTCGATGAGCCACCGCCTCGGCGAGGAGTTCACGGACGAGGTGCGACAGCGTGAGCCCGCGCTCGGCCGCCATCGCGTCCAGACCCGCTGCGAGTTCGCCCGTGAGACGGACCGACAAATGCCGGTCCGGGCTCGCGACGATTTCGGGGGCGTAGGGAATGGTCTCGCCCGTCTGCTCTTCGAGCCACTGGATCGCTTTCGGCTTCACCATCACTGGCCTCAACTTTCGCGTTCGATTGCGTGAGTGATGGCGACTGCAATGTCAACAGCGAAGGATCGGTTCGGGTCGAGTTGGTTCGTCCCGGAGATCAGTGCTCGCAAGTCGATGAAGATCCGTTCCAGGTCCGCTCTCGTCAGGACGACGCCGTTCTCCGGAAGCCAGTCGAGATCTCCAGCCATCGTGTGACACTGTAACACGCAAATGAACAACCCGGACCGATCGGCAGCTATGCGTCAGACCCTCGGCTCGGAGACCGACGAGAGAACAGGCGTGCCAAGCCCTACGGCGGCTCAGGCCAACAGGCCGCGCTGCCAGGCATCGACCATGGCGGCGTGGTCGCGTTCGGTCTGGTCGGCGTATGCCTCGGCGAAATCGGCGATCGATTCAGGGAACCGGTCAGACTTCCCCATGTAGCCGGTGATCTGGGCCGAGTCGCCAGTGCGGGCATGAGCGCGAGCAAGTGCCCAACCGCAGAATGCCGCATACACACCCATCGCCATGGGCCCCAGGGTGGCAACATCGACCGAGCCCTTCGAGTCCCACATCTGACGCACGTAATACTGAATGCCCGACACTTCATCGGTGCACCAGCCGAGCAACACGTCGGGTGTGGCTTGCAGCATTCGTTGCCCTTCCACCACGCGTCGGCCCTCATGCTTCACTGCCGGCCTACCGAGCGCAGCATCGGGAGCCGAGCGCCGCGCCTCTTTCAACTGCAAGAACAGCGGCCCACCGTTGGGGCCCTGGAACAGCGTCATCCAGCAACGGGTGCCCACACTGCCCACACCCACAACTTTGCGGGCAAAGTCGACGAATCGGTAGTGGTCGAACAGCACCTGGCGATCTGCGGCGAGCGTTGACCGATACTGCGTGAGCGCCCCTTCGAGCCGGGGGAGGACGATCTCATCGTCGATGTGCGCCACGATGGGCGGGTCGTCGACGATGCGATGCCGACCGTCAATCACGGTGGTGAGCTTCTCGAGTGCGCGCAGGTGGTTCTTACCCGTCATCTTGTCGAGTTGTTGAGCGGCGTTTCGTCGCATCGACGAGGGCAACAGTTGCCCTATCTCCGCGGCATCGATCTTCGAGTACCACACGTCGAGATGGGTCATCGCCGAATAGCGATCCATCCAGTCGCAGTACGACGCCACGGCGGCAATGACCGTTCGACGATTGGCAATGGCGTCGAACCCATTGTCGCGACCGGCGACCACGATGCTCGCTGCCAGTCGCTTCACATCCCACTCGAAGGGTCCCTGTGCCGTTTCGTCGAAGTCGTTCAGGTCGAACACCATGCGCCGCTCGGGGCTGGCGTACATGCCGAAGTTCGCCAGGTGCGCATCGCCGCACAGTCGCACGTCGATACCGGCACACGGTGTTCGGGCGAGGTCGTGGGCCATCACCAGCGCCGAACCGCGCAGGAACGTGAACGGCGACTGCAGCATGCGCTCGTAGCGCAGTGGCACGAGCGACTGATCGCGGGTGCGGTTCGATTCGATGATCAACTCGATGGGGTCGTGGCGGTCGCCCGTGGCCTCCCACACGCCTTGTGAGGTGCGCGGCACCGTGTTTCTGATGGCTTTCCCGTTGGCGCGTCGTTCCTCGGGCGGCGGTATCGGCTCAGTGAAGGCAGCGAGTGTGGTCGACTTTGCGCGGCGAGCAGCCATGGGTTGAGTTTGCCATACGCTCGATCTGCGCGGTCTGGCGCACACCAGGCAGACTGGGGGTGTGTTCGGCGACAGCGGAGTATTCGGCAACGACCTGATTGTGTGGATTCTGCTCGCCCTCGGTGGCGCGCTGTTCGTGGGCAATGTGATGGCTCTCATTCGGCCACCTGTCCGTCCTCGCCAAGAGGGCGACCTCGAGCAGGCACCGCGTGGCCGCAGCATGGCCATGGCCGCCATCGGCTTCGTGGTGGCCATCGCCGCCCTGGCCACGCTCACGCGCTGAAGGCTGATCACGCGACGCTGACCTGTGTGCGTTGATGTGCTGATGCACAGCGACGAATCGACCGAACACCTGCTGAGTCACTACCGCTCGGCGTTGGCTGCCTACCGTCGGCCGGTGGCCGACGTGCGGTCGGCTGCGGTGGCCACCATCGTGGAGTCGGCCGTCATTCTGGTCGACCCGGCCGGCGTGCTGTGGTGCGGTGTCGACGGCGGGTACGTTGCCGCGTACGACGCCATGAACGCCCGCATCTGGGGTCGGCTGTGTGCCGTGCTCGATGCCGGCGACGACCTGTCGGAACCACTGGTGGTCACGGTGGTCACCAGCGCATTCGACCACGAGTTCGGCACGGTCACCGACTGGGTGAGCGATGAGTTCACCGAGCTCATGAGCACCGCGTTCGAAATTGCCCTGCCCCCCACGGCCCGGCTGCAACTGCGCACGCTCGCATCACTCATCTGGAATCGGTTGGCGCGGGTCGACTTCTTGCCGAACTGACGGTCATTCGCCCCGTCGGGGTGATGCCGTGTTGCGCCCGGCTTGGTGAGATGGCTCGCATGGCCCGCCTCTTTCCGCCCACTGCGCCAGTTGCTGGGGCACTCGCCCCGGCAAAGGGTCGGCTCGGTGCTGAGGCATTGAATGGGGTGATTCTCGCCGCGCTGTGCCTGCCGTTGAACCTGGGCTACGCCGAAGCGGCAGGTATTCCGGCGTCGATGGGTATCTACGCAACCATCGTGCCGTTGGTGGTGTACGCGCTGTTCGCCAGTTCGCGCCGCCTGGTCATCGGCCCCGACTCCACCATCGCCGCCTTCATGGCTGCGTCGTTCGGGCCCATCGTGGTGTCGTCGGGGGTCGACCCCACACAACTCGCCATCGGGCTGTCGATGTTGGTGGGCCTGGTGCTGCTCGCGTTCTGGGTGCTCGATGCCGGGTCGATCGTGCGGTTCCTGTCGAAGGCCGTGTTGGTGGGTTTCATCGCCGGCCTGGCGCTCGAGGTGCTGGTTTCGCAGATCCGCAAGATCATGAATGTGAGCATCGACGCCGAGGGCTGGTTCCGTGAGGTGTGGGCGCTCATCAAGGCCATTCCCGATGCTTCGCTGGCCAGTGTGGTGGTGGGTGTGGGCACCATCGTGATGTTGCGGTTGCTGCCGCGCATCTCACCGCGGCTTCCCGCTGCGCTCATTGCGCTCGTGGTGGTGACGGTGCTGGTGGCCATCGTCGACCCGGGTGGGGTGAAGCGGCTGGGCGAGGTGCCGTCGGGGTTGCCTCGCCTCACCGTGCCCCGGTTCGGGTTCGGTGTGTGGATCGACTTGATGCCGATGGCGTTGGCGATTGCGGCACTCACGGTGGCCGAGGGGTTGCTCATCGCCAAGAACTCGGCCCGCGCGAACCGCGAATCTTTTGCACCCACGCCCGAGTTGTTCGCCATGGGGGCTGCGAATGTGGCCGCTGCCTTCACGGGGTCGATGCCGCTCGGGGCTAGTTCTTCCCGCACGGCGGCGTTGAATGCGGCTGGCTCGCGCAGTCAGGTGAAGATGCTCGTTGCTGCCGGTGTGGTGGTGCTGATCGTGTTGTTCTTCACCAAGGCGGTGTCGGAGCTGCCGTCGGCCGCGCTTGCCGGCATGGTGGCCAATGCCGTGGTGTCGACCATCGAGGTCGACGAGTTCCGGCGCTTCGCCCGGGTGCGCCGCACCGAGTTGTACATCGCCCTCGGGTGCATGGTGGGCGTGCTGGTGTTGGGGCCACTGGGTGGCATCGTGGTGGCGGTACTGGTGACGGCGTTCGATGTGGTGCGCCGTACCGCCGACGCACCGTGGACCGAGATCGGCGCCGGCGAGAACCCATCGCTCGACCGCTTCGGTGAGGCGGCGCCGGCGGAACGGACCCCCGAGGGGTTGCGGGTGGTCCGGCCGGGTTCGTCGCTGTTCTTCGCCAATGCCGAACTGCTTGGCACTGTGCTGGCACGTGCGGCCGTGGAGCCCGGTGTGCGCTGGGTGGTGCTCAGTTTCGAACGCGTGGCCGATGTCGACCCCACTGCCGCCGAGGCATTGCTCGAGGGGGCGCACGAAATTCGCGCCGCCGGCCGGGTGTTGGCCATCACGCGTGCGGGTGCACCGGTGGTGCGGTTGCTCGATCGGTACGGCCTGTTCGAGGTGATCGACCGCACCTCGGTGTATCCATCGAACCGTGCAGCCGAGGCTGCCTACCGCCAGGCGAGCGGGTTGTAGAGCCCTGATTCAGCAGGTGATGACCACGCGCTCGTAGCGGTCCATGCGGCGCGGGTCGTGCCTGATGTCGTCGTCGCGAAGGGCCATGGTGGGGCACCGTTCGAGGAGTTGCTCGATGGCGAGGTGGGTCTGCAGGCGGGCCAGGGGCGCACCGATGCAGTAGTGGATGCCTTGCCCGAACGACAGGCTCAACTGCTCGGGGCGGGTGATGTCGAAGCGATCGGGCTCGGCCCACCGTTCGGGGTCGCGGTTGGCGGCGCCGGTGGCCAGGCGCACGGTGGCGCCCTGAGGGATGGTGCGCCCACGCAGTTCGATGGGCTCGAGTGCCAACCGTGGTGTGGTGGTTTGTTGATTGGGGTGGTGGAAGCGGAGGATCTCGGTGACCGCACTGCCGATGAGGGTGGGGTCGACGCGCAGGCGTTCGAGTTGTTCGGGATGTTGCAACAGCAACAACATGCCGCTCGAGATCATCCGCTCAGTGGTGGTGCCGGCCGCGTTGTAGATGGTGAGCAGTGCCGCCAAGATCTCGGCCTCGCTGAGCGTGTCGCCGTTCTCTTCGGCGTGCACCAACGCGCTCACCAGGTCGTGTCGCGGCGAGCGGCGGCGTTCGTCGACCACGGACGCGATGGTGGCCAACTGCCACACCAGTGCGTCACGGCCCGCCTGGCGTTGTTCGGGGCTGGCGGTGGGGTCGCCCAGTCGTTCGGTGTCTTCGAACGATGCCCGGAACGTCTGCTGGGTGTCGGCCGGAATGCCGATCATCTCCGAAGCAATGGTGATGGTGAGCGGAAAGGCGAGTTCGGTGACGAGGTCGAGGTGGCCCGTCGCCTGGCCGGCACTGATGAACCCGTCGAGCAGCTCGAGCACCCGGCCGCGTTGTTGGTCGACCGCGGCACGGCTGAATGCCTGCTGCACCAGGGCGCGCACCCGGGTGTGGTCGGGCGGGTCTTTCATGTTGAACGAATGCAGCACCACCTGTTGTGCGTGGCGATAGGGGTCGGTAGTGCTGTCGAGCGCACCGGATGTGGGGCCTGCCTTGCCGGCCTTCTTCGTCCATTCGCTCGACAGGCGCGGGTCGCGGAAGGCCGACGCCACATCGTCGTGACGAGTGAGCAGCCAGTAGCCGTAGGGGCTTTCGTGCACCGGGTCGTGCTCGCGCAGCCAACGCAACGTCGGTGCCGGATCCTCCAAGAACGCAGGAGAGTGCAAGTCGAGCGGCAGTTCCACGACGCCAGCCTGTCAGG
>JBAXQV010000008.1:0-32717 GCA_037131575.1 Actinomycetota bacterium
CTCGAGTTCAGAGCCATGGCCTGTGCGGCGCGTGTGGTGGTGGTGGGCGGCACACCCGCTCACCTCGCCTTCGCCCGCACGGCCGTGGAACATCTCGAGCAGTGCTGGAGCCGGTTCCTGCCCAACAGCGACATCGCCCGCATCAATGCCGCCGGTGGGTGCCCCATCAGCGTCGACCCCTCCACCATCAGGCTCATCACCGCCATGGTGCAGGGCTGGGCTCGCACCGACGGTGCATTCGACCCCACGTTGTTGGCGCCCCTCGTGGGCTTGGGGTACGCCGCCAGTTGGGACAACCCGGCGTACGTCACGTCGTTGGCTGCAGGTACCTCGCTGCGCACTCGCCCTACCGACATCGAGATCGATGGCAACCGCTGCATCGTGCGCGCACCCTCCGGCATCGGGCTCGACGCGGGCGGTATCGGCAAGGGTTTGGCCGCTGACCTCGTGGTTGAGCAACTCCTGGCTGCCGGGGCCGAAGGGGCGTTGGTGAGCATCGGCGGCGACCTCCGGGTGGGGGGTCGTGCGCCTCAGGCTGGTGGCTGGACTATCGACGTGGTGAATCCGGTCGATGATGCCCTCGCCGAAGCGCGACTCACCCTCACCACGGGGGGTGTGGCCACATCGGGCACCGTTCGCCGGGCGTGGGTGCGGCCTGATGGCTCCGCCGCGCATCATCTGCTCGACCCCGCCACTGCTCAGCCGGTGTCGGTTCACGCCGCCGACGCGCTCATCGAAGCCACCGTGGTGGCAGGCACCGGGGCGTGGGCCGAGGTGTTCACCAAGGCAGTACTCGTCCGTGGTGCGGAAGCCGGCCTGCCCTGGCTCGACTCGCTCGGCCTTGCCTGCCGCGCCCGCTTCGCCGACGGCACCGAACTCACCAACGATGCCTGGGATGCGTTCGTCGCCGAGGGGCTGGCGCAGCCCGTCCACCAAGCCGATGAGGTGACCGCATGACATCACAGGTGTGGTGGTACTTCGCTCGCTCGAGCGGCATGGTGGCAGCCATCTTGTTGATGGCCAGTTTCGTGTGGGGTGTGCTCATGGCCACCCGCGCGCTGAAGCCGGTCGATCGCCCGTCGTGGATGCTGGCGATGCATCGCTGGTTCGCCGGCCTCGCCGTCACCGCCACGGCATTGCACGTGGGCTCGCTCATTGCCGACAGTTATGTGCACTTCGGCGCCAAGGAAGTGCTGGTTCCGTTCGCATCCACCTGGCGCCCCACAGCGGTTGCCATCGGTGTGGTGTCGATGTACATCCTCGCCGTGGTGCAGATCACCTCATGGTTGATGAAGCGGATGTCGAAGAAGGTGTGGCGCGGTATCCACATGAGCAGCTACGTGCTGGTGTGGATGGTGTTCCTCCACGCCGGGCTGTCGGGCACCGATACATCCAACCGCGTGTATCGCATCGTGGCCGTTGTGCTGGCCATCGTGGTGGCCACGGCGGCCATCCTGCGCATTCGTCTCGGTCGGCCTGCCGCTGCCCGTGCGGCCGCTCGCGCAGCGGGTACGCCTGCAGCGGCTCGCCCGAACACGGCTCGATCTGCTGGGGTTCAGGCGTCGGCACCCACTCGGCCGTCGGCGCAACCTCTACCGCCGCCAGTGGGCGTGCCTGTGGCGAGGCGCCCGCCGGTTTCCGCCGATGCTCTCGGCGACCCACTCATCTCGGCTCAGCGCGGCGCCGGCCGCTGACCCCGCACCAACCGGCCGGGCAGTGCGCCGGTGTGCTCGCCGTTCAGGAATGTCTCGACCCCGTGGGTGAACGTGTGGCGATAGCCGGTGGCGGTTTGCATCAACCGTGCACCGCCCGCCGGGAGATCGCGAATGATGGTGGGCGGATGTGCCGCCAGGGTGTGCATGTCGATGACGTTCACATCGGCGCGGTAGCCAGGTGCCAGCACACCACGATCGAACCAACCCACGTGCTCGGCGGTGCGTTGGGTCATGTGGTGCACCATCAACTCGATGGGCAGGGTGGGCCCGGCGGTGCGGTCGCGGGTCCACAGCGTCAGAGCTGTGGTGGTGTTGCTGCCATCGCAGATGGTGCCGCAGTGTGCACCGGCATCGCTCAGGCCCATCAGGGCGTGGGGCGACAGCAGCATCTCGCGCACATCGTCGAGGTTGCCCTTCGCGAAGTTGAACAAGGGCATGTAGAGCAACCGGTTGCCGTCGAGTTCGACGAGGAGATCGAGCAACACATCCACCGGCGAGCGCCGTTCGGCTGCGGCGCGTGCGGCCACCGACGCCGAGGCAGGCGGTTCGTAGTCGACCGGGTCGTTCATGGGGAAGAGCTTGTGGAACCCTCCGGTGAGTTCGGCCAGTAGCCCGTCGATGGAGGTGGCGGCATGTTCGGCCACGATGCGGGCGCGCCGTTCGGGGTCGCGCAGTGCCACTACTCGTTCGGCCAACGGCAACTTCGCCACGGCGGCGTAGCTGGGGCACAGGATGAGCGGGTTGATGGTGGAGGTGAGGCCTTGCAGTACGCCGATGGGACGAGGCGCGATCTGCGTCTTCAACGACAGCCCGGCGGCTGCACACTCGGCCACCCACGCAGTCATCTCGCGCCAGCGGTCGGGCAGTGCCTCGGGTTGCTGCACCGTCATGCTGAGCGGCCGACGTGTGGCCTCGGCGAGAGCACGCATCGTGACCATTTCGGCTGCGGCGAATTCGGCGTCGGGCGATTGGTAGGCATCGCTGATGAGTTGGATGACACCGCGGCCCGTGTCGGCCATGGCCGACGCGAGCGCAGTGAGTTCGTCGATGGTGGAGTAGCGCGTTCCCAGCGGGGCGCCGTCGCGGGTGCGGTGGATGTAGGTACGACTGGTGGTGAACCCCAGCGCCCCGGCCTCGATACCGGCGCGCACCTGGGCCGCCATGGCCGTGAGTTCGTCGAGGGTGGGCACCTCGTCGGGGTTCGCGCCACGCTCGCCCATCACGTACACCCGCAACGGTGCGTGCGCCACCTGGGTGGCCACATCGAGCGAATAGGTGCGTCGGTCGAGCGCGTCGAGATACTCGGGGAAGGTCTCCCAGTCCCAGGTGAGGCCTTCGGCGAGTGCGGTGCCCGGGATGTCTTCCACACCCTCGAGCAACCCGATGAGCCAGTCGTGCTGATCGGGCGTGGGCTTGGCCGGGGCGAACCCCACACCACAGTTGCCCATCACCAACGACGTGACACCGTGGATACTGCTGGGTGCCA
Source organism: Actinomycetota bacterium (assembly GCA_037131575.1). Lineage (GTDB taxonomy): Bacteria > Actinomycetota > Acidimicrobiia > Acidimicrobiales > Ilumatobacteraceae > VFMC01. The sequence goes on from JBAXQV010000008.1 coordinate 3,202, forward strand.
GTACGGGGTCCCACGTGGCCTGGCCGTCGTAGTGGGTGTGGATGTCGATGAACCCAGGGGTGATGGTGGCCCCGTCGGCGTCGATCTCGCGCGCACCGCGGCCGCCAACCTTGGGGTCGACGGCGGTGATGACACCATTGCTGATGGCGAGGTCGGCGTGGCGTGGCGCGGCGCCGGTGCCATCGACCACCACACCGTTGCGGATGACGAGATCGTGTTCGCTCATCTCGTCATTCTGCCCCTCAGGCGAGCAGGGGGGCGACCTCGGTGGCGATGAGGTCGAGATGGTCGAGATCGTCGAGGTCGAGCACTTGGAGATAGATGCGCTCGGCTCCGGCCTCGTTCCAGCGGCGAATGGTGGCGGCCACTTCCTCGGGGGTGCCCGCCGCGCCGTTCTGGCGCAGCTCGTCGGGCTCGCGGCCGATTGCCGCGGCACGGCGTGCCACCTCGGCTTCGTTGGCGCCCACGCACGCCACCAATGCGCCGGAGTACACCATGGGGCGGGTGCGTTCGATGGCCTCGCACGCGGCGCGAACTCGGTTGCACTGGGCCACGAAGAACTCGAGCGGCACGAACGGGGTGTTGAACTCTGCCGCGTACTTGGCGGCGAGTGCCGGGGTCTTCGTGGGCCCACCACCACCGATGATGATGGGCAACGGCTGCTGGGCCGGCTTGGGCAGTGCCGGCGAATCGACCACCGAATGGGCGGTGCCGCGGTAGGTGAAGGTGTCGCCGATGGGAGTGTTGAACAAGCCGTCGACGATGGCGAGTTGGTCGGTGAGCATGTCGAACCGGGTGCCGAGCGACGGGAAGTCGAACCCGTACGCCGTGTGTTCGAGTTCGAACCAACCTGCCCCGAGCCCGAGTTCCACGCGGCCACCGCTCATCTGGTCGACCCCGGCGACGCTGATGGCCAACAGGCCCGGCCCGCGGAACGTGACCGGTGAGACAAGGGTGCCGAGGCGAATGGTGGAGGTGTCGCGGGCGAGGCCGGCGAGGGTGATCCAGGCGTCGCTGGGCCCGGGAAGGCCCGACACATCGCTCATCTTCACGTAGTGGTCGCTGCGGAAGAACGCCCCGAACCCGAGGGCTTCGGCGCGCTGGGCCACGGCCAGCAGGGTGTCGTAGGAGGCGCCCTGTTGGGGCTCGGTGAAGATACGGAGATCGACGAGTTGCACGGCTCGAATCTACTGGCCGTGCCGTTCACCGGCCTCCGCAGAAACTTGAGTGTATGTAACTCAAGCTTTCTGCGTTCCAGGTTGTGGTGGCGCTCCGATCGGTTCTAGCCTTGCGTCAGGTCAACGCAGGTTTTCTCGCGCTGACCGACGATCTTGTAGTTGCACCCCCCAACCCCCCCAAAATCAACGGAGTTCAGGAACATGGCAAAGGCAGTCGGTATCGACCTCGGCACCACCAACTCGGTCGTCTCGGTTCTCGAGGCGGGCGATCCCATCGTCATCCCCAACGCCGAAGGTGGGCGTACCACCCCCTCGGTGGTGGCCTTCTCGAAGGCCGGCGAAGTGCTCGTCGGCGAAGTGGCCAAGCGTCAGGCCATCACCAACCCCGACCGCACCTTCCGCAGCATCAAGTCGAAGATGGGTCAGGCCTGGAAGAGCGACGACATCGACGGCAAGCGCTACACCCCGCAGGAAATCAGCGCGCGCACGCTCATGAAGCTCAAGCGCGATGCCGAGGCCTACCTGGGCGACACTGTCACCCAGGCCGTCATCACCGTGCCGGCGTACTTCGACGACGCACAACGCACCGCCACGAAGGAAGCCGGCCAGATCGCTGGCCTCGAAGTGCTGCGCATCATCAACGAACCCACGGCTGCCGCCCTCGCCTACGGCCTCGACAAGGGCGCCGAAGATGAGACCGTGCTGGTGTTCGACCTCGGTGGCGGCACGTTCGACGTGTCGGTGCTCGAAATCGGCGACGGGGTGTTCGAAGTGAAGAGCACCCATGGCGACACCCACCTCGGTGGCGACGATTGGGACCAGCGCATCATCGACTGGCTCGTGCGCCAGTTCAAGACCGCCCACGGTGTCGACCTCGCGGCCGATCGCATGGCCACACAGCGCCTGAAGGAAGCCGCCGAGAAGGCGAAGATCGAACTCAGCCAGGTGCAGCAGACGCAGATCAACCTGCCGTTCATCACTGCCACCCCCGATGGTCCGTTGCACCTCGACGAATCACTCACCCGCGCCAAGTTCCAAGAGCTCACCGCCGACCTGCTCGAGCGCTGCCGTATCCCGTTCGAACAGGCCATCAAAGATGCCGGGCTCACCAAGGGCCAGATCAACCACGTGTTGCTCGTGGGCGGCTCCACCCGTATGCCAGCCGTACAAGAGCTGGTGCAGAGCTTCACCGGCAAAGAGCCGAACAAGACGGTCAACCCCGACGAAGTGGTGGCCGTTGGCGCGGCGGTGCAGGCCGGTGTGTTGCGCGGCGATGTGAAAGATGTGCTGCTGCTCGACGTCACCCCGCTGAGCCTCGGCATCGAGACCAAGGGTGGTGTCATGACCAAGCTCATCGAGCGCAACACCACCATTCCCACCCGCCGCACCGAGGTGTTCACCACTGCTGAAGACATGCAGCCCAGTGTCGAAATCCACGTGCTGCAGGGCGAGCGCGAGATGGCCAACTACAACAAGACGCTCGGCAAGTTCCAGCTCGTCGACCTGCCGCCGGCCCCGCGCGGCGTGCCGCAGATCGAAGTGACCTTCGACATCGATGCCAACGGCATTGTGCACGTCAGCGCGAAAGATCGCGCCACCTCGAAAGAGCAGTCGATGACCATCACCGGCCAGAGCACGCTCGACAAGCGCGACATCGAGCAGATGGTGCGCGACGCCGAGGCACACGCCGAGGAAGACCGTCAGCGCCGCGACGAGGCTGAAGTGCGCAACAACGCCGACTCGTTGGTGTACCAAACCGAAAAAGTGCTGCGCGATCAGGGCGAGAAGCTGTCGAGTGCCGACAAGGAACTCGTCGAAGGGCCGTTGGCCGAATTGAAGACGGCGCTCGCCGGCAACGATGTGGCCGCCATCCGCACTGCGCACGAGAAGCTCACCGGCGCCAGCCAGGCGTTCAGCCAGAAGCTGTACGAAGCCGCCAGCCGCGACGATGCCTCTGCGGCGGGCACCTCGGCCAGTGGGCAGGCGGGCAATGCCGGTAGCGACGACGAGATCATCGACGCCGAAATCGTCGACGAACAGTGAGCCGTGGGCGATGACCGACGGAGACACATTCGAACCATCAGGTGAGGCACCTGCCGTCGACGAGGCGGCTACCCCTGCCGAAGGCGACATCGCCGCGGTAATGGCCGAGCGCGATCAGTTCAAGGAGATCGCGCTGCGCTTGCAGGCCGACTTCGAGAACTATCGCAAGCGCGCCGCCACCCAACAGGCCGACGAAATCGACCGCGCCACGGGCAAGATGGCCGAGGCGATTCTGCCCGTGCTCGATGCCTGTGAAGCGGCATTCGCGCACGGCGTGCAAGGTGTCGAGTCGATCTGGTCGGCGCTCATCGGTGCCCTCGGCAAACAGGGCCTCGAAGCACTCGATCTGGCCGGCCATGCCTTCGACCCTGCGGTCGCCGAAGCCGTCATCCACGAACCTGCCGATGGTGCCGACGCCGAGGCTGGGCCGGTGGTGGTCGAGGTATTGCGCACGGGCTACCGCTGGAAGGGCCGCGTGTTGCGACCGGCCATGGTGAAGGTGCGTGGGTAAGTGACTGCCCAGCGCGAGTGGTTCGAGAAGGACTACTACAAGCTGCTTGGTGTTCCCGAGACCGCCACGGCCAAGGAGATCACCAAGGCGTACCGCAAGCTTGCGCGCGAGTTCCATCCCGACACCAACCCCGGGAATGCCAAGGCCGAAGAGCGCTTCAAAGAGATCAGCGGCGCATACGACGTGCTCGGTGACGAAGCGAAACGAACCGAGTACGACGAGGTACGTCGGCTCGGCCCGATGGGCGGGTTTCCTCGTTCTGGCGGGCCGGGCAACGACACCTCGTTCAACGTGGGTTCCGAGGGGCTCGGCGATCTGCTCGGGCAGATGTTCGGCCGCGGTCGTCGCGGCAGTGGTGCGTCGGCCGGTAGCCGCCCTCAACGCGGTAACGACTACGAGGCATCGCTCACGCTCGAATTCGCCGATGCCGTGCGTGGCCTCACCACCACGCTCTACCTCACCACCGATGCGCAGTGCGTCACCTGCACCGGTAGTGGTTCGCGGCCCGGTAGCTCGCCGCGGGTGTGTTCTCGCTGCGGTGGGCGCGGCACCATCGACGACAACCAGGGCCCGTTCTCATTCTCTTCACCGTGTGCGGGCTGCGGTGGCCGTGGTGTCGTCATCGACAATCCGTGCACGGTGTGCTTGGGCACGGGGCTCGAGAAGCGCCAGCGCGAAGTGCAGGCACGCATCCCTGCCGGTGTGGCCGACAAGCAGAAGATCCGCCTCAAGGGGCGGGGCAGCCCGGGCCGCAACGGTGGTCCGTCGGGCGACCTCATCGTCGAGTGCAATGTGCGCCCGCACGCGTTCTTGGGCCGCGATGGCGACAACCTCACCGTACGTGTGCCGGTCACTTTCGCCGAAGCCGCACTTGGTGGCGACATCGATGTACCCACGCTCGAGGGGCCGCGTGTCACGTTGCGGTTGCGGGCCGGCACGCAGTCGGGTTCGCGGCATCGGGTGAAGGGCAAGGGCGTCACTACCGCCAAGGGCACCGGCGATCTCATCGTCACCGTCGACGTACAGGTGCCCGCACATCTGAACGAAGCACAGCGCGCCGCAATCGAGGCGTTCGCTGCAGCGACTACCGTGTCGCCGCGAGACCGAATGCCCAATTCCGGGGCGTCGAATGCTGGAGTGGAGGTCTGATCATGCGATCGAAAGATCACGCTGTGTACGTCATCTCCGTTGCCGCCGAACTGGCCGGCATGCATCCGCAAACCCTGCGCATCTACGAGCGCCGCGGGTTGGTGCAGCCGGCTCGCACCCAGGGTGGCAACCGCCGCTACAGCGATGTCGACATCGATCGCCTGCGGCGTATCCAGGAACTGGCCGCCGATGGCATGAACCTCGAGGGCATCCGCCGCGTGATGGAACTCGAAACCGAAGTGCTGCGCCTACGCGATGAGAACGAGCAACTGCGCCATTACTTGGCGGCGGTCGAGGCCGATGCGCAACGCCGGGCCCCTCGCCGCGATTTGGTGCCGCTGCGCCAAACGGTGGCGGTGTTCACGCAGCGTCCCAACCCGTTCGGGAGCTGAGATTCACTCTGCGCGGGTGATGCGGCCAGGCGGGTTGGTTCGTACGTTCGGGGCATGACCGCGATTCCTGACCCGATCTTTGCCGCACCCGTCGACAGCCGCATCGGCCGTCTCGATTTCTCGCAGGGGTATCCGTCGGCCGACACGACGGCCCGGCTGTTCGACGAACTCGACTTCCAACGTGCCGTGCAGGGCTACCTGTGGTCGATTCCGCTGATGGGGTTCGCGCAGTGGCAGCGTGAGCATGAAGACGTGTTCGGGGTGGGCGACGGCGACATCGTCGAATACGTCACGTTCGCCGACAAGCTGGGGTTGCTCACCGCAAACGCCACCACGCCGTACCTGGTTGGTTTCCCCAACCTCAACCGCACCGGCCCGCTGGTCATCGACGTGCCTGCCGGCCCCACAGCCGGTGGCGTGCTCGACTTCTGGCAGCGGCCGATCTCCGACACCGGGTTGGCAGGCCCCGATGCCGGTGCCGGCGCACGCTATGTGCTGGTGGGCCCCGGGCAGCAGGTGCCCGACATCGCCGACGCCATCGTGGTGCACATGCCCACCATGAACGTGATGCACGGAACCCGCATCCTCACCACCGACCCGCACGAGGCCGAGCGCACGCTTGCCGCCTACCGGGTGTACCCGGCTAGCCAGATCGACAACCCGCCGCCCACCCGTGTCGTGCGGCCCGACGGTCGGGCGTGGAGCGGCACCCAGCCGCGCGGCATCGCCTACTGGGAGCTGCTGTCACGCATCATCAACGACGAACCGGTGCACGAGCGCGACCGCATTTCGGTGGCGTCGCTCGAACACCTGGGCATCGTGAAGGGCGAGCCGTTCGCGCCCACCGAGCGCCAGCGCCGCATTCTCGAAGAGGCCACCGTGGTGGGCGAGGCCATGGCCCGTGCCATCGGCTTCGAGCCCCGTTTCAAGGGCGCCACCGTGTACCCGGGCCGCGACTGGAAGTTGGCACTGTTCCTCGACGCCAGCCAAGAAGCCGAGCACACCACCCAACTCGACGAGCGCACCGCCTGGTTCTACGAAGCGGTCACCGCATCGAAGGGTATGACCACGCACACCCCTGGGCTCGGGCAGGTGTATCTGCACGTGGGACGCGACAGTGCGGGCGAGTGGCTCACCGGCGACCGCCACTACGAGTTGGTGGTGCCGGCCGACGCGCCGGTCGAGCAGTTCTGGTCGTTCACCGCGTACGACGCCGACACCCGCTGCTTCATCGACAACCCGCACGAGCGCGCCGACCGTTCATCGCGCGACCCGCTGGTGGTGAACGCCGACGGCAGCGTCACATTGCACATCGGCCCCACCCCACCGGCCGCTGGCGACAGCAACTGGATCCCCACCGTTCCCGGGCGTGGCTGGTTCGCCTATTTCCGGTTCTACGCGCCGAAGATCGAGTACTTCGACAAGACCTGGCAACTGCCCGACCTCATCCACGTCCGCTGACGTTCCGTTGCGTTCCCTGCCCGCCGCCCACTGCGCGCAGGCCCGCCCTGCACACGCTGACCCGCCGGGCCGGAGCTCGTCCAAACCACGGTTGTAGACAACCATTTCCTGGACAAGCTCGGCCAGAGGTCGTGTATCCCGTGCGGGCGTGGTGGGTTTTGGTGAGATGATGAGCCGATGAACATCGGTCGGAGGGTTGTGATGTCGGTCGCGCTCGGTGCGGCTCTGACGGTCATCGCGAGTGCCTTGGTGGCGCGGATGCGCGGTGCAGACGGTGGGGGATGGTTCATGTACTCGCCCAACACGAACGTCCTGTGCGACAGCTCATCGACCGGCAGGCCCTTCCTGTCGGCGTTCGTCTGCCTCGTCGCCATCGGTATCTGGTTCGGAGTGTCGTGGCGCCTGTTCCGATCACCGCGCTGACAGAATCTGGGGTGATCGGGCAGGCGGTATTGGCGGCGCAGGCCGCTGCCCACGCGTCGAACGATGCCTGGAAGCCATGCGGCTGTGTGACCGAACAGGGTTCGGGCCGCACACGGTTGTGCGGCGTACGAGCACCGTACGGAACACCGCTCCGCTGGGGCTTCCCACTGGAGTCGCCGCGTGCTCACCCCTCAGGTTGATCCGCGGCGGAGGGTGTCCACCTCAGGGTGGACAGCGCGTCAGCGACGCTCGGCGAGGAGGCGTTCGATGACCACGGCGACGCCGTCGTCGGCGTTGCTGAGCGTCACCTCGTCGGCCAGTGCCTTGGTGACCGAGTCGGCGTTGGCCATGGCCACACCGTGGCCGGCCCACTGCAGCATGCCGTGGTCGTTGTATTCGTCGCCGAACACCACCACATCGGCGGCATCGACACCAAGGTGGTCGCACAGCCACGCCAAGCCGGTGGCCTTGTCGACACCGGCCGGCCCCACCTCCACGCAATCGGCACCGAGGTGACTCACCTGTAACTCGGGGCCGACGATGCTGGGCACCAGGTCGAGCAGCGTGTGCACGCGGTGGTCGCGGTGGAACACCATCAGCTTCACCGCCCGGGTGGCGCCCACGGCAGCGTCGAGCGCGTCGTCGGAGCGGGGAATGGTTTGCGGGGCGGGCATGCGCTGCGCAAAGCCGTCTTCGTGGGCGAACCCGGCATCGGTGGCGAACGCGAACCCGTAGCCGTCATCGGCTGCTCGCAATTGGCGGATCACGCCGGTGGCCTGGGCGAGTTCGAAATGCACCTCGCGCATCGGTGCGCCATCGGGCAGGGTGCACACCACCGACCCGTTGGCGAGCACACCGTAGGTGACCGAATCGCCCACGTGGGGAAGCACCGGTTGCAGCATGAACGGCGGGCGGCCCGAGGCGAGCACCACATGCACCCCGGCGGCGGCTGCAGCGCGTAATGCCGCCGCCGAGCGGGCCGAGAGCTGTGCCGATGGATCGAGGAGGGTCCCGTCGAGGTCGCAGGCGATCAAACGCACCCCAGAGTTCTAGCAGCACCCCCACCGAATTGCTGTGGTGACGGTGGATTCGCCATCGGACGCTCCTGAGCTGAATTGAGGCTGAAAAAGTTGATACGACTCGTAGCAGGTTTTCTGCGTTGGGTGTAGAGTTCCGGTATGGCACTCGATCCGAAGAAGTGGACCATCAAGACCCAGGAGGCCGTCGGTGCGGCCGTCGACCAGGCGCGGGCGTTCAGTAACCCCGAGCTCACCACCGACCACCTGCTGGCCGCGCTCACCCGGCAAGACGACACGCTCACCCCGGTGGTGCTGCAGGCCCTCGGCCTCGCACCACTGATGATTCGCAACAAGGCCGACGAAGCGGTGGCCAAGCTGCCCAAGGCCTACGGCACTGACGAACCGCGCATGAACCGCGAGCTCACCAACGCCTTCGCCAACGCCGAGCAATACCGCAAAGATCTGAAAGACGACTACCTGTCGGTCGAGCACCTCCTGCTCGCGCTCAACCAGCGCTTGGGTGTGGGCAGCGAAGAGTTGCTGCAGGCACTGAAGCAGGCCCGTGGCAGCCACCGGGTGAACAGCCAGAACCCCGAAGAGCAGTTCGCTGCACTCGAGAAGTACGGCCAAGACCTCACGGCTCGCGCTCGTGAGGGCAAGATCGATCCGGTCATCGGCCGCGACGATGAGATCCGCCGAGTCATCCAGGTGCTCAGTCGCCGCACCAAGAACAACCCGGTGCTCATCGGCGAGCCCGGTGTGGGCAAGACCGCCATCGTGGAAGGCCTCGCTCGGCGTATCGCCGACGGCGATGTGCCCGAAGGCTTGAAGCACAAGCGGCTCATCTCGCTCGACATCGCCAGCATGCTCGCCGGGGCGAAGTACCGCGGTGAGTTCGAAGAGCGACTCAAGGCGGTGCTGAAGGAGATCACCGACGCCGCCGGCGAGGTCATCACCTTCGTCGACGAAGTGCACACCATCGTGGGTGCCGGTGGCGCCGAGGGTGCCATGGACGCCGGCAACATGATCAAGCCGATGCTCGCCCGCGGTGAGTTGCGCATGATCGGTGCCACCACGCTCGACGAATACCGCAAATACGTCGAGAAAGACCCGGCGCTCGAACGGCGCTTCCAGCAGGTGTACGTGGGCGAGCCCAGTGTGGAAGACACCATCGCCATCTTGCGCGGTCTGAAGGAACGCTACGAAGTGCACCACGGTGTGCGCATTCAAGACTCGGCATTGGTGAGCGCCGCCGTGCTCAGCAATCGCTACCTCACCAACCGCTTCCTCCCCGACAAGGCCATCGACCTCGTCGACGAATCGGCCAGCAAGCTCCGCATCGAAATCGACTCGTTGCCCACCGAGATCGACGTGGTCGAGCGGCGCATGCTGCAACTCGAAATCGAGCGCGTGGCCCTCGAGAAAGAAACCGACGCGGCATCGCGCGAGCGGCTCGACGTGCTGCAGGGCGAACTCGATTCCTTGAAGGCCGACTCCGCCGAAATGCGCGGTCACTGGGAGAGCGAGAAGCAGGCCATCGCCGCCATCCGCACGTTGAAAGAAGAGCTCGAACAACTGCGCTCCATGGTGGAACGCGAGACCGACCTCAACCTCGCCGCCGAGGTTCGCTACGGCCGAATCCCCGAACTCGAACGACGCATCACCGATGCCACGGCGCACCTCGATGTGTTGCAGCAGGGCAACCGGATGTTGAAAGAAGAGGTCGACGCCGAAGACATCGCCGAAGTGGTGAGCAAGTGGACGGGCGTGCCCGTCACCCGGCTCATGGAGGGCGAGATGTCGAAACTCGTGCATCTCGAAGAGCTGCTGCACCAACGCGTGATCGGCCAGGACGATGCGGTCACCGCCGTTGCCAACGCCATCCGCCGTTCGCGAGCGGGCCTCAGCGACCCCAACCGGCCCATCGGGTCATTCATGTTCCTCGGCCCCACCGGTGTCGGCAAAACCGAATTGGCGCGTGCCGTGGCTGCCTACTTGTTCGACGACGACAAGGCGATGGTACGCATCGACATGGGCGAGTACATGGAGAAGTTCTCCGTCACTCGCCTCATCGGTGCGCCCCCTGGCTATGTGGGTTACGACGAAGGTGGCCAACTCACCGAGGCCGTGCGGCGCCGCCCGTACAGCGTGGTGTTGCTCGACGAAATCGAAAAGGCCCACCCCGATGTGTTCAACGTGCTCCTCCAGGTGCTCGACGATGGGCGCCTCACCGATGGCCAGGGCCGCACGGTCGACTTCACCAACTCGGTCATCGTGATGACCTCGAACTTGGTTGGCGATCCCATGGCGTTCTTCAAACCCGAGTTCATCAACCGTGTCGACGAGATCATCCGCTTCCGGTCGCTCTCGGAGGCCGATCTGCGCCACATCGTGGGTATCCAACTCGGGCATCTGCGTAAGCGCATGGCCGATCGCCGTATCGCCCTCGATGTCACCGAGGCAGCCGAAGGGTTGCTCACTCACGAGGGGTACGACCCCACGTTCGGTGCCCGCCCGCTGAAGCGCGTCATCCAACGCGAGATCAGCGACCCCGTGGCCATGTTCGTGTTGGAAGGCAAGGTCGCCGAAGGTGGCACCATCACCGTCGATGTAGCTTCCGACGCCAACGGCCAGCACCTCACGGTCAGCGTCTGACGCTGCGGGCCCGCCGGGCCTAGTGTCACGGGCGATGATCACCTCCGACGGCCGGCTCCTCATTGCCAGCCGCGGAACCCGCGGGTTCATCGACGGTGCGGTGGCAGTGACCCTGTCGGCGTATCTCACGTCAATCGGCTACAGCGGGGCGCGTATCGGCGTCATTGTCACGGGCATGCTGCTCGGGTCGGCGCTGCTCACCTTGCTCACCGGTACGTCGGCCTCCGGGTTTGCGCGCCGGACTTTGTTACAAGTCGGGTCGCTGCTCATGATCGCCACCGGTTTGGTGTTCGCCACCACCCAGATGTTCGGTGTGTTGTTGGTGGTGGGCTTCATCGGCACGGTGAACCCCACCAGTGGCGATGTGAGCGTGTTCCAGCCCATCGAACAGTCGCTCTTGCCCAACACCACCGACGCTGCGGGGAGAACACGGCTGTTCGCCATCTACACCTTTGCCGGCTCGCTGTGCGCCGCAGCGGGCTTGTTCTCGGCGGGCATCCCCGAACACTTCGGCTGGTCGCTGCGCACGGTCTTCGTGGTGTACGCCGCTGGTGGTGCCGTGGCATTGCTCATCTATCGCACCCTGTCGAGCTCGGTGGAACCGCACGGTGCCGCACGGCCGGCACCACTCGGCGAATCGCGCCCCATCGTGTACCGCCTCGCAGCGCTGTTCAGCCTCGACGCGTTCGGAGGTGGCTTCACCGTGCAATCGCTGCTGGCCCTGTGGCTGTTCGAACGGTTCGGCTTCACGCTCGCCAACGCGGGCCTGGTGCTGGGCACGATGGGTGTGTTGTCGGCTGCATCGGGGTTGTTGGCGGCGCGCATCGAACGACGTATCGGCCCGATTCGCACCATGGTGTTCACTCACCTGCCTGCGCAGGTCCTGCTCATCGCCGCGGCCTTCATGCCCACTGCGAAGTGGGCGGTGGCGTGCTTGCTGGCGCGCAGCCTATTGGCCAGCATGGACGTGCCCGTGCGCAACGCGTTCGTGATGTCGGTGGTCACGCCTGCCGAACGGGCCGCCGCAGCGAGTGTCACCAACGTGCCGCGCAGCCTGGTGGCTGCTGTGCCACCGTTCCTCGCCGGTTGGATGCTCGACCGTTCGACATTCGGTTGGCCGCTCATCATCGCCGGTGTGCTGAAGATCACGTACGACCTGCTGTTGTTGCGCATGGGGTCGCGGCGCGGCTCGTTCGCCTACAGGTAGTGCAGCTCCTGCGCCCGCTTCACGGCCTCGGCCCGTGACGCTGCGGCAAGTTTGCGCAGCACATGCTTCACGTGTGTCTTCACCGTGTTCACCGACAGGTACAACGCCTCAGCAATTTCGTGGTTGTTCATCGACGTGGCCATGTATTGCAACACGATGAGTTCGCGTGCAGACAGTTCGTCGACGGTGTACTCGGGCCGCGCCTGATTGGCCGGCCGGGGCAACGGACGCATGATGAGGAGCCGTTCGATGAACGGCGTCAACCTACGTCGCCGGGCCACACGGGAGACGGCGGTGAGCACATTGGCACCGGCTTCGACGATGGGCAACAGCGCCCCCGTCTGTTCGGCATGATCGAGCAGATCGGAACAACGTTGGTCGAGATCGGGAGTGTTGTTGTCGATCGCGAAACGCACTCTGAGGAGAGCCACCATGTACGCGTGCCACCACGACGAACCGGCGGCTTCCATGGCATCGATGGTGGCCTCCGCCGTGCGGTCGCGGCGAGCCAGTTCGAGCCATGCTCGCGACGCAAGTGCTCGCCATCCGGGCAGTACGCGTAGCAGTAACGCCTGTGCGTGATCGACATCGCCGAGAGCGAGCCGCAATGTTCCCTCGGCAATGTCGAGACGGGTGGAGACCGTGTTGGCGGGCTCGACATGCCCGATCAACCCGCGCGCACTGGTGACGGTGGCCAATGCCGCCTCGAAGTGACCGCCGGCTCGCAGGAGGCGCGCGCGCCCAAGCGACGCAACGACCATCGATGGCACTCGCTCGGGTGCGGCGTTGGCGAGCACCGCTGCGAACTCTGCTTCGGCGGCCGCGAAGTCGCCCTGTTCGAGCAGCGTCATCGCCAACACAGCGCGTGCGGCGACGTCGATGCCACTTCCTGCCACGCCCAGTTCGACTGACCGGCGCACTGCGTCTCGTGCCTTCGTCTCGGCCGCCCTGATGTCGCCACGCTCGAGTTCGGCGAAGGCGAGGGCGCCGGCAAGATCGACTTGGATGACGCGTGGGTCGACTACCGGGCCGAAACATGCAACGGCTTGTTCGATCTGGTCGAACTGCTCTTCCCACGCGAGCGTGCGTACGGCGATGGGGATTGCCACCGTGGTCCACGGATCGAGTTCGGCATCGCCGGTACGGAGCGCGGCGAGGATGTCGGGCCAGATGTGTGCGGCCTTCGTGAAGTCACCCACTTGCGTGAACGCCCCCATCTTCACCGCCCGCAACTTCGCCCGAGTCTGGCTATCGATGGTTGCCACGACGCGCTCGACTCGATCGATGAAGGTGATCACCTGCGCCCCGCGACCATTCATCAACATCGTCAGTGAGTACCCGGCCACACCCGAAAGTTCGGGCAGCATTTCGTCTTGGCTCACCTCGTGGCCAACATCGACGAGCGGTGCCTCTTCGGTTCGCAGATACACGGCCAGCATGTTCTGATTCACCAGCGCCGCGGCAGCGTCACCGTCGCCAGCGGCCCAGTAGTGGTAGATCGCCCGTTCGATCTGCTTGCTCTGCCCGAAGTGCCCGGCTGCGCGACGGTGCTGCGCGCACAGGCGCTCGGGGTCGCGTGCCCGCAACTGCGCTCGCAGCAGTTCGGCGAACAACTGGTGAAAACGGAAGAGCGTGCCATCGGCGTCGACGCGCGACAGCAAAAGATGTGCAGTCTCGATGGTCTCGAGCGTCACCACCTCGTCGGGGTGCGTCGGTGAGGTCAGCGCAGTACACAGCGCAACATCGAGTTCGTCGACGACGCAGACGTCCTCGAGAAAGCGGCGCACCGGATCGGGTTGGTTGGCGAGCACCTCAGCGGTGAGGTAGCCGGCGATGGTCTGGTTGTTGCCGGTGAGTTCGTGGATGCGCGCGGCGGGGTCATCGGCGCCGAGCACCGACAGCGTGGCCAGTTGCACGCCGGCCACCCAGCCTTCGGTGCGGCGTTGCAGGGCCTCGATGTCGATGCTGGCAGGGTCGAGCCCGATCAACCTCACGAAGGCGCTCGTTTCCGCGGCGTCGAGCCGAAGATCGGCTTCACGAATCTCGGCAAGGTCGTTGCGTAGCCTGAGTCGGGGCAGCCCCACCATGGGGTCGCTGCGACTGCCGATGACGAGGCGGATGTTCTGCAGGCGGCGAACGAGGAGTTGTTGCAGCAGGTCTGCTGCTGCTGGCGACACGAACTGGAAATCGTCGATCACCACCGTGAGGCGGCGCCCCAAGGTCGAGTCATCGACCAAGATCGATTCGAGCGCGTCGGCAGTGACCTCGCGGTCGAGAGTGATGAGGTCGGCGGCTTCGGCCCCGAAATCGGGTTCGATTCGTTGCAGCGCCGCAACGAAACCGCGCATGAACCGCACAGGGTCGGTGTCGCCGCGGTCGGCGGAGAGCCATGTGACGGTCTGATCGGGAATCGAGTGAAACCACATCGACAGCAGCGACGATTTACCGGAACCTGGAGCCCCCACCACGATGGTCAACGACACACCATCGGCGCTCGTGAGGCGCTCGAGCAGATCGGGGCGGCGCAGCATCGCCGTCGGCGGCTGCGGCGCCAGGAACTTGGTCGATGAGAACACCGCAGGCCGAAGCGCCGGGGGAAGCGACTTCGAACGGCTCGTGCCCATGATGGCAGCGTAAAGAACTGGTTGTTCGAGCACAACTCACTCTCACGGGGTGATCCGCAACGGCGTTTGCCCAGCCAGGCTGATGTCACGGGGAAGTGCTGGAGGGAGCTGAGCATGGGCACGTCGCGATACCGCATCGAAGTCGAGGGGGAACTCGACTCAACGAGTTCCGAACGATTTGCCGACGTGCACGTGCAGGCCGGTGGCGGGCGTACTGTCCTCAACACCGACCTCATCGACCAGGCGGGCCTCGATGGCATCCTCGACCGACTCCGTTCATTGGGCGTGGCATTGGTTGCCCTTGAACGACGAAGCGAAGGAGAATCACCCCAGGCAGGGTGATGCCTGGCGGCGAGGTGCTCGCCAATGTGGGAGTGTCGTCATTCATCCGAATGGCGAGTCATGAAAGGGCGGGGCCGTGGCCGACTCGAGCAAGCCGAACATCCTCATCATCTGGGGCGACGACATCGGCATTTCCAACCTGAGTTGCTACAGCTCTGGGCTGATGGGGTATCGCACCCCGAACATCGATCGCATCGCCAGTGAGGGTGCCCGCTTCACCGACTACTACGGCGAGCAGAGTTGCACCGCGGGCCGTGCCGCCTTCATCTGCGGCCAGAACCCTTACCGCACCGGCCTCACCAAGGTGGGCATGCCCGGCGCAACATTGGGTCTGAAGGAGAAGGACCCCACCATCGCCACGGCGCTGAAGGCGAATGGCTATGCCACCGGCCAGTTCGGCAAGAACCACCTCGGCGACCGCGACAACCATCTGCCCACGGCACATGGTTTCGACGAGTTCTTCGGCAACCTCTACCACCTCAATGCCGAGGAAGAGCCCGAGCACCCCGACTATCCCACCGAAGCCGAGTTCCCCAACTTCCGTCAGCGCTTCGGCCCGCGTGGCGTGATCCACAGCTACGCCGACGGCCGCATCGAAGACACCGGGCCGCTCACCAAGAAGCGTATGGAGACCATCGACGACGAGGTGCTCGAGCACAGCGTGCGGTTCATGACCGAGGCGAACGACGCCGATACGCCGTTCTTCGTCTGGTTCAACACCACGCACATGCACTTCCGCACCCACGTGAAGCCCGAGAGCCGCGGCCAGGCCGGCCGTTGGCAGAGCGAGTATCACGACACGATGATCGACCACGACAAAGTGGTGGGCGAGCTGCTGCAGTTCCTCGACGAC
This sequence comes from Actinomycetota bacterium, assembly GCA_037131575.1. Lineage (GTDB taxonomy): Bacteria > Actinomycetota > Acidimicrobiia > Acidimicrobiales > Ilumatobacteraceae > VFMC01. The sequence continues at coordinate 19,059 of JBAXQV010000008.1, forward strand.
AACGGCCTCGCCGACAACACCATCGTGGTGTACAGCACCGACAACGGCCCGCACATGAACTCGTGGCCCGATGCCGGCATGACGCCGTTCCGCAGCGAGAAGAACTCGAACTGGGAGGGCGCCTACCGTGTGCCCGCCATGGTGCGCTGGCCAGGCCACGTTCCGGCGGGCACGGTGCTGAACGGCATCGTGAGCCACAACGACTGGTTCGTCACCCTGCTCGCCGCTGCGGGCGATGCCGACATCGCCGAGAAGTTGAAGGCCGGGCACGAGTTGAACGGCACCGAGTACAAGGTGCACCTCGACGGGTTCAACCAGCTCGACTACATCACTGGCGCCACCGACAAGAGCCCGCGTAACTACTTCTTCTACGTGGGCGACGACGGCGACCTCACGGCGCTGCGCTACGACAACTGGAAGTTCGTGTTCATGGAGCAACGTGCGGCCGGTACCTTGCAGGTGTGGTTCGAGCCCTATGTGAAGCTCCGTGCGCCGAAGATCTTCAACCTGCGCCTCGACCCGTACGAGCGCGCCGACTACACGTCGAACACCTACTGGGACTGGGTGCTCGACCATGCATGGTTGGTCATCCCGGCACAGGCGATGGTGATGCAGATGGCGCAGTCGCTCATCGAGTTCCCGCCCTCGCAGCATTCGGCGAGCTTCACCATCACCGACATGCTGGCCAAGCTCGAGGCCGGTCTGCCTTCGGCATGACAGGTGTGCGGTCGTGACCTCCGCTGCGTCGCCCGCGGCGGAGGGCCACGACCTCATCGCCATACCCGGCGGCACCTTCGCCATCGGGTCGAACGAGCATTATCCGGAAGAAGCCCCGGCGCATCGGGTGACCGTCGACGCGTTCGCCATCGACCGGCATCCCGTCACCAACGCGCAGTTCGCCGCGTTCGTGGCTGCCACGGGCTACGTCACGGTGGCCGAGCGACCGCTCGACCCTGCCGACTTTCCGGGGGCACCTGTCGAGAACCTCGTGCCCGGCTCGATGGTGTTCGTGCCCACGCCCGGCCCGGTCGACCTGCGCCACCTGAGCCAGTGGTGGATGTGGACCCCGGGAGCCTCGTGGCAGCACCCCGATGGGCGGGGTTCATCCGTGGCGCGACTCGCCGACCACCCGGTGGTGCATGTGGCCCATGAAGATGCGGCCGCGTACGCAGCGTGGGTGGGGCTGAGCCTGCCCACTGAGGCCGAGTGGGAAGTGGCGGCCCGCGGTGGGCTCGAGGGTATGCCGTTCACCTGGGGTGCCGATCCCGAGCAACCCGGTGCAGCTCTGGCCAACTACTACCACGGTGACTTCCCCTGGCGAGCCAAGGCCGGATACGGGCACACCACGCCGGTGGGATCGTTTCCAGCGAACGGTTACGGCCTGGTCGACATGGCAGGGAACGTGTGGGAGTGGACCGACGATTACTACACGGCCCACCACCCCGATGATGCCGACAAACCGTGCTGTGTTCCGGTGAACCCCCGCGGCGGCGATGTGGACGGCAGCTACGACCCTGCGCAACCGCAGTTCCGAATGCCGCGCAAGGTCATCAAGGGCGGTTCGTTCCTCTGCGCCGACTCATATTGCCGCCGCTACCGGCCAGCTGCGCGGCGCCCGCAGATGGTCGACACCGGTATGAGCCACATCGGCTTCCGGTGTGTGCAGCGTTCAGTCGGCTGAGCGCAGCGCTTCGGCGTCGGCAACGTCTGCGTGGGTGGCGCCGTAGCGCTTGCCCACGGGTGCTGCGCTCGCCCCGTGCAAGACCACGCTGAACAACACGGTGGCGGTGATGACGGTGACCACGCGGAGACCATCGCCGGGTGCAAGCGACTCGTAGGCCAACAGGGCAAACACCACCGAAGCCAACCCTCGCGGCCCGAACCACCCGAGCACCACAATGGTGGCCCGGTCGAAGCCTGTGCCCAGCAGTGCCAGTGCCACCGGCACCATGCGCGCCACGGTGAGCGCCGCGAGCGCGAACGCGATGTCGTGCCAGGTGGCTTCAGCCAGTGCCGGCAGCATGACGGCGCCGAACAGGAACCACACCACCATCGAGAGCAACTGGCCCGATTCGTGGGTGAACTCGAGCGCTGCTTCATCGGCGTGGCGGGTAACGGTGCCATAGGCGAGCCCGGCCACGAAGGCAGCGACGAACCCGTTGCCGCCAGCCTCGATGCATGCCGCGTATGCCACCAGCGCCAGTGCGGTGACCCCGAGTGCCGTGGTGGATGCGGTGGTCCACCCCGCCGCACGCGCTCGCACCAACAACCACCCGCCCACAGCACCGATGAGCACGCCGCCCACGGCGCCGACGACGAGTTCCGCCACAGCGCGGCCCGATGATGACGCTTCGAGGCTGGTGCCCACCACCGCTGCCACGAGGAAGAACTTCACGAACGGTGTGGCGATGCCGTCGTTCAACCCACTCTCCACATTGAGGATGCGGCGAATCCGCTCGGGCACCCGTTCGTCATCGACGATCGCTGCGCCGAGGGCGGCATCGGTGGGGGCAACGGCGGCACCCACCACGGCGCACACCCACCAGCCCACCCCGGGAAGCAGGAGGTGCGCCAACACGGTGCCCAGCACCATGCTGAGCGGTAGGCCGATGGTGAGCAAGCGTGTAGGTACAGCGGCATCGTGGCGAAGTTCATTCACGCTCACCCGTGCCGCGTCGCCGAAGAGCACCACCGCCAACGTGATCTCGGCCACTTCGCGTATCGCCGTGCTGCCGAGGTGCAGCGCTTCCACATGGAATGGCCAATGCATGAGACTGAAACCGACGATCACGAAGAACATCGGCGCGGTCAGGTTCCATCGTTCCACCCGGGCAACGATGAGGCTCCACACCAAGAACGTGGCAGCAACCACCACGAGCACGGCAAGGTTGAGTCCATGTTCGGCGGCGATCATGTCAGTGCCACCACATCAGGCAGGGAACACCTGGGCCCAGTCGTTGCGAATGCTCGCCACAGCCCACCCTTCGCGCTGCGCGATGTCGACGATGTTCTCATCGCTCTCGAACGTACCCGCCACGCTGACATAGGCGAACTCGCGCTCAGCATCGTCGTGGTCGACAAGCAGACCGAGCGTGGGGCCGCTGGCTGCCATCGCCCATTCGATCATCTCGCGGTCGCCCACCGAGTTGCCGGCTGCGAACACCGGGCGGCGGCCGAGATGCTGCTGGATGTGCACCACCTTGGCGGCACCTTCGTTCGCTTCGCCCGTGAGCGACGCGGTGCGCACCAACGATGGAGCGCCGCCTTCGTTGCGGAACTCGTAGCCGATGAGCGTGCCCACCACACCTTCAGGTGCGATGCCGTACAGCGAGCTGCTGATGGCACGCACGAACTCGGTACCACCACCCGACACGATGAACGTGGCGAACCCGTGGGCACGCAACGCGTCGAGCAGTTCGAGCATCGGCTGATACACGGTGCCGGCGAACGGGCGACCGAGGGTGGGGTGGGTGCCCTGATGGATGAACTGATAGGAGAGTTCGCTGAAGGCCCGCGGGTCGATTCCCTCGAACAGTTCGGCCAACGCCAGCGCCACCCGGCCGATACCAAGCGCAGCCACAGCCGCATCGTCGCGTCGCAAGAGCGCGGCGTATTCGGCACGTTCGGCCAGTGCAGGGTTGGCCTTCACTGCGGCTCCGAGTTCGTGCAAGAAGAACGCCAGCTGGGGGTAGGCAGGCTTCTCGCACCACAGGGTGCCGTCGTTGTCGAACACCGCAACGCGATCGGCGGGGTCGATTGCGCTGCTGGCACCGAGGAACTCGACGATGGCATCGCGGGTTGGGCCGGGGCGCCACGACGGCAGCATCGCGAGCGCGTCGGGTTGAGAGTGCATGGTCACCCGCCCAGTATCGCGGTGCTGCCTCGTGCGGCGGATCATCCCGGTCGGGTGAACCGTTGCGTGGGCGTTCGCTTCGTCAGGGAGTAGCGACCCACTCGATGGCGTTGGCGACCAGGCGTCGGTAGTGGGGGTTGGCGTAGGTGGAGGGGCCGTCGCCGGGTTGCAGGTACACGGTGCGCGAGTTGCCCACCGGGCGGGCCCAGCCGAGTAGATCGCTGTTGGGCAGTGCATCGCCACTGGGGTGGGTCCACGTACCGCGCTCGTTGCGGCGACCGCGCAGGGCAAGGTCGGTGGACCAGAATTGGTCGGGCGTGAGTGGGGACGTGGTGCGCAGTAGTGGCACGGTGTTCGGGTCGGCGGGGTCGATCACGATGGGCGCCAGGTACAACTCGTCGTGCAACCCGAACTCCGCAGGCACTCCGGCGCACACCGGATGCTCGGGCGCCAGCACCTGCACCGTGTGGTCGACTTCGAGCAGGTAGCCCGAGTCGGGGTAGTCGATGCCGTGCAGCATGCCCGGTCCGTAATGGAAGCGGCCTCCCACGATGTCGGCATATCGCGGCCACGCGGGCCACGATGCGATGGCGTGGTGCAGGAACACCATGCCCACGCCGGCATCGAGCAGTGCCTCGAACCCGGCCATGAACTCGGGGGAGGGCGCCACGACGGCCAACGGTGGTTCGGCTCGGGTGAACTGCATGCCAGGCATGTCGTAGAACACGATGGCATCCACATCGCCGAGGTGCTGTGGGTTCAGGCGTTCCTGCGCGTCGGGGTGCTCGACGTGTTCGTAGGTGATCTGCTCGTTGGCGTCAAACAGGGCCAGGAACGGTTCGCGTTCGAACGGGTGCCCCTTGGTGACCAGCAGAACCCGGGTGGTGCTCACGATGCCGGGGTGCTCACGATGCCGGGGTGGCGGTGCCCTTGGCCACCCTCCAGGCCAACCAGAACAGCGGTAACTGCAGCGGCAAACGCAACCACGCTGCTGCGGCTGAGTTGAACGGTGGTTCCATCTCCTTCATGCCGCCATCGAGTGCTGCCTGGATGTTGGCCGGGTACACGCCGATGAATGTGATGAGTGCTACCCAACCGCCGATGCGACGTGTGCGCGGGATGGCCACTAACAGTGCAGCCGCCAACTCGACCACGCCGCTCGCATAGGTGACCATTCGCTTCGAGCCGGGCATCCAATCGGGCACGATCGGATCGAAGAAATCGGGTTTGGCGAAATGAGCCACGCCGGCACCACCGAGGATGATGATGAGCAGGACGGCGGGAAGCGACAGTCGTGAGCGAGGCACGCCTGCACTGTACGCGTCAATTGGGGGTGAGGTCGCCGCCGAAACGGTTACGGATGGCGTTGGCGTGGGCGGGGAAGCCTTCGTGGTCGGCCAGCGCCACGATCGACGGAGCCATCCGCCGCAACGCTGTTTCATCGGCGCGAGCCACCGCCGTGCGCTTCAGGAACGCCTCGGCCGTGATGCCCGACGACACGTGGGCGAAGCCACTGGTGGGCAGCGACGCCGGGCAACCGATGACGAAGTTGGCGGCGCTGAACGGCGTGTGCTGGCCGATGAGAATTTCACCGGCGTCGGTGAGCGCGTCGAGCGTGGACTCGAGGTGAGCGTCGGCCACCACGAGTTGCAGATGCTCGGGGGCATAGGCGTTGGCCACGGCGGCTGCCTCGGTGAGGTCGGCCACGAACACACACCCGCCGTTCACGCCGAGCGATGCCCGGGCGGCAGTGGCTCGTACCTCGGGCAGGAACACCAGTTGCCGTTCGAGTTCGGCGTCGACCGCATCGGCCAGGGCCGGTGACGTGGTGATGAGCACCACTGCCGAGTCGGTGCCGTGCTCGGCCTCGATGAGCAGGTCGGCAGCGAGACGCACCGGGTCGGCCGAGTGATCGGAAATGACCACGCTTTCAGTGGGGCCGAGCAGCATCATGGTGGCCACCCCGTGCCGTTGCATTTCCACTTGGGCGCAGGTGACGGCAGGCGAGCCAGGACCCACGATCTTGCGCACCTTGGGGAACGTCTCAGTGCCGAAGCCGAGTGCCGCGATACCCGCCGGCCCGTTCACCCGGAACACCTGGGTGATACTGAGTTTGCGGCATACGGTGAGCACCGCAGGGTCGACCTCACCGGCGCCTCCCGGAATGGGTGGCACCACGAGGGCGATGTCGGCCACACCGGCCACCACAGCAGGCACACCGAGTTGGTAGGCGACGCTGGGGTAGCTGGCTTTGCCGCTGGGCACGAACAGCCCGGCCGAGGTGATGGGGCTGACCTTCTCGCCCACCACCAGGCCCGGTTCGCTCTCGAAACTCCAGTGCGCCGCGCGGTGCATGAGCCGCTCGTTGAAGGCCCGCAGGTGGGCGACGGCGTCGTCGATGGCCGCATCGACCTCAGGCGACACCCGGGCAGTGTCGAGTTCGTCGGCACTCACCCGCAACTGATGAGGCTCGAGCATGATGTGGTCGAAGTCGTGCAAGGCGCGGCACACGGCTTCATCGCCGTTGGCCTGCACATCGTCGATGATGCGCCCGATGGCGGTGCGCAGGCCCGGGTCGAAGATGTCGTTGAGCCCGCGATGCAGCAGTGCTGCACGAGCCGTTTGGTCCATCGTTGCCCACGTCATACGGCGCATCACGCCCGAATCACCCGACATGCCCGTGACGGTATCGGCGCCGTCTGCCAGCGCAACGGGTTGGGGCACTAGGCTTTCCACACGTTCCGTGACCAACTGCGGACACCTGCTGTGTGAGGAGCGTGCCGTGCCGGTAACCGTCGTCGTCGGCGCCCAATGGGGCGATGAAGGCAAGGCCAAGGTCATCGACCTGTTGTCGAAAGATCACGGATATGTCGTGCGCTATCAGGGTGGCCACAATGCCGGCCATACGGTGGTGGTGGGCGACCAGCGCTACGCGCTGCAACTCATCCCCAGCGGCATCCTGTACCCGCACGTGGTGCCGGTCATCGCCAACGGTGTGGTGGTCGACATGCCCACGCTGTTCCGCGAGATCGACACACTCGAAGGGCGCGGTGTGTCGTGCGACCGCCTGGTGGTGAGCAGTCATGCGCACCTCATCTTCCCGTGGCACCAGGCCTGGGACGCACTTGCCGAGCAGGGTCGCGGCGATGCCAAGATCGGCACCACGCTGAAGGGCATCGGTCCGGCGTATGCCGACAAGTCGCGCCGCGTGGGCCTGCGTGCCGGCGATGTGCTCGACGCCGCTGGTTTCGCAACCGCGGTTCGCGACCGCGCCGAAGCCGAGAATGCGGCCCTGGTGGCGGCTGGTGGCGAAGCACTCGACGTGGATGCAATGGTGGCGCAGTACAGCACCTTGGGTGCCCGTCTCGCGCCCTATGTGGGCGACACGGTGAGCGTGCTCCACGATGCCCTCGACAACGGCGCCGACGTGCTGCTCGAAGGCGCGCAGGCCACGTTCCTCGACCTCGATCACGGCACCTACCCGTTCGTCACATCGTCGAACCCCACCGCCGGTGGGGCCAGTACCGGCACCGGTATCGGCCCTCGCCAATTGAGCCGAATCGTGGGCATCACCAAGGCGTACACCACCCGCGTGGGTTCAGGACCGTTCCCGACCGAACTGCTCGATGCCGATGGCGACCGCTTGGTCGAGATCGGCCGCGAGTTCGGTACCGTCACCGGCCGTCGCCGTCGCACCGGCTGGGTCGACTGCCTCATGTTGCGCCAGGCCGCGCGCATCAACTCGCTCACCGAACTGGCACTCACCAAACTCGATGTGCTCGACACGTTCGCCACGGTGAAGGTGTGCACGGGCTACCGGGTGAACGGCGAACTGCTGAGCAACTACCCCGACCGGGTCGATGTGCTGGCCGATGTGGTGCCCGAGTACGTAGAGCTGCCCGGTTGGCAGACCGAACTGCGGGGCATTCGCCACCGCGCCGACCTGCCAGCCGCGGCACAAGCGTTCGTGGAGCTCGTGGAAGCGCAGGTTGGTGTGCCCATCTCGGTGGTGGGTGTGGGGCCCGAGCGCGACGACTACTTGCACTGGGCGTGACCCTGTGATTCCGCGCTACTCACTTCCCGATATGGCGGCCGTGTTCAGCGATACGGCGCGGATGGGTCGCTGGCTCGAGATCGAGTTGCTGGCCACCGATGCTCATGCCGAACTCGGGTTGGTGTCGGCCGCCGATGCCGCCGCGTGCCGGGAACGAGCACCGCAGGTGGACGACGCGTTCGTGCAGGCAGTCGCCGATCGTGAAGCCATCACCGACCACGATGTCGCTGCCTTCGTCGATGTGGTGCAGGCACGCATCGGTGCGCCCGAGGGTTCGTGGATTCACTACGGCCTCACGTCGAGCGATGTGGTCGACACGGCGTGGTGCTGGATGCTGCGCGACGCGGCCGATCTGCTCATCGAAGCGGCGACTGCGCTGCTCGCCACGCTGGTCGAGTTGGCCCGCACCCATCGCCATACGGTCATGATCGGCCGCACCCATGGGGTGCATGCCGAACCCACCACGTTCGGGGCCAAGGTGGCGCTCTGGGCGTTGCAGGTGCATCGCGATCGTGAGCGCCTGCGTGCTGCTCGTACCGCCATCGCCGTATGCAAACTGAGCGGGGCCGTGGGCACCTACTCGAACATCGATCCGCGGGTCGAGCAGTTCGTGGGTCAACGCTTGGGGCTCACCCCGGTGCCGGCCACGCAGGTCATCGCCCGCGACCGCCATGCCGAGTACCTCTGGGCGTGCGCTGCCGTTGGTTCCACCATGGAACTCATCGCCGTGGAATTGCGCCATCTGCAACGCACTGAGGTGCGCGAAGTGATGGAAGGATTCCGGGCGGGGCAGAAGGGTTCGTCGGCAATGCCGCACAAGCGGAACCCGATCTCTGCCGAAACCATTTCGGGTCTCTCACGAATCCTGCGTTCCAACCTGCAGGCTGGGATGCAAGACATCGCGCTGTGGCATGAGCGAGATATCTCCCACAGTTCGGTCGAGCGCGTCATCCTTCCCGACTCGTCGTTACTGGCCTATTACGTGATGCGTCGCGGGCAACGGTTACTGGCTGGGCTCAGTGTCGATGGTGTCCAGATGCGGGCCAACCTCGATTCGAGCCATGGCCTGGTGTTCAGCCAAGCCGTGCTCTTGGCGCTGGTTCAAGCTGGCATGAGCCGCGATGATGCCTATGCCATCGTGCAAAGGCATGCGTTGCAGGCGTGGGATGAACGCCGCGATGTGCGCGCATTGCTCGAGAGCGACCCCGCTGTGGCCGCGCTCGGTGCCGATGTGCTCGATCGAGCCTTCTCACTCGATCGATCGTTGCAGTACGCGCAACAGGCCGTCGATGCACTCGACGACCTGTTGCCCTGAATAGCAGAGATGATGTCTGCGGCCAGTGGCCGCAACGGGTTCAGCCGGCGCGGCCGATACCGGCAGCCTTGAGCACCGCTGCGTCGACACCGGCTTCGCGCCAGGTGACGTAGGCAATGCCATGACGCTCGGAGTATGCCTTCGCGACCTTCACGAACTCGGCCTCGGCAAGCGACATGTCGATACCGGCACCCATGGAGTTGAGCTCGGCCTGGAGGTTGCGACGCTCTTGCAGCAAGCGCAGTTCTTCGATGGCATCGGCCTCAGCCAATTCAGCATCGATCTGCTTCAAACGAGCGTTGATGGTGTCGGGGGTGCGCTTACGCCCACGCTTGGGCTTGTTGGTGCGCAGTGCTTCCAGGTATTCACGCACTGCCCGGCCCTCGGTGCGACCAGCGGCCATTGCAGCCTTATGGTCGTTGGAGAGCGGGTTCTTCGGTCCTTTTTTTGCCATAGCCCGAAGAATACGCATCAATGGCGTCAGAATCAAACATTCCCGGTGTTACTGACACCATTCTTACGTTCGGCTCCTGTACCCCGTGCCGAACGTCTTGTATCGCTGAGCAGCGCAATCGTGCCGGTAGCGTCGATGGTGCATGGATCTCGGCCCGTTGTTCGAACTTGCCCCGCACGGGCCCGACACCTTTGTAGGGGCCGGCCCGCGTTACCCGTGGGGTGGCCTGTATGGCGGCCAGATCGTGGCGCAGGCATTGCGTGCCGCAGCGCTCACGGTGGATGCCGAATTGGAGCCGCATTCGTTGCGCGCCTATTTCATCCGTCGTGGCGACAACACCGAACCGGTGCGCTATGAGGTCGATCGCATCCGCAATGGCCGCAGTTTCAGCACGCGGCGTGTGGTGGCGCGCCAAGCCATCGGCGCCATTTTGAATCTCGAGGCGTCGTTCCAGCGCACTGAAACAGGGGCCGATGTCACCACCGTTGCCATGGCGGCGGGCCTTCCCGGCCCCCTCGACCTGCCCCCCACTTCGTGGACGTCGTCGTTCGATCGCCGCGAAGTGCCCCGCAGTGCGCTGGTCGATGCCGATCGCACCGGTGTGGGTCGCTCGGCGATGTGGATGAAGGTCACCGCACCCGTCGGCGACGACCCGCTGGTGCACCGCTGTTGGCTCGCCTACCTCAGCGACGACCTGCCCACCGATACGGTGCGCCGCGCTCTGGCCGTGTCGGGCGCGCCGGGCTGGCCGGCCATGCAGGGGCCCGACGACGAACCCGACTGGTCGAGCACGTTCGCCGCCAGCCTCGACCATACGGTGTGGTTCCATCGCCCGTTGCGAGCCGATCAGTGGCATCTCTACGACATGAGCTGCCACGGCTTCATCAACGGCCGGGGCGTGGCCGTAGGGCATGTGTTCACCGCCGACGGTGTGCACGCCGCCACAGTCGCACAGGAAGTGCTGCTGCGCCGCCGACTACCGTCGGAGTGATGGACCTCCCCGCACTCGACCCGGCCCGAACCGCCTTGCGCGACCATGTGCTGCGCTACAGCCTGAAGCGAGGCGACTTCACCTTGAAGTCGGGCGCGAAGAGCGAGTGGTTCCTCGACACCAAGCAGACGGCATGTCGGCCCGACGGCGTGCTGTTGATGGCCGAGGTTGCCCTGTCGCTCATCCCCGGCGATGCCGATGCCATCGGTGGGCTCACCATGGGTGCCGACCCCGTGGCGTATTCCATTGCCGCCATCGCTGCCGGTCGCGGCAGGGGCCTGCGCAGTTTCTCGGTGCGCAAGGAGTCGAAGGATCACGGGGTGAAGGGTCGCATCGCCGGTGCTCTGCAACCTGGCGACCGAGTGGTCATCACCGAAGACACCGTCACGCGCGGAACGTCGATCATGGAAGCGGTCGAGGCCGTGCGCGAGTTCGGTGCGCATCCGGTGCTCATCACCGTGGTGGTCGACCGTGGGGGCAGCTGCGGCGCCATGGCCGATGCGGCTGGCATTCCGTTCCTGCCGATGCTCACCGCACCCGACCTCGGGTTCGCCTACGGCAGTTGAGTGGGCACCTGCGAGAGCAGCGCGTCGCTCACCCAGCAACGTGTGAGGTGCAGTGTGCTGCGAATGCGCACCACGCGCTTGGGTTCGTGGATGCCCTTGCCGCACATGCTGAGGGCCGCCTTCACGCAGTCGTCTTCGGTGGGCAGCACCATGGGCATGCGGCTGCGACGCACACCGCTGGCACCGGCGGTGAAGCAGTTGATGTAGGTCTTGTTCCAGTCGATACCTCGCGCCACCGACACCGGGATGAAGTCGGCGAACCCGATACCGAGCACGTTGCCGCCCGACACCTCGGTGATGCCTAGGAGCACGATGTTCGACACGTTCGGCCGGTCGCCGTCGGCCAGTCCGTGCACCCAGAACCGACCGGTCACGTTGGGGTCGATGGTGGTGCCACTGATGTCTTTGCCGCCGCGTTCGATGATGAGCACGTCGATCTCGTCGAATGGCAGTGCCGGCACCAGCGCGCGGGCCTCGTCGGTGAGTTCGCGCTCGGCACCGCCGCCCACCTCATACGAATCGAGGGCGCGCACCTTCACCACATCGCCGCTCGTCGATTCGAGCGACGACACACCACCTAACAGGCGGTCCGTGGCGCGCAGCGCGTCGATACCGGCGAGCAATCGGTTGCGCATCTCGATGGGTCCACACGAATGGATCTGGGCAGCACCGGGTTGTTTGCCGAAGCCCACCACGGCCATCTTCGTGCAACCGCTCTCGATGGGGCCCTTGAAGCAGGTGTGCGGTTTGATGCGGTTCACCGGCAGGATGCGGTCGGCCCCGGCTGCGTGCAGGTCGAGGTAGATGGGCATGCCATCGGGTGTGCGTGCCACCTCCACGGTGTCCATGGTGGCCCTGATCTCGGCACCGAGCGCGGCTTCGGTCATGCCCAGGGTTTCGAGCATCGCGCGCTGGCCTGCGGCGGTGGCTCCACCGTGGCTGCCCATGGCCGGCACCACGAATGGTTCGGCACCCAACGAGCGCAGGCCTTCGATGGTGCCGCGCAGCAACGCCACCCGGTCGGTGAGGCCGCGGCTCCCTGCGCCAACGGCAACGGTCATCCCTGGCTCGACGGTGTGGCCGAACACCTCCACCACCTGCTCGAATGCAGCGGCTTCCACATCGGCCACCGGGGCAGGCAGCGGCACCGGCAGGGTCACCTCGTGGAGTTCGGGTATGCGCAACTCGGGGTGGAACGGCAGTTGCACCCCGGCGAGCAGTTGCTGCCACGGGTCGTGGTCGGGTGAGAGGTCGGCGCCCATGGGCTCACCGTACCCCGGCGGCGCACATGGCGGGTGAGGTGGTACTCCGCCCGCCCCTGTGATGTCAGCGGGCCAGTCGGCCGTAGGCCTCCACCGCCGGGGCAAGTTCGGTGGGCGCAGCACCGTGCAAGATCACGCCATCGGCGCCGAGTTCGAGTTGGCGGGCCACGGCGGCAGCGCACTGGGCCGGCGTGCCCGTCGCCGCAGGGGCCAGCCATTCGTCGGGGATGAGCGTGGCCACGTGTTCGAGCTCGGCCGTGGTGGCCTTCCCGTCGAGCGCGCCGCGGAAACCCGCCACGAACGGGTCGGCGCGGAAGCGGGCGAGCACGGCGGGGTCCCACTGGTTGGTGCGCACCATCAAGTCGCCGTAGGCCTGCAGGTAGGTGGCCAGGCGACCGACCGTCTTCTTCAACCGCAGGTCGGGTGGCACCCAATCGCCCACGGTGGCATAACAGCTCCACACCTTCACATCGTCGGGGTTACGGCCTGCTTGCTCGGCGGCATCTTTCACCGTGCGCACGCAGCGCTGCAGGGTTTCGTCGGTGAAAAAGGTGTGCAGCAGCACCTCGTCGAAGCATCGGCCAGCGAGACGCAGGCTTTGTGGCCCGAACGCGCTGAGCAGCATCGGTATGTCTTCCCGGAACTCGGGGTCGAGTGCCAGCACCGGCCAACTGCCTGCCGGCCCGTCGTGCTTCACCACCACCTCGCCATGCCACAACCGGCGCATCAGGCCGGCAAAGTCCTCCATCTGCGCAGTGGTGATGCGCGGCAGACCGAAAGCGTCGAACATGCGGTCCATGCCCCGGCCGAGGCCCAACACGAAGCGGCCACCGGTGAGGCGGTGCATGGTGGTGGCGTAACTGGCCGTCACGATGGGGTGGCGGGTGTTGTGATTGGTCACCCCGGTGGCGATGCGCATGGTGCTGGTGACGGCTCCGGCCACACCGCTGATGGTGGCGATCTCCTTGATGTTGAACCGCTCGCTCAGGAACACCGTGCCGAAGCCCAGTGCCTCACCGTCGCGGCATTCGGGAATGAGGTCGGCCGGCGACTTGGGTGCCCCCGCCAACCCATAGAACCCAAGTTCCGGAAATCGTGCAGTCATCGAATCAGCCCTCCCTGTCCCCTTCAGTTCCTAGCAGCCCCACCTCACCCAACCTCCAC